>CBDTTY010000022.1:0-20691 GCA_965363875.1 uncultured Anaerolineales bacterium
CGCCGCAGCAACCAGGATGTGAGCCTTTCTAGCAACACCCCCTGGATAAGGATGGCGAGGGTCGCGGCGATGGCATAAAGGGCCAAGGAATCCTGGTAGAGCGAGGCAAATTTATCGCCCACGTAACGTAGAATCAACCAAAAATAGACAGCAACAATAGGAACATAGATTGCAATCTCCAGCAGGATACTGCGCAGTAGAGGCTGCAACGAAGGATCTTGTTTAGGTGGAGAGGGTGATGAATCGGACATCGATGCGTCTCTCAAAGCACTGCTGACTAGCGTATGGATTGTCTGCGGCGCAAATAAAAAGGCACAATACTTCTCACATTATATTCCTGAATTTGATATTAGCTATGAAATAAGTTGCGAATGGGGATCACAATGGGCTTATTGCGCACCAACTTTCTTGAGCTGGTTCCTTGAATGATTCCACATGAAATCGTGTTACACTGCCGACGATGGATACCAAAGACCTGCAAACACTTGAGTTATCGGCCGTTCTTGAGCAACTTGCCAATCGGGCCGCCTTTTCCGCATCCAAAGAGCTCGCCAGATCGCTTATCCCAAGCAACGACATCGAGGACGTATCAAGCCGTCTAGCAGAGACGACGGAAGCTCGTTTGCTGTTGAGCGTCAAGATAGATCTCACCATAGGCGGTGCGCATGACATTCGCTCCCTGGCTGAAGCAGCTTCACGGGGATCTGTCCTTGAAGCTTCGGAGTTGCTCGATGTAAAAAGCACCTTGATCGCGGCGAGGACGATGGGCAGGCACTTCGAAAAGGAGGAGGATTCGTATCCTGAACTGTGCCGCATTGCGCTCGAATTTCAACCTGCACCGGGGTTAATTGATCGCATTTCAAAAGCGCTCGACGAACATGGAGATGTGGTTGATGGCGCATCGGAATCGCTGGGCGCGATCCGCCGCGACTTGCGCCATGCGCATGACCGATTGACATCTAAACTGCAACGCTTGATCAGCAATCCCAAAATTGTCCCCATACTCCAGGAGCCGATCATCACCCAACGAGATGGGCGTTTTGTAATCCCGCTGCGAGCAGAGTTTAAGGGGCGCTTGAAATGTGTGGTCCACGATCAGTCCGCCTCAGGGGCCACCCTCTTTGTGGAACCGCTGCAGGTGGTGGAGTTTAACAATAAAGTCCGCGAACTCGAGCTCGCGGAACGGGATGAGATTCGGCGCATCCTGGCAGAGCTATCGAGCCTCGTGGGCGAGCAATCTGAAAGCATCCGCAATACGGTCGAAGCGCTTGCGCGAATGGATCTAGCCTTTGCCAAGGCGCGCTATGCCGAGACATTGCGGGCCAACGAGCCTGTCCTGCGCCCTTTTGAGCCTCTATCGGGTGGAAAACATCCTGGCTCGACATTGAAACTCATTCAGGCGCGCCATCCGTTTCTGGATCCCGGGAGTGTCGTCCCCATTGATTTGATCCTGGACCCGGACACGTACATACTCGTAATTACTGGACCCAACACGGGGGGGAAGACGGTAACGCTCAAGACAGCCGGGTTGCTGGTGTTGATGGCGGAGTGCGGACTGCATATTCCGGCTGCCTCCGGCTCTGAACTCTCGCTCTTCGACGCGATCTACGCCGATATCGGAGATGAGCAGTCGATTGAGCAATCCCTGTCAACTTTTTCGGCGCATATTTCCAACATCATCCGCATCCTGGCTAAGGCTGGGGATAGATCGCTCGTGGTGCTCGATGAGCTTGGCGCCGGAACCGATCCACAGGAAGGCGCTGCTCTCGCGCAAGCCCTTCTTCAAGAATTCCTCGATCGTAGGGTAACGACTATCGTAGCGACACATTTCTCTGCGCTGAAAATATTTGCGCACGGCACCACTGCCGTACGCAACGCGAGCGTGGAGTTCGATATCGAAAGCCTTCAGCCCACGTACCACTTGACGATCGGTCTTCCTGGGCGGTCGAACGCGCTGGCGATCGCCAGTCGATTGGGTCTTAATGAGAAAATCGTTAAGGGTGCCCGCTCGATGGTTTCCCCTGAAGAGCTGACCGCTGATGCGCTTCTAGATGAGATCCACAAAGAACGTGATTTAGCGCGCACGGTCCGAATAGAAGCGGAGGAAGAGCGGGATAAGGGAAAGCAGCTGCAGGTCGAGCTGCGACGACAATTCGATGATATTGAAGTAGAACGCCAGGAACTTATGCAGCAGGCGCGCGAGGATGCACTGGAGGAACTAGACGTTGTCCGCGAGGAAATGACACTTCTCCGGCGCCGGCTGGAAGGCGCCAGCCAATCGTTGGAAGGACTCGATTCGGTCGCGGATGATCTTGAGGCGCTGGTGGAGGATCTCGAGGAATCAGTCTTTCAACCCGAACCGGCCCATGAAGCCCCGCATCGCCCTATCCGACTTGGCGATCGCGTCTATTTGAGGACACTTGACGCCGAAGGGGTCGTAACGGATCTTGGAGACTCAAAGGCGGAAGTGCAGATTGGGCGATTGCGGGTGCGCGCCGGGCTCAATGAACTCTCCCTTCATAACGAACCGGGACCGGAAAAGAAGGAAATGAACCAGCGCATGGAAGCCACCCGGACGACCGCTCTGCCAACCGCCGCGCCCCCGCTGGAACTCCACTTACGAGGACTAAACGTCGAAGAAGCCCTTGAGGTGCTGGAGCAGCGCCTCGATGCCGCGTATCTGGCCGGCTTGCCCTTCATTCGCGTGGTCCATGGCAAGGGCACCGGAAAGTTACGCCAGGCTATTCGGGAATCTCTTCAGGGCAATCGTTATGTGGCCTCCTTCGAGCCCGGCAGCGCGAGGGAAGGGGGCGAGGGCGTGACGGTGATTCGATTGAAGAGCTAAAACGTTTTTCTTCTCATTTCTTCAAAACCATCTCCACCGATCCCTTTTCGTCTTTAGTAATCAAGCCGTAAATACTCAAATCTACCTCGAACTACCTCAACAGTTAAAATTTAATCATAAGAGACCAGAGCTTAAGAATCTTGTACACTAAGGGTGCAACCATGGAGACCTTCTTCTGAATCACGGTTCCGGTTTGGGGCTATCTCCACTTGATCCCTTGAAGAGAAAGGTGGCAACATGATGAACCCACTCGTTGAATCTCTAGGTCCAGTCTTCATCGTCAGTTTCGCCCTGCAGCAGTTGATTGAATTGCTGGATCCAATTCTGGATAAGGTGATCAAGCCGCACAAGGAGTGGATACTGAGTGCCGTTGCGCTGGTCGTCGGCTTGCTCCTGACGCTGGGTCTCGGCCTGCGCATCCTGCGCCCGTTTGGGATCACGCGCATGCCCTGGCTGGATATCATCCTGACGGGGCTGTTCGTCACCGGCGGGACAAAATGGCTCAATGATTTGCTCAAGATCATCGCCTACAAGAAGCAGGAAGTGCAGGCAAGGGCGATGATGGCAACTCAGCAAGCTGCAAAGGATTGATGTAGTTACCGGAAACTGCCACCAGAATTGTCAGGGTGAGTTTAATATCTATTCGAGCAAACGGAGGAAAGCTTATCAATGGAAGAAAATCAACGCTGCTTTGGGACGGGCGACCCGCTCATGGAGAAATACCATGATGAAGAGTGGGGCGTCCCTGTGTACGACGACCGCCTGCTCTTTGAGCATCTTCTCCTCGACAGCTTCCAGGCTGGCCTCTCCTGGCGCACTGTCCTCCACAAGCGGGAGAACTTCCGCAGCGCCTTCCACTGCTTCGATCCCGAACGTATCGCTAATTACAACGATCAGGATCGGGCGCGTTTACTGGCGGATGCTGGAATCATCCGCAATAAGCTCAAGATCAACGCGGCGATCACCAACGCCCAGGCTTACCTGGGTATCATGGATCGGTCCGGTTCCTTCGCAGATTTCCTGTGGTCTTTCACGGAAGGCAAGACGTTTAAGGGACCCTTGGCGAAAACCTGGCAGGATATCCCAACGACCAATTCGCAGTCAGAGGCGATGTCGAAGGCGCTTAAAGCGGAGGGCTTCAAGTTCGTTGGGAGCACAATCTGCTACGCCTTCATGCAGGCGGTGGGCATCATAGACGACCACCTCGTCGATTGCTTCCGCTTTTCGGGTCGGTAATTGCCGTGTAGCTATTGCATTCGCTTAGTAATTGCGGACGATCACTGGCGGTAATGGGTGGGTTATGCTCGCTCTGGTCTCCTGTCAGGTGATTTCCATCCCGTCAGCCTGGCGTTGGTGAGACCACATGCGGTAGTAAAGACCATGCGTCTTTAATAGATGGTTGTGGTCACCTCGTTCAGCAATTCGCCCTTCTTGGAGCACGAGTATCTCATCGACATCCTCCAATTCGATCATCCTGTGTGTGAGCAGAAGCGATGTGCGTTTGCGCATTAACCCTTTTAGCGAGCGCATGACTTCATTCTCGGTTAACGGATCGAGGTTCGCAGTTGGTTCATCGGCGATCCATATTGGAGCATCGCGGAGCAGGGCGCGGGTGATGGCAAGACGCTGTCTTTCACCTCCGCTGAGCATCAGACCGCGCTCGCCGATCGGCGTATCGAGGGAATGAGGCAGGGTGTGTACAAAGGCGAGGAGCTGAGCCTGCTCGAGCGCGGCGAAGATTTCGGTATCTCCTGCATCGGGTTTTGCGTATAAAAGGTTATCACGGATGCTGCCGTGGAAGAGATAGGTATCCTGTGAGATCACGCTGAATAAAGAGCGAAGTTCTTCGAGTCTAAGTGAGCGCAGATCCGTTCCACCGAGCAAGATTTGACCCTCTGAGTAGTCCCAGAATCTGAGCAGCAAATGAGCGATGCTGGACTTGCCTGATCCGCTCGGTCCAATAACAGCGAGAATACGCCCCGGAGCGATATCGAAATCGACCTCTCGCAGCACCGATGGAAGATCGTCAGCGTAGCGAAAGGTGAGCTTCGAGGCGTGAATTTGGGTCGACTCCGGTAATAATATGTGCGATTCTGAATCTGCCACTGCAGGCGGCGCGTCGACGATATCAAAAAGACGCCTGGCTGCAGTGAGGCTGCTCTCGAGGTGTTGAAACGCGTCGGGCAGGGGCGCGACCGCTTCGAAACTGGCGATCGTGGCGATGACGACGACGGCAAGTAGATATCCTTCCAGTATCCCGAATTGAACGAGCGGTACCGCACGCAGTATTGTTGCCATCACGGCAAGATTGGTTGTAAGCCCGATGAGACCGGTGGATAGACCAGCGACCCAGGCGTTCCTCTCCCTCGTACCGGCGATGTCGGTCGTCAAATTGAACACCAGGTCAAGATGGGCAGGCCCTTGTTCGAAGGCCAGGATGTCGGCGTTCCCTTGAACGCCGTCGACGAGTGCGGCATTTAGATCGCTGCGCACCTCGACTTCCCTCACGCCGAACGGTCTTGCCATTCGGTTTGTAAGGAGGGGTATGGCCAAACCAGCGAAAAGCAGGAAAAACAGCAACTGCACAGACAGCCAGATGTCGAAGCGTGACATGAAAAAAGTTACCGCGGAGATCATCGCTATGGCAACGCCCGGTGGAACGATCACACGCAAGAAGAAGTGCTGCAGAGTTTCTACATCGGCGACGATGCGGCTCAATAGATCGCCGCTGCGCTGGGTCAACAATCGCGCCGGGGCCAGCGGTTCTAGGTGTTCATAAAACCACACCCGTAGTCTGGCGAGCAGACGGAAAGCAGTATCGTGGGTCTGAAGCCGCTCCAAATAGCGAAAAACCCCGCGGGTGATGCCGAAGAAGCGTACGCCCACAATTGCCACCTGAAGTTCAGCGATGGAAGGATGGAGTGCTGCGCGGGCGATGAGGTAGGCCGAAGTGGTTAGCAAACCTATTCCAGCAGCAACGGTGAGAGCGCCGAGCAGCATAGAAAACGCGATTCTCCCTGTGAAGGGAATAGAAAGTTCCAGAAGACGGCGGGCTGTGCCTCTCACGACGCGCCTCCCGCGGCGATCATTTCGGCATATAAACCCTGAGACCGAAGAAGCTCTTCATGGGTTCCGCGCTCAATAATTTGACCCCGAGAGAGAACGAGGATCTCGTCGGCGCGTATCACGGTTCGCAGCCGATGTGCGATGATGAGCGCGGTGCGTCCTGCAAGTAGATCGCGAAGGCTATCCAGGACCTCGGCTTCTATCTCTGCATCTAAATGAGCGGTTACCTCGTCGAGGATGATGATCGGCGACTCTTTGAGAAATGCACGTGCGATTGCGATTCGCTGCGCCTCACCGCCGCTAAGGCGCGAGCTTCCTTCCCCTAAAATGGTGTCGTATCCCTGTGGAAGCGAGCCGATAAAACTATGTGCGCCGGCGCGCTCGGCAGCGGTTTCAATCTCGGCGATAAGAGCCTGTGGACGGGCAAAGCGGATGTTCTTGGCCGCGCTGGTGTTGAAGATGTAGGGTTGCTGCGGCACCCAGGAGAGCAGCCTGCGCCAGGCTTCTGTATCAATATTCTCCAGCGGCATCCCATCGATCAGGATCTCACCACCCCCGGGTTCAGCGAAGCGCAGGAGAAGATGAGCGAGGGTTGACTTACCGCCGCCGGTGGGACCAACGACCCCCACGATTTTTCCCCGGGGGATAGTGAAGGTTACGCCGTCAAGCGCGATGCGCTTGCCATCCTCATACGCAAGGTGAACATCTCGAAATTCGATCGCTTTATGGAACTCGAGAGGTTGGTGAATGTCGGGCTGGTCTGTTTTGGCAGCAGGGACGGGCTGATCTAAGATGTCGAAGATGCGCTGCGCTGCGGCAATGCCGGACATGCCGGAGTGGAACCGAGTTCCGAGCAAGCGCAAGGGGAGATAGAACGCTGGCGCGAGCAGCAGGACGAAAAAGGCTTGTTCAAATTGGATGCGACCGTATAGTAGACGCAGTCCGATTTCAACCGCGACCACGGCGGTGCTGATCGTAGCAACCATTTCCAAGACGAATGCGGAGAGAAAGGCCACTCGCAGGACACGCATCGTCGAATGGCGAAAGCGGTCGGAGATGTTAGCGATCTCCGCAATCATTGCCCGGCTGCGACCGAGCAGTTTGAGTGTTGTGAGACCCTGGATGGCGTCCAAAAAGGTGGCGCTCATGCCGCTGAGAACAGACCACTGGCGTCGAGTTTGCGTCTCCGCGGCGTCACCGATGAGGACCATGAAGATGGGAATGAGAGGGGCTGTGAGCAGAAGCACGAAGGCAGATAGGGGATCGACCGGAAGGATGAAGAGGAAAATAGCGAGGGGGACAATAGCGGCCAGCGCCAACTGCGGCAAATACTGACGGATGTATGCATCGAGCGCCTCGACGCCCTCCTGGATCGTGTTCGTCAGTTCTCCGCTGCGCTCAGCGTTTGTGTAGGCTGGGCCGAGAGCAAGCAGATGGGAGAGTAGACGGCTGCGGATATCGGATTTTACGAGATTCGCGGCGCGTTGGGCCGCGGCTTCTCTGAAGGTCGATAATGCCAGTCGCAGCAGGCTCAGTAAGAGAAGCAGGATCAACTCTGATTGGACTTGTGCTATACCAGCGCCAGCGAGGAATGCTGCACTGACGATCCGACTTATGGCCCAGGCCTGGAAGACAACGGCGATGCCATCTGCTGTCCCTAGGGCGATGGTTATCGCCAGCGGTTTGTGAGCTGTTCCGGTGTTGGAAAGGAGCCTGCGATCCAATTTCACAAGGGTGCTCCTGCGCCAAGTCTGTGACGAGTGGATGGGAGTGCGCACTCAGTTTCAGCGGGGAACTCCCGAAGGTTGTTGTATATGAGGACGCGAAGGTCCCGAGGGCAACGATCGAATCTTCGTGTCAGGGCCTCGGGACCGAAGCGGATTAAGTTGGAGGAGAGCATTTCCGGGTCCGATAACCGTTCAGTACTCCAGCTTGCTATCGCGTGTAACCCTCCCTCGGAAGACATAGTAGGACCAGCCCTGGTATAGCAGGACGAGCGGGACGAAGATCGCGGCGACGATCGTCATCACTTTAAGTGTGTAGGGGCTGGACGAGGCGTTGTAGATTGTCAGACTCCACTCGGGATTGAGGCTGGAAACCATAAGCCGCGGAAATAGTCCCACGAAGAAAGTGATGGAGGAGAAGGCGATGCATATCCCACTCATCACGAAAGCCCAACCGCTCTGCTTCTTGCGGATGAACCATCCCGCAGCCACCATGGCTGCCCCAGCGCTGATGGGCACCAAACCGGGGTTGATACCCAGACGTTCGTACATATCGGTTATGAAGTAGCCGACGCCAAAAGCCAAGAAACCCACAATCAGGGCTACCGGCCAAATTCTTCGCGCGGCAGTGAATGCACGATCCAGAATCGGTTCATCTAGTTTTAAGCTGAGGAAGGTCGCGCCATGCAGGGTGAAGATCGCCAGGAACGCCAGGCCAGTGACCAACGCGTGGGGGTTGAGCAGGTTCCAGAAACCGCCGATATAGGTCATATCGGCATCAATCGGGGTGCCGAGCAGCAAGTTTGCCATAGCGATGCCCCATAGGAGTGGAGGAGCGAGACTGCCGCCGAAAATCAGCCAGTCCCATGTGGAGCGCCATTTTGGGCCGATGTCCTTGTTGCGGAATTCAATGGCTATGCCGCGCGTGATCAAGGCTACGAGCAGGAGCAGCAGAGCCAGATAAAATCCACTGAACATCGTGGCGTACCAATTTGGGAAGGCAGCGAACATCGCGCCCCCAGCAGTGATGAGCCAGACTTCGTTTGCGTCCCAATGCGGGCCAATGGTTGCGATGATCCTCCCCCGTTCTTCCTCGTCTTTACCGAGAAAAGGCAGCAGGATTCCCACACCGTAGTCGAAGCCTTCGAGAAAGAAGTAGCCGGTAAACAACACAGCGATGAGGATGAACCAGACAGTGTTCAGATCCATGATAGACCTCCTGATAAAAGGCTACGCAACGGTGTCACCGAGGCTTTCGTTGATTGGCACTTCATCTTTTGCGTATTTCGCAAGCAGGTAGACATCGATCACGATGAGCACGCCGTAGAGCAATGTATAAACGACGAGCGACGTCAGCAGCATACTCGCGGACACATTTGGTGATGCGGCATCCTCGGTACGCATGATGCCGAAAACGATCCACGGTTGGCGAGCCACCTCGGTAAATATCCAGCCGGTTGAAGTGGCGATGATGGGCAGCGCAATGGCAAAGGGCAACCAGCGCAGGAATCGATCTGCTTTTGGCAGACGTTCGGTCAGCACAAGAAATAGCGCATAGAATGCAAGAAGGAGCATCAGGGAACCTACTCCCACCATGGAGCGGAAGGACCAGTAGCTTATGGCCACTGGTGGAACGTAATCCCCTGGTCCATACAACGCCTCGTACTCCTGCTGGATGTCCTTGATCCCTTGGACCTCTCCATCGAAACGATTGTGGGCCAGCAGGCTGAGTGCTCGCGGGATGCGGATGTCGAACAAATTGCGCTGCTGGCCCTCATCAATGATGGTCACCAGCGAAAGATCAGCGGGATCTTCTGTCCGCCAGAGCGCCTCGCCCGCAGCCATCTTCATCGGCTGAGCCTCAACCATGTACTGGGCTTGGCTGTGGCCACTGAGACTCACCATACTAATGCCGATCACACCGGCAACTGCACCCCACTTGAACGAGCGCAGGAAAAGCTCTGAGCCACGCTTCTTGTAGAACAACTGATATGCGCTGATCCCTAGGATGAAGAACGCCGCGGTCGTTATTCCTGAAGAGATCACGTGGGGGAATTGGACCCAGAGGTGGGGATTGCTCAGAAGAGCAAAGAAACTTGTCATTACCGCTCGACCGTTTTCTATGGCGTACCCGACGGGTTCCTGCATGAAGGAATTGGCAATCAAGATCCAAAAAGCGGAGAGATTCGATCCAATCGCGACCATCCAGATTGTTGCCGCATGCATGCGGGGGGAGAGGCGGTCCCAGCCGAAGATCCAGATACCAAGGAAGGTGGACTCCAGGAAGAATGCCAGCAGAGCCTCGATCGCAAGCGGTGCACCGAAAATATCACCGACGAAACGAGAGTACTCAGACCAATTCATCCCGAACTGGAACTCCATCACAATGCCGGTGACCACACCCATGGCGAAATTAATTAAGAACAATTTCCCCCAGAATTTGGTCATCCGTTTGTAGAGTTCGTTCCCGGTCCGGACGTACATGGTCTCCATCAATGCGATGAGGATGGACAAGCCCAGCGTCAGAGGTACGAAAAAGAAGTGATACACGCAAGTGATGGTGAACTGCAGGCGGGCCAGCGTCACTGGGTCCATAGGATTTTCTCCTTTAATTCGGCTGCCAGGAGGAAGCTGCGATTGGGAGCCTTGATGTGGCGAGGACTCCAATAGTGTCCTAGAAATATCGATGAAAGGCGGATGGGAAATCCGCAATGAGGAACGTTAGGCGACATGTTGTTAATAAAAAACTCCGGTTTGTCGAAGTTCGCTTGAGAGATGTCCCCGGTTCTTCTAACAGATAATTTGGAGTAATGATATAAGCGAATTTGATAGAAACCAAATAGGTCACGATGGTCGAATGTGGGTACCACTTAACAGTGTCTTCTCAATTCGCCGGTCTGGCTTCAAGTACCGATGATGTTGAAACAATAAGACTCCCGTAGGTAGACGAATCTTTGGATTAGATGATTCGCTCTCCCTGTGCTGATCGTGAACGAAAATTGAAAGAAAAAATGTGTATGGTTACGAGCTCCAATCGAGGCATTGGCAGAGCCATTGCCCTCGGACTGGCGCAGTGCGGTACAAGGGCAGCGCAGGATCCTGCCTTTGTTCGTGCCACGAAGGTAGTGACGAATCACGTCGATGCTTTAAAGAACACTGATGTCGGGCGAGTAATTACGTCGCGGACATTCATCCCGAACTTGTCGAAAGGCTCCTCGGATTGACAGTGCCGAATTGGAGTTGAGTAGTTACAATAGAACCATATCTGGGGGAAAATATCAGAATGAAATTGCCTAAAAAGAGATCATTGCAGATATCATGAGAATAATCAGTAATTGGCTCAAGCCTCTCGCGGGGTTGTTTATTCTCCTGGCGATGTTTGCCGCTTACTTGCTGCTTGGAAGGGAGACGCTCCCTCCGCCAGTGGGTGAAGAGACAACCGAGGGGGGTTGGTACGCCGTTTACTTCAGCCAGCCGGATGGCCCGGGGTCGTCCAGTCTGCATGGCGGCCCGGATTCGGCTCTGGCACAGGCGATCGATGAGGCACGCTATTCTGTCGATGTCGCCGTGATGCGGCTGGACCTATGGAGCCTGCGCGACGCGCTCCTGGACGCAGATCGCCGCGGCGTCAACATCCGGATTGTTGTTGACAGTGATTACATCCTCGATAATGAAATTCAAGATTTGATTGACGCCGGGATTCCTGTCGTCGCCGATCGCCGGGAGTCCTTGATGCATCATAAGTTCACAGTCATCGACCAGTTGGATGTGTGGTCGGGCTCGATGAATTACACGATCAACGGGGCGTACCGCAACGACAATAACTTGAACCACATTCGTTCCAGCAAGCTCGCCCAGAGTTACACTCGCGAGTTTGAAGAGATGTTCATGGATGACCGCTTCGGCGCGTTGTCGGTAGCAGATACACCTTACCCGCGCGTGAATATAAACGGTACAGATGTGGAAGTGTACTTCTCCCCGGACGATCATGTTTTGCAGAGGCTTTTATCACTCGTCGCCGCGGCGGAGGAGAGCATTGAATTTCTCGCTTTCGCCTTCACATCGGATCCACTGGCTGAAGCTTTGATCGCTCGGGAAGCCGATGGGGTGCGAGTGCGGGGAGTGATCGAGCGCGGCCAGGCAGATAACTCAGGAAGTGATTTCGGGGAGCTGGTTTTAGCCGGATTGGACATCCGCCTAGATGCCAATCAAAATAAGATGCATCATAAGGTTATTTTGATAGATGGTGAAATCGTGGTCACGGGGTCGTATAATTTCTCCCGAAATGCAGAGGAAAAGAACGACGAGAATGTTTTAATACTTCACAGCGATGATATTACACAGCAGTACCTGTTAGAATTCGAGCGGATTTATCTAGCTGCAAGCAAGTGAGTCAGCGACAGACCGCGAAGGAGGGTGTTTTGGTGGATTATGACGGCAAGTTCTACCTGGGTCGCCCCTACGACCTGAAGAAGGGAAAGGCCGGGACAAAGCCATTGCTTTACGACCCTGATGATCTGACGACTCACGGCGTTGTCGTAGGAATGACGGGTTCGGGAAAAACGGGATTATGTATCGACTTCCTGGAGGAGGCTGCACTGAACGGCATCCCCGCGATTTTGATCGACCCAAAGGGGGATATGGCCAATCTATTACTCCATTTTCCGGATCTGGCTCCCGAAGATTTTCAGCCCTGGATCGATCCGGACGAGGCCCGTCGGGAAGAACAGACCGTCGAAGAGAAATCTGAAAAGATAGCGAAAATCTGGAAGGGGGGTTTAAAGGAATGGGGGATCGGACCGGAACGAATTGAAGCCGTCAGGAATGCGGTTGAATACGCAGTTTACACGCCTGGATCAGATGCCGGGATTCCTGTAAGCATCCTGGCTTCGCTAAAAGCGCCGCAGACCTCGTGGGATGAAAATAAAGAAGCTTCTCGCGAGCGGATTTCAAGCACGGTCACTGCGCTCCTCGCTCTTGTGGGCATCGAGTCAGATCCTGTTCGATCACGCGAGCACATCCTGCTTTCTAATCTCTTTGAGAGCGCCTGGAAAGCCGGTCAGGATATGGATCTCACAGAGCTGATCCATCAGATTCAGTCCCCACCCTTTAATAAGCTGGGTGCTTTCGAGATCGACAAATTCTTCCCCGAGAACGATCGTTTTGAACTGGCGATGACGTTAAACAATCTCCTGGCTTCCCCTTCTTTCGAGGCCTGGACTCATGGGGCTCACCTGGATGTCGGTCAATTGCTTTGGGCGGCGGATGGCAAACCCCGGCACAGCGTGTTCTACCTCGCCCATCTACCAGAGAGCGAGCGCATGTTCTTTACCACATTGCTGCTCACCGAGGTGGAATCCTGGATGCGAGCGCAGCCGGGATCATCTTCTTTGCGGGCGATCCTGTACTTTGATGAGGTCTTCGGTTATTTGCCGCCTGTCGCCAATCCGCCTTCAAAACCGCCGCTCCTGCGTTTATTGAAAACGGCACGTGCATTTGGATTGGGGGTTTTACTGACAACACAGAACCCCGTCGATCTCGATTACAAAGCCTTGAGCAATGCGGGAACATGGTTCGTCGGGAAGCTGCAGACGGAGCAGGATAAGTCTCGGCTCTTAGATGGGTTGGAATCTGTTGATACGGGGAAAAGCGGATTTAAACGCTCCGATGTGGACAAGTTGATCTCGGCTCTCGATAAGCGAGTGTTCTTGTTAAATAATGTCCACGAACGGGACCAGCAAGTCTTTATGACTCGCTGGGCTATGGCTTACCTTAGGGGGCCCATCACGCGTACAAAGCTGCGGGATGTCAACGAATTAGTCGGTGCTCAAAAGCCGCAAATCTCAACGACCGCCAGGGACGCGTCGGATGGGGAAGTAAAAACCGATCAAGCCGCCGCAGCCAAAGATGCTATGGAGACCACCACCAGGCACCCAAAAGTTCCCACGGGCATTTCCGAGTTCTTCCTCCCGAACATCATCACTTCCAGCCAGGCGTTGAAGGGCGCAATGCACGATCCCGAAAAATCGGAAATTCTTGGCTTGATGTATAGGCCCGCGTTACTCGTTCAGGCAGATGTGCGTTATCTTGACCGGAAAAGCAATCTCGATCATGTTGAATCGAGCGCGGCGATAGCAGAGGATGTGGATCCAAAAGGATTCATCCGCTGGGATGAATGGACGATCTCTCCTCTTGACCCCGCCTCGTTTGATTCTAGCCCAAGCCCTGACGCTCAGTTTGCGCCATTGGAGGCGCCCCTGAACGACGCGAAGAGGCTTAAATCGATAGAGAAGGATTTTCAGGATTACATTTACCACGGCGCGGGCTTGAAGATTCCATCGAATCCAGCTTTAAAAATATTTGCGACCCCGGGGACTGCGCAGGCCGAGTTCCAAAACCAATGCAGCGAGGCCGCGGACGAGGCCGCTGCAATCGAGATAAGAAAATTAGAGAAGAAGTATAGGACCAAGATCAAACGCATTAATGACCGGTTAACTAAGGAACAGCGTGAGTTGGCTGAGGATCAGGCCGACCTGGGTTCCCGCAAAGTAGAGGAGTTTGCTACGCTTGCAGAAAACGTTATCGGTCTTTTCTCCGGGTCACGATCCTCTCGCCGAATTTCCACCTCGTTGACGAAACGAAGAATGACTTCAAAGGCAAAAGCCGATGTCGAGGAGTCTCATGAGGTCATCGAGGATTTTATGCAGGAGTTGGATGACTTGCAGGCAGAATTGGCTCAAGAGGTCGACGAGATACACGACCGTTGGGATCAGGTGGCTTTGGAGATTGAGGAGGCTGTGATTGCTCCCTATAAGAAGAATATCCGTGTGGATTTGTTCGGGGTCGCATGGACTCCGTATTGGCGAGTTAAGGTAGGGGACAAGGACCTCGAGTTACCTGGCTATGGCGAGGGGTTATGAGTCTCGTTGATGATCTGATTGCTCAAGTGCCGGAAGGTGAGATTGAGCGAATCCGAGTGGGCCTCCATTGGACTGCGGTTGTAGCTATCCAGGGAGGAGAACGAAGTTGCGGTCTTGCGTCAACGCTCTCAGAACCCCACAAACGAGGTGAGCCGGCCGTACCGGAAGCAGGTGAACTGACGCGGTACACCGGTCGTGAACTTATTAAGCTAGCATTTGAGGAGGGAAAGCCCGTCCTATCCAGTGTAGGGGTAGCGACGCTCAATGCATTATTGCCGGATCCTCACCCTGAGAGGGTTGAGGAAGAACAAGCGGAATCACTCCTTGCACGATATGGCGCCAACCGGACCGTTGCCTTGATTGGGCATTTCCCTTTCGTGCCACGCCTTCGAAGCAAAGTAGGCAAGCTTCAGGTACTGGAGCTAAGGCAGCGCCAGGGTGATCTGCCGGCAGATATGGCCTCTGAGGTTCTACCGCAAGCGGACGTTGTGGCGATCACGAGCATGGCTCTAATCAATCGCACGCTGGAGCCTCTGCTCGAGTTGTGTGCGCCAGAGGCACTGGTCGTCGTGCTCGGACCCAGCACCCCGATGAGTCCGGTGCTTTTCGAATATGGCATCGACATCCTCGCCGGATCGCAAGTTATCGATATCGAAGGGGTTTTGCGAGCGGTATGCCAGGGCGGGAATTTCAGACAGGTTCACCGCGCCGGAGTTAAGTTGATTGCGCAGCAACGTGAAGGCTTAGAAGAAGCAAAAATGATGGAACAATTAAAAGACCTATCGTGATACGATATGCCATCCCCTACGAGGGTATTTGGAGGCTAGAATATGAGAATCGTAATTTCAACTGAGGATAACAAAGGTTTAGAGAGCAATGTGAGCCAGCACTTTGGCAGATGCCCTTATTTCGTCATCGTGGATTTTAAAGACGAAGCGGTAGAGGAAGTTAAGGCCGTTGACAATCCCTATTTTGCGGGACACGGTCCCGGGCAGGTCCCTGAGTATATCGCCTCGCTTGGAGCGAATGTGATGATCTGTGGTGGAATGGGTCGGCGAGCAGACGAGTTCTTCGACCATTATGGGATACAAACCGCCACTGGAGCTGTCGGCACTGTGCAGGAAGCGCTAACAAGTTTTCAGGAAGGAAAACTGTCCGAAGGTGGAAACTGCGGCGGTCATGGTGAGGGACATGGACACGGTCATGGCCATGGTCATGGTGACTGCAAGGACCATGCTGAATCCGAACAATCTAATACAAAACCGTTGCACATATAAAGAACTTCGAATCTTCGCCTTCGTTCATTCGGTTTCACAATCGATGTTGAGACGGGGCGAAGATTTTTTATTTAAGGATGAGAGCCGAGCACGGAGAGACGATCAAATGGTTAGAGGCCAGTTAGGGAGAACGTCGATGTCGAGCGCGTCACGCTGCCCGTTCAGGAAGCGACGATGGCCCACGGCGGCGATCATCGCTGCATTGTCGGTGCATAAAGCCAGGGGCGGAACTCGAACTGGGATTTTGGATTTTGTCTGCAGGGAGGATCGTAAAGATTGGTTGGCGGATACCCCGCCGGCGACGAGGATTTCGTTGGCGTTGAACTCCTTTGCCGCCGCGAGCGTTTTCCCGACAAGCACGTCCACGACCGCATCTTGAAACGAAGCCGCGAGATCGGCAATCGGCAGATCCTCTTCAGGGGTTTCCACACCTGCTTCGAGATTGGGTTGAAGCGAGCGCACTTCTCGCAAAACTGCCGTTTTTAATCCACTGAAGGAGAAATCCCAGGTATCTTCCATCCAGGCGCGCGGGAATTTAAAAACATCCGCGTCCCCATCTTTTGCGATTTCTTCTATTGCTGGACCCCCGGGATAGCTGAGACCGAGCAAGCGCGCAACTTTGTCGAAGGCTTCACCAGCGGCGTCGTCGAGAGTACCGCCCAGCCGTTCGTACTGGAGGTGGTCGCGCATTAATAATAATTCCGTATGCCCACCCGAGACGATCAACCCAAGAAGAGGGAATGTGGGTTCTTCCTCTTCAACGAGCCAGATGGAATACAGATGGGCTTCCAAGTGATTAATTCCCAGAAGAGGCAGGCCCGCTCCCATCGCAAGCCCTTTCGCCATATTCAATCCGACGACGAGCGAACCGGCTAAACCGGGCCCGCGCGTGACGGCGATAGCATCGATTGACTCCAGGCCCACATGCGCCTCAGCGAGGGCGCTGGAAACGACTTGATGGATGGTTTCGATGTGAGCGCGTGACGCCATCTCCGGGAAGACCCCCCCATATTCGGCGTGAATCTCTGCCTGTGAAGCGATGATATTTGAGGCGATATGACGGCCGTTTTCAAGAACAGCCGCTGCGGTTTCGTCGCAGGATGTCTCTATCCCCAGAATGCGTGTCTCTTCGTTCATGAGTTTCTCGCCTTCACTGTTCACACCACGTCGGTTTGTCTTTATGCTCTCTGCATCTTGAGGACGAGGTCCTTAGGGAACTCGACTAAAGTCTCAAGTACACCATCCGGGCGCATCCAGGCGGTATCCTCGATGCGAACACCCAGTCCGCGGTCAGGGTAATATAGCCCGGGTTCGACGGTGATAACCGACCCGGGCAGCAACGTATCCTCGAATTTCGTGTAGAAACTAGGCGCTTCATGAACATCAAGCCCGATACCGTGGGCGAGGCTGTGAACATAGCCATCGGTTGTCATGGGATTGGAAAGGATGGATGGGTGACCTTTGGCTTCAAAGAGTTCGCAAGTCTGGATCTGGTAATCGCGGCAGGGTTTGTGGGGTCTGATCGCCGCATAAACTGTCTCGTACACATCAAAGACATCCTCATAAATTTGCAGGACATCATCCGGGGCGTGGTCAAGACACCATGTCCGTGTGAAGTCATAGAAATAGCCTCCACCAGCCTCACAGGGGTAGATATCGAAGACGATGGTTTGTCCTACCGGGATGGGATCTGAATCGGTTCCGGTGCTGTGGGGAATCCCGGCATCGCGTCCAACGGCGAAGATGGAGCCTTTGGGGTTTTCAGCGCCGCGCATCGCCAGCCAAAGATTGATTTTGCGTTTAACGTTTCCTATTGTGAGCTGCTCTCCCTCGCGATTCACCAGGTAGCCGTCTTTTACGCTATGGGAGGTTAAATACCCGGCCACGTCTCCGACAACGGCGGTGGTGATGCGACCCATGGCGCGGATTCGTTCGATCTCGCTATCGTCCTTAGTCACACGCGCTTGCGCGATCACCGAGCACAGCATGTCCTCACCCAATATCTCGACATCGGGCAATCTGCTGCGCAGGAAATCGATGGTCCTGAGCCAATGCCCGAATTCGATCTTGCCGTAGATGCCAATGCGACCGTGGACTTTATACTCAGCGAGGGCTTTCTCAAGGAGTAGTGCCTGCGCCATGTTGCGGTCTCTATTCGCTTGTTCGAGCAGAGCTGGGAAATCGTAATCCGCATGGATGTCCTTGGTTTCCAGCCCCGTAGCCGCAGCTTCCTCGCGCTCCATCGGGTTGTGGAAGTGGATTGCCTTCCCATCACGTATTTTAAGTAGAAAGACCTCGGATAGGTGCGCGAGACCGGTGAAATAGACCATTGGCGCATTGTGAGCAGCGGGGCCGAGGACGAGCAAAGCGTCGAGATCGGCTTCTTTCATAAGGCGGTCGATGTCGGTTTTCATGGTTGCGCTCCTGATATTGGGCTAAGTGTGATGGAAATGCAAGCCTCCTGCGATTCCAGCTGTGCCCTCTAGGCGCTGCAGCTTTCAGCGCTTGAGAACACGCTCGATACCATTTAATAGATCGTTTTCCTGGTCGGCAAGCACCGTTCTCGGGTCCAAAACGACTCGGTCATCCTCAACTCGAGCGATAATCGGTGGGTCCACCTCGCGCAACCGACCAGCGAAGGCATTCGGGTGCTTCACATCCAGGGCGAGAAGGGTGGTGGGTAGGGTTTCCTCGGGAAGGCTGCCCCCTCCGACGGTTGAACGGCCCGGGATGATTTCCCCCTGTCCCAGGTGGTTTCTCCAGGCTACAGCGCGTGCTTCTACAGAATCCTCGTTGGCGGCGATCATCTGCCACACAGGAATTTCCGCTGTTGCGTTCCCTTTCAAGTAATGCAGCAAGGTCGCGGAAAGCGCCGCCAGGCAGAGCTTATCGGGTCGCACGGCACGGGCGAGCGGTTGGCGGCGAAGTTTGTCGATAAGACCCTTCTCCCCGGTTAAGATCCCCGCCTGCGGACCTCCGAGCAATTTATCCCCCGAAAATGCTACGAGTGAAGACCCTAATTGGAGTGATTCTTGCACGGTTGGTTCATGTCCCAGGCCGAACTGTGCTGTGTCGAGCAACGCGCCGGAGCCGAGGTCATCCAAAACGGGAATGCCGCGGCGTTTGCCGAGCTCGACCAGTTCGGTGAGAGAGGGTTCAGTAGTGAACCCCACAATCTTGAAGTTGGAATGATGAGCACGCATGATCAAAGCTGTTCGATCTTCAATTGCGACTTCGAAATCTCTCAGATGGGTGCGATTCGTCGTTCCCACTTCGACCAGCTTGGCGCCGGATTGTTTGAGCACGTCCGGGATGCGGAATCCGCCTCCTATTTCGATGAGCTGGGAGCGGGCGATCAACACCTGTTTGCGTCGAGCGAGGCTCGTGAGCGCCAGGAGAACGGCGGCGGCGTTGTTGTTCACGACCAGCGCAGCTTCTGCTCCTGTAAGCCGGGTGACCAGCGCTTCAGCGTGCATATCGCGTTTGCCTCGACGGCCGCGCTGAAGTTCATACTCGAGCGTGCTGTAGCCGGTGCTGACGGAGAGTATCGCCTCCCGGGCAGCGCGGCTCAATGGGGAGCGACCAAGATTGGTGTGAATGATGACGCCAGTGGCGTTGATCACCGATCGCAGCGTGGGTGTGAGCCAGGCGGTAAGCATATCGCCCGTTTGGTTGATGATGGTTTGTTCGTCCGGCGAGGGCGCCCCCTCAAGTACAGCCTGGCGGGCAAGCGCAAGCTGCTCCCGGAAGGCTTGAACGCTAAGAGTGTGACCGTAAGCAGAAATTAGAGAAGCAGCTTGCGGATGGTTCAGGAGATGATCGACAGAAGGGATGTCTCTCAAGCTCACCGATTCGGCCTCCATCTGCTGCGATCCAGCATTCGTAGGAACAACTCGATCGCAACCAGACCAAGTCCAAGCAGGATCGCGAGCGAGAGATTTAGACTGCGGTTGATCTGCAGCCAGACGCACAACTCGCCGTAGAGCGCGACAAGCAGTGCCCTGCGCAGAAGGATCATCGCTGGCAGATCGGGTCCCTCGACGAACCGGCGGTGAAGCAGCCAAATGAAGGGAAGCGTGGTGCCAGTGATCGCCAGAGCGAGCAGGAAGAAGAAGAGCCATCGTGGTCCCACGGTGGGGAGAGTGCCAACGAGCAGCAGAAATATACCCAGCCAGCCGATGACGGCCAGAATAATGGCGGCGATCAATAGACTGCGATAACTTGAAGATGGTAGATCAAACATTCAATAACACCCTCTTAGGGTTTGTGGGAATTATAGCCCAGCGTCCATCGACGTGGAAAATCGCCGCGCGCGACCTGTGGGAGGGCCTGGGTTATAATCCCCCGCGAGATCCCATGTCACTTCTACAAGCGGTTGATCTAAGCAAGTCGTACGGAGGCCAGGACGTCCTCCAGGGACTGGCACTTTCTGTCTCCCACCAGGCTCGTATCGCGCTGGTGGGACCGAATGGTGTTGGCAAGAGTACCTTACTCCGTATCTTGGCCGGGGTTGAGTCTTCGGATGAGGGTTCAATTCAGCGTCCACGAGGCCTGCAGACTGGTTACCTCCCCCAGGCAACAGTGGACCGAGCGCCCGGAGTTGGATCTGATGATCAGACGCCCTGGGAAATTGGGCTGGAAGCCTTCCAGGACTTGCGATCTCGCGAGGAGAAACTCGCCGAACTCGAGATGTCTATGGCCGACCCACAGCTTGTGGATCAGGCGATGACGCGCTATGGGGCGTTGCAGGAATCTTTTGAGCGCGACGGCGGGTACTTGTATCAAGCACGCATAAGGCAGGTTCTAAGCGGCCTGGGTTTTTCCATTAAGGATGATTTTCACCGGCCTATGTCCCAACT
>CBDTTY010000023.1:0-20537 GCA_965363875.1 uncultured Anaerolineales bacterium
ATCATCCTCGCATCAACTATTGGATAAATATATTTTTTTCCTGCACACCTGGATCGACCGCTCTCTACGTGTATGAGTCGTTTTGGTGAAACAAAAAACCGCGGGCGCTGGAGTGCGCCCGCGGCTGTCATAAGGACAGAATCGTCAGGGTCTATCTCTCGATAGGCGCACTCCGCGTAGGTAAGACGAAACCAGAAGCGATAACTGTGTGGCTTCGAACCGCCGCTACAATTTTCACCATAAGCATCATCATAATAGGGTGCGCCCTCCTTTCATAAGATGGGGTCATCCTATACCTGAATTAAGCGTACGTCAAGGTTTAAATATTAACAGCGAGGATGGGGTGGCGTTACCCTCGCATCTTCGCCGCGGCTCGCTCTACGGACCTCGAACTGCCGATGAGACCAACGCGATCACCCAACTTGAAGGTTAGGTCACCTTGGGGAACTATCACGTTGCCCTCGCGCGACATGCTTACGATAAGTGCGTCGCCGGGCAGCCGAATTTTCCGGAGCGGCACGTCAGTGATGGTTGGATTGCCAATCCGCACTTCTACAACCTCGATCTCACCATCTCCACGATCCATTAGAAGGTCGAAAATCATCGGGTAGTGAAGAGCACCTTCTATGGCCATTACGGTGGCGAGCGTGGGTTGAACAACTTTTACACCCAAGCGCTGAAGCCGAGGTATCAGCTCTACATCGCTGATCCTGGAAATGACGAGAGGGATATGGTACGTCTCCCGTGCTAGGGTGCAGACATTCAGCGTCTCATCCGAACTCATCGTCAGGTCGATGAGAACGCGGGCATCGGTGGCGCCAGCTTTCGCGAGAGCTCCCGGTAGGTCTGCACAACCCTCGAAAAAATCAACAGCCAATCGTTGGAACGCAGCTTTGCGGCTATCATCCGGGCAGATAACGGCAACGGGTTCGTTGAAGGCGAGCAGTCGTTCAACGAGGAACTCAGTCAGTTGATCCTGGCCTATGAGGATGATGCCGCGGCGGCGCTTTTCCTCACTGGCGGGAAGGATGCGGTTGAAGAGTATTGGTGATAGCGTGCAGGAAACAATGGCGAGAAGAATGATCGCAGCATCAAGAGCTTCTGAGATCAAGCCCAGACGTACAGCAATCGAGGCGGCGGCAATGATGAGAGAGAGACGAGCGGATAATAGAAAACCACCGGCGAAGGTTTCACGCCAGTTAAATTGCACGCGCAGTATCAGCGCCGGGATAACCTTAACTAAATATGCTATGGCGACCAATAATGGGACCAGCAGAAGAGCCTGAGGGGACTCGATGATGGCTCGAAGATTGAGCTCAACGCCTACCATTATGAAGAAGATAGGGATGAAGAATCCATAACCGATAGCATCTAGCTTCTCACGCGCGTTCTCGCCTTCCTGATCATCGAGTAAGCCAGCAATGACGCCAGCAAGAAAAGCACCCAGGATGAGCTCCACACCCAGCGCTTCAGCCAACACAACCCAGGCGACCATGAGCGCGAAGGCGCCGCGCACCCGGATTTGCGCTGTAGCGCTCGAGAGCTCATCGAGGAAGGTCTGCAGGAAGCCAAGCTCAGAGACTCGCCGCATTCCGCGAACGGCAATGGCAAAGATGGTTAATAGGGCAGGTATCAACAGGAGATCCAGCGTCAACCCTTGACTGCGAATGGCAATGACGATTGTTAGTAAAAGCAGGGTGACGAAATCTGCGACGGAGGCGGCGACAAGGATGTACTGGCCAAATTCCAGACCGAGAAGATCCCGCTCCTTAAGGACGGGCACTACGATGCCCAGGGATGTCGTACTTAGGATCAAACCGATGAGGATCGGGCTTTCGACGAGACCTGATAAGGACAGAAACCATGAGAATAAGAGAGCCAGGCTAAGTGTGCCCAGCAAGAGTGCTGCGGCGAGCGTCAGGGGACGCTTCCAGAAAGATTTTTCGCTTGAGTATGGACCACCGGAAAGGAGAAGTTCGAAATCCACTTCCAATCCGGAGAGGAACATCAGATATGCGAAACCGAACTCCGCCAGAAATCTGAGTGTCTGTGATGGTTCAACAAGATTTAGACCACTTCGACCAATGATGATGCCCGCGACGATCTCGCCGACAACGATGGGGATGTAAAAGCGGCGCAGGCGAGCCGAGAGAATTGGGACAACCAGGGCGAGCACTGTAATAAGAAGGAGGGCTAGAAAGGGGCTGTGATCCATGCGTCATTCCTGGGAGCAAGGGTGTGTAAGCTAGATTCAAGTGTATCAGATGTCAACCCGCCATCGGAAGGACCAACCTGGGATTGTGTTGGTTTTGTGTGCACGTTAATCGCCGGTTAATCTCACAATATTAATGAAGTCAGCGAGCAGACCATAGGCTGTTGTGTGCGGTCCTGGATCGGACTCAGTGATCGTGAGCGGGCCGAGGGTGTCGCTGTGAAAAGTAACAGCAGAGGAAGTCCCCGTCACGTTGTAGAGTGGGTCACTGGGATCGAGCAGCTCGGGGTGTACAGATGTCGCTATCCCTGTATCTGTTCTTTCAGCCTGGCAGATGAGCTTCCAGCGCTTCCCCTCTGCCGAAGCAAATTGTATGTCTTCGCTGCGTAGGGACTCAATCCCTTTGCGCTCAACGCCGGAAGGTTTCAGATTTATGCCCATGAGCACGGTGACGAGCGCCGAAACCTTGATAGCTGCATCCCAGCCCTCGATGTCTCCTGAGGGATCGGTCTCGGCGATGCCGATCGACTGGGTGAAAGCGACGGCGTCTTGGAAGGTCTTTCCCTGCTCCATTAAGGTCAGGATGAGATTGGTTGTCGAGTTCAGGATCCCGCGGAAGGATTGGAGCTTTGCTGCAGGAAGCGTTTCTCGCCAGAGCGAAAACACCGGCGCGCCATCCATGACCGCAGATTCGAAGAAGAATTTCCGCTTATGTGCTTGCGCTAATTTCGTAAGTTCGCGGTAGGCGTGGACGACCGGACCTTTATTCGCCGTTATGGCGTGCATGCCGGTGGAGAGCGCGGTGGAGATGTGTTCAATCGCCGGCTGACCGTCGTCGTAGCTGACGGGGGTATTCTCAAAAAGAACGTCCGCATTGCATGCCCGAATGAATTCGGAGCCATTTTGTGGTGTCGGTTCAGTGGATAGAGGGTCGAGCGAATCACCCGCTGCGATGACCGCCAGCGCACTCTCAAGGTCTATCCCCGTTGGGTTAATTGCCGCACCGTGGTGACCGGTCATGATCCCAACAACTTGATAGTTTAAATCCAGCTGGGTTCGAAGCTCATCGCCTTTCACCAGCAGCAGCCGCGCGAATGCTTGGCCGACGTTTCCGAAACCAAGGAGGGTGAATCTGTGTGTGTCCATTGGGAGAATTACTCCAGAATAACTATCGGCGGATTATACCAACGGCCAAGGGTATGGGCGGCCGGCGCCGGGCGAAGGGAAAACGGGAGATCGCAGGATTCGATCGATGCGTTCTCGAAAGTTTATAAATTCAGTCCTGGAAAGCAGGAGCGAAAGATCATCGTGAACATCGTTTTCTGACTCCAGCTGATCCCGCAACAGACGCACGTGCTTGAGCAGCTTATCTGGAATGGGCTCTCCGGCGAAATCCCAGATCACCGTGCGCAGTTTCTCTTCATCATGGAAGCATAAGCCGTGGTCGATCAACCAGAGATGATCATCCTCACCGAGGAGAACGTGACCAGATTTGCGATCGGCGTTGTTGATGATGATGTCGAACAGCACCGTGGCCTGCAATTGCCCCTTCTCCTCCTTGCTGAATGTGAAGTAATGACGATCGGGATTGACATCGATGTAGAGTTGCAGCGAACCTGGACCAGCAGGTGCGTCCTCGCGCAGCACAGTCGGCGGGACAAGTTCCCAGCCCAAAACCTGGCTCACGAGGTAGGCCGCCACTTCCCTGTCGGCAAGAGAGCCATTAGGGAAATCCCAGAGCGGCTGTTCGCCGCGTGCCGGTTTATATATCGCCGGGATTTGGCTATGATCTCCTTCGATCTGGACGAGAAAGGTGAAATTCGATCCCCAGGCTACCTGACCCACAACTCCAATTTCACCGGTATTGAGGAGGTGGGTAATCGCTTCAAGGTTATCAAACTCGAAAATGTTCATCTGTGTGTTTATTCAACTGTGTGATCTTTACAGGAGGGTTCAGGAAGCCACAGCGAGCCCGGATGGAGTTTGAACGTCAGCGTTTATGGCCGTTTTTCTTGGGGCAGAAATGGCCTTGCGGGTCGATCGGCTCACCACAGTTGCCGCATACAGGTCTGCCGCGAGCGGACAAATCCAAGCCCCAGCTGCACATCCGGCGCAGTTGCGAGCGGCTGCACCAGAAACGAGTGGCCGAAGCCTGCTCAGGGTCTTCATTGAGAGGTTGAATCTCGCGAGCTACAAGGATGAGCATATCGCTTTCATCGTCATAGCCCAACCCGATGTGACCCACGCGGAAGGCGGGATCTATAGGTTCCTCGAGCGCCATCTCACCTTCGATGTAATCCCGTGAAGATTCTGGTAGATCAGGAAGACGCTTGTGCAGCTCACTCAGGAATTCCTCAAGGCCAATAGCGAGCGATTGAATCTGCTGTTTTTCGATAAGCAGAGTGACCAGTTGATCCCCGGCGCGCCCCTGTAGATAAAAAACGCGTTTCCCGGGACTGCCAATAGCACCGGCTGTGATCCGATCAACGGGTTTGAGTTCGTACTGGATGCCTGCCATCTAAGGTCCTACACTAAGTTGATGAACGATTAGGCTTTTCCTATCGCTGCCGAATTGAGTATATCAAACCTCAGGCGTGCCATGCGTCGCGCGGGTGTCGTTAAGACCCATAACGCGGACGCTGCTGCCGCTTACCGCCAGCACGCTCATTGAAGCAGGGGAGATCGTGATGCGCTGGAAGAGGTCCAATGGCATACCGAGATAATGAGCGATGGCGAGTTTGATTGGATCTGAATGGAACACACAGGCGATGCTTGCCCTCTTGCTGCCATGTAAATCGCGAAGCGCTTCGAGTTCAGCTACGACGCGTGCTTGAGCTTCCGGGAAAGACTCGCCCTCCGGGAACCTGGCTAACGAGGGCGTATTCTGGATGATAGGCCAGAGCTTTCGGCGGCGTAAAGCTTTGAGCGATTGCCCCTGCCAGGAGCCGTATCCGATTTCGATTAGGCCTTCGCGGATGAGAATATCGAGACCCTGGTCGCGAGCTAATGGTTCAGCGGTTTCGACAGCTCGTTCCAGCGGGCTGGCATAGATCGCTTCGAACTTGACTGAAGAGAGTATACGACCGAGCGCCTCGGCCTGACGGCACCCTTCTGAACTCAAGTGAACGTTCGGCATCCGCCCAGCGAGTTTGCGCTTCCCCAGAAAATCATTGTGTCCGTGACGGATGAGATAGAAGGTGGTCATTAATTCTCCGCTAGGATGGTTTGCTTCTGCGCATCGTATGTTTTTTCTTGATTGCATCGATCTCTTGATCGGCGAGATCGGATGGTTCGAGCGTGGCATCAATATCTAATGCCTTCCGCTGAGCCGTACGCCATCGATCCAGCCGTTCAGCGACCTGCGCCTCGTAACCTTGTTCGGAGGGGTGGTAAAAATAGGTCCCGAGGAGTGAGTCAGGCAAATAACCCTGCCCGATGTGGTGCCCGGGATGCGTGTGAGGATACCTATATCCCTTCCCGTGTCCGAGAGCTTTTCCATCGCGGCTGGCATCTTTCAGGTGCTGTGGGACTTCGACAACCCCTTTTTCCTCCAGGTATTTATAAGCCTTGAAATAGGCGCTTGTTGTATTGGATTTGGAGGCGGTTGCCAGGTAGAGCGTTGCCTCCACAAGAGCGTACACCCCCTCTGGTAACCCAACAAATTCAAAAGCCTGGACTGCGGCGGAGGTGACGACGAGGCCCATTGGGTCAGCCAGGCCGATGTCCTCCGAAGCCAGGATCAACAGACGCCGCAGGATGAAACGAGGGTCCTCGCCCGCGTAGAGCATCTTCGCCAACCAATAGAGCGCAGCGTCTGGATCAGAACCGCGCACCGATTTGATGAAAGCCGAGATGGTGTCGTAATGCGCATCGCCGTCTTTGTCGTATAAGACCGCGCGGCGCTGGATGGATTCTTGGGCAACCTCTAGCGTGAGCTGGATCACGTCACTCTTATCAGGGGGTGTGGATTCCACGGCTAGTTCGAGCGCATTGAGCGCATTGCGTGCGTCCCCACCAGACACGCGGATCAAGTGATCTAGAGCATCCTGGTCGAGCTGGATCTGTTTACTGCCGTAGCCATGCTCTGGGTCGGTGAGGGCACGTTGGATGACCCGGTTCACGTCCTCATCCTCAAGCGGGCGCAGCTGGAAAATTCGTGAGCGCGAAACCAGAGCCCCGATCACTGTGAAGTATGGGTTTTCCGTCGTCGCACCGATGAGGGTGATTGTCCCGTTCTCGACATGAGGAAGAAGCGCATCCTGCTGAGCTTTGTTCCAGCGATGGACCTCATCCACGAAGAGGATCGTTCGCCTACCGTATAGTTTGCGCCGCTCCTCTGTCGCCTTGATGATGCGTCGGAGATCTGCTTTCCCGGCCAGAACAGCCGAGATCGTAACAAAATGGGATTCTGTGGTGTTGGCGATGATCATCGCCAGAGTGGTTTTTCCGGTTCCGGGAGGTCCCCAGAGGAGTATAGAAGAGAATAGACGATCTGCCTGGATAGCCCGCCGAAGAAGGCGGTCTTCTCCGACAATCTCTTCCTGACCTTCGAATTCGTCCAGGGTGCGCGGCCGCATGCGTGCGGCGAGTGGGGCTTCACGGGAAATGCGATCCTTCATCGCGTGGTCAAACAGGTCCATTCGGTCATTGTACCATCGGCCTGTACGGAGCTGAAAAACCCGATATGTCGAGGTGGATTTTTGGTATCTGCCGGGTATGTTAGAATCCGCGGATTACCGGGCTCGCCCTGCTCGTTCTGGCTGCGCACACGTGTTGAAATGAAAAAGGCTGGAATTGTCACCTCCAGCGAGGACGACTAAAGAAGTGTTCAAGGACTGTAAAAGGAATTGGATCCGAAAACTATGACTTGTATGTTTCTCTTGGCCTCTGCTTCACCTCGCCGCCGCGAGCTAATGGAATTGACCGGCTGGGATGTGGAGATTTGCCCGGTTCCGGTCGACGAGATGGTTCAGATCGATGAGCGGGCGGAGGCGCTGGCGGTCCGTCTTGCGCGAACGAAAGCTCGGGCAGCCGCAGTCGAGTGTCCCGCCTGCGAGCTCGTCCTCGCCGCCGATACTGTCGTGGTAGACGGCGGCACAATTCTAGGCAAACCGGTGGATGCAGTTGATGCTGAACGGATGCTTCTAATGCTTCGGGATCGGGAGCATGAGGTCATCACTGCGCTGGTATTTCTCCAACCAGCCAGCGGGGAAGAACTTGTTGAGACGTGCAATACTGTCGTTCCCATGCGGGCATATGACAAGGGTGCGCTTCAGGCCTATATCGCCGGCGGTTCTCCGCTTGATAAAGCCGGCGCATATGGGATACAGGACCGCGAATTCAACCCAGTGGTCCTGGGCCAGATGCGGGGATGCTTCGCCAATGTGATGGGGCTCCCTTTGTGTCACCTGCAGCGTGCTTTGGGGCGCTTGGGGCACGATCTGACGGTCGATCTCCCTACTCGCTGTATCGCATTTACGGGGTATGATTGTAGCGTCTACCAGGAGATCCTGAGAGGTAAATTGTGAGACGAATCCCGATCCTGCTTCTAATTTTAGCGATGCTCATCAGCAGTTGTGGGCTCTTTAGCCCCACCGACCCGGGGTCGAACGGGACACCTAGCCTCCCAGATCCTGTACAGACCACTGAGTCCGCGCCGGATCCAGATGCAGCCGCGCAGCACTTCTTGGATACTTGGAAAGCGGGCGATTATGCGGGGATGTACGCACTCCTCAGTCCCCTTACCCAGGATGGACTGAGCGAGGAGGACTTCACGAACCGCGTCCAAGAGATCGTGCGGGGCGGGGCGTTTGTAGATGTCGATTTTCAAATCGTATCCGCTCTTGTACACAGCCCACAGCGCGCTGAAGTGCGGTATCACATCGTTCTCACAAGCGCGGCTGTAGGCGAGATCAGCCGTGAGACGCGCATGGACTTAACGCGCTCCGCTGGTGAAGACTGGCGGGTAGCCTGGACCGACGCCATGATTTTTCCCGAACTCGAGGGGGGCAACGGTTTGAGTCTTACCGCTATCACGCCTACGCGCGCGAATATCTATGACAAGAACAACCAGGCCTTCGCTGCACAGGCTGGCGCGGGGCAGGATAACGGCGCCGCATTGTGGATCGTCCCCAATGAGATCGGCGATGAAGATGCCGAGGAGACCATGCTCTCAACTCTGAGGCGCCTTTTTGTGTTGGCGACTGTAGATCCGATCCTCGAGCGCTACGACGCCAACCGCGACACGGATTGGTTTACCCCGCTAGGCGTTGCACCTTATGAGGATTACACCACCGTCGGCGGTGTGCTCGAATCGGTGGGCGGAGTTCGCGTGCGCACGTACAGCACGCGCTATTATTATGGCGGTGGTCTCACGCCATTTGCAGGGGGAGCGTCGCCACATGCTGTGGGTTTTGTGAGTCAGATTCAAGAGGCCGAATATGAAGACCGCCTGGCGCTGGGTTATCAGGGTGATGAGTTCGTCGGTCGTATCGGGATCGAGGCGGCATTCGAAGATGAACTGCGCGGTGTGCCGGGGGGGACTCTTTACCTGGTCGATCCCAATGGTCAGGTGATGCAGGTGATGGCTTCCCGCGATCCCGGATTGCCCTATGCAGTGTATACGACGCTCGACCGAGATCTGCAAGAAATCGCGCAGCGGTCGATTGAAGGTTTCGAGGGCGCTGTGGTCGTTTTGGAACGCGATACAGGCGCGGTGCTGGCCATGGCCTCCTCGCCTGCGTTCGACCCCAACCTTTTCGATGCCCAGAACCCTAATGGAGCGAATGGCGGTTATCAGATGTTGAACACTGCCAATCAGCCCTATATCAACCGCGCTACACAGGGACTCTACGTTCCAGGATCAGTGTTCAAGGTCGTTACGATGGCCGCCGCGCTGGAGACGGAGTATTACGAACCCGGAACGGTCTACGACTGCGGACTGGAATTTCATGAACTGCCGGGATGGGTTGGCTATGATTGGCGCGTCGAGAAAGAACTGCCTGCTGCGGGTGAGTTGACGCTCCAGGGGGGTCTGGAGAAGTCCTGTAACCCCTGGTTCTATCACATCGGTCTGGATCTCTATGTCAAAGGTCTCCCCAGCGCCATCCCTGATATGGCTGCAGCATTTGGATTGGGAGAGCTGACCGGTATCGAGATTGGGGAGGATGCGGGGCAAGTTCCGAGCCCGGAGAACAGCACCGAAACGCTCGGCGAGGAGTGGGAGGCGCGGCACCCAGTGCAGCTGGCGATCGGTCAGAGTGCTCTTCTGGTGACACCTCTCCAGGTCGCCCGTTATGCTGCTGCGATAGGGAATGGGGGAACACTTTATCGTCCGCAGCTGGTGTTGGCGATAGAGAATGCCGAGGGTGATGTGCTGCACGAGTTCGTGCCGGATCCAGTGGCCCAGCTTCCGGTGAGCCCGGAAAATATTGCTGCGATACAGGAGGCGATGGTTAACGTTGTCGAGAAGTCTGGAGCAACCGCTTACCGTAAGTTCCTTGGTCTCAACCTGAATGTCGCCGGGAAGACGGGCACTGCATCTACGGATGGCGCGGGGGAGCCGCATGCCTGGTTCACTGGTTATTCATACGAGGGAAGAGAGGACAAACCCGATATCGCCATCGCGGTTATCTTGGAGAATCAGGGTGAGGGATCGGATTGGGCTGCGCCGGTCTTTCGGCGAATCGTCGAGACGTATTTCAAGGGTCGACCGCTTACGCTCTATCCCTGGGAATCTCGTATCTGGGTTGAGAGGACTCCGGAGCCGGATGAAGAAGCCGAGGAAACTCCGGCCCCATGATAAATGTCTGAAGCCGATCTTCTCCCCGGGCTGATTGTTAAAGCCCAATCCGGTATTTTCGACGTTGAAACCGAGCAGGGGATCATACCCTCGAAATTGCGCGGCAGGCTCATGAAGGAACGGATGGAGAGCGATGCCGCAGCGCTCGGCGACCGTGTTCAGATATGCAAGCAGCCGGAGGGTTTGGCGACGATCGAAGTCGTAGAGGAGCGTGTGCGTGTGCTCTCCCGCAAGTCGCCGGGTCGCTCAGAGATCGAACAAGTTCTGGTTGCGAATCCGGATCAAGCAGCCTTCGTCTTCTCGTGCGCCGACCCCGAACCAAACTTCCGAATGCTGGATCGCTTGCTCGTCGTTGCCGAACGAGAAGAAATTCCAGCTTTGATCTGCGCTAATAAGATCGACCTGGTTGTCCCGCGCACTGCCAAGCAAGCCTTCGGTATTTATCCGAAGCTCGGTTACCCGGTCCTTTACACCTCGGCTCAGACCGGGAAGGGTGTTCGCGCCGTTCGTAAGGCGCTGCAAGGGAAGATCTCAGTTCTGGCGGGTCCTTCGGGCGTAGGAAAGACAAGCCTGCTTAATAAAATCCAACCCGGATTAGGATTGCACACGAGCGAGATAAGTCAAGCCACCGGGAGAGGCCGGCATACAACAGTCGTTCCCGAGCTCCTGAAACTTGAGGGGGGTGGCTATGTGGCAGATACCCCTGGTCTGAAGGCTTTTGCCCTCTGGGACATCGAGCCGGAAGAGCTCGACGCCTATTTTCCAGAGATCCGAGCACTGGTAGCTGGGTGCGAGTTCAGCGATTGCACCCATACCCATGAACCGGTCTGCGCCGTGAGTGCTGCTCTTGAAAATGGAGAGATCGATCCGGAACGCTACGATTCCTACTTGCGCATGCGCTCCGGAGTCCTTGAGTAGATAGTACCCCGGTCCTGTTGCGCCAAAAGAGAGAAGTATCTAAGCTTGTAGATGGTTCGTATAGTCAAGAAAGGGGCTCCTCCATCAGGATACGCCGCGTCCTGCCCTATTGCATTGTTTTAATACTATTGCTTGGCATTGGGCTACCAGTTATGGCCCAGAGCTTGTCTGGTCGTTATTACTCTGAGACCGGGCACACACTCGATGCCGAGTTCGTTGAGTATTTTGACAACCATGGTGGTTTGGGCATTCTCGGCTTCCCCATAACGGATGCTTTTGTGGATTACTGGACTGGATTGGTGATCCAATACACACAGAACGGGCGGATGGAGCTTTTCCCAGATCCAACATCTGATGACATGCAGGTCCGCCTGAAGGAATTGGGAATTTTGTTTGTCGGCGATCGGGCATTGGAAGTCGCCGATCCACTCTCTATCAGGTCCAACGCTGACTGTGAGTTCTACTCGCTTACGGGCCATAGTATCTGTTTCATGTTCCTGGATTTCTACCATGAGAATGGCGGCCCTGAACTTTTTGGCTACCCGGTATCAGAATTCACTATTGAAAATGATCGCCTGGTTCAATACTTCCAGGGATTCCGTCTGGATTGGTATCCGGAAAATCTGCCAGGGCAGCAGGTCCTGGTAGCGCCTCTCGGGCGAGTTCACTTTGAGGTGATGGATTACAACGACGACCTCCTGCGGCCAAAAGCTCCCAGCAATGCCATGATGTACGAGGTAGTTGAACTCCAACCACATGCTTCTGTGTCAAAACCCATCACCGGAAGTTCAGATACGCAGCTGGTGTATGTCGTCGTCCGTGATCAGAATCTCCTGCCGGTCTCATCTGCGGCAGTGACCCTTGTTGCGAATTTCCCTGATGAGGCGCGCACGCTCGTTTTCCCACCTACCGACGAGGCCGGTATCACCCAACTAGAAATTGAGTTTGAGGGGCAGACGCCCGGTGCGCAGGTTGATTTGGATATCTACGTTTCATCGGGAACCGTTCTCACCAGGACCAGCGACTCCTTCCGCATCTGGTGGTGATCCCCAAACGAATAGGACAGGCGCCCACAACCGTGGGCGCCTTTTTTGTTACCCATCGAAGCAACGCCCCTCCTATATATTAAGGAGGCGATTGTTCCGTCAAAGAGAGTATCCTGAGCAACGTCGAAGGGTTCATCACAATTACAATAACGGGAAGGGTTTTTCACCACCAAATGTCATTTCGAGCGAAGCGAGAAATCCCTATGATGTTACTTTTACTGGCTCCATCTATTGAAACGACTGGATTCCTCCCCTTCCTTTGATCCTCGCAAAATGTGTTGTGTCGTCTCAGGGATTTCTCGTCGCTTTGCTCCTCGAAATGACAAATTGTGGGAACATGTCATGCTGAACGAAGTGAAGCATCTCTTTCTTCGTACAGAAGGGCTCTTCCGCCAATGAACGAGATTCTTCGTCGCTCCACTCCTCAAGAATGACATTGGACAAGAATCTACCATGCTGACCCTGGAGGTTCAGCTCCGGGCGGAGAAAGCTACGCAAATTCCCTTGGTCGCCCACGTAATTTGGATGAGGTTTATTAAAAAAAGGATGTTCAGTTGACGACAACTGAGAGGCTAGAGCGGTCTGAGGACGCGATCAACGCGAAGCTGCTTGAACCATAACGAGGCGCCGCGCGGCATTGACTCGAGTGCGGCTTCCTGCCAGGCGCGGATGCCAAGGCCTTGAACTGTTTGCGGTCGATAACCGACAGCCCGCCAGGCGCCGACGTGTTGGGCGAGGTAGGGCGGAAGGAAGAGCAGCGAGGCTTCGCTCTGAAGTTCTATAGAAGCGGTCTCAACCTCATCCATTAATGCGGGGATGGCTTCATCAATGGCCAGGCCGGATACGAAGTAAAGTTCATCGATACGCGTGATCAGGTTCTCGACCTGCCAACCAGCGATGCCGGCAATCTCGCCTTCACGAATAATTAATAGGAATGCTTTCTCACCGAAAGCGGCCATGACATCCTGGCGCGTCATGCGTTTCTTACCGTGGGTGACGTGGGTGATGAAGCGAGCGATGTCATCCGCATCTTGTGGTCGACCGCGGCGGACGATAAGGTCGCCGGGTCTTACGACGGGGGGCTCGGGCAGCAATGGTTCTTCGGGTTTGGGCAGTTTTCCCCATGCTTCCTGGACCTGATCCCAGGTATTTTCGAAAGAGCCATTATTGCGGATCATCGTCTTGGCGGCGCGAAGCTTGAGCGCTTGAGGCGATTGTGCCGCGATCCTCTGCCTTGCAGCTGCCTCTGGCATCTTGCGTTTATGCATCAAGCGGGCGATTTGTAGTTCAGCCGGCGCATCAACAACCCAGATCGTATCGCAGCCAGCCGCCAGATCTGATTCGAGAAGCTTGATTGCTTCTATGACGACGACGCTTTGTTTGGCTCGACGGATGAGAAGGTCGATCGCTTGTGCGACGAGGGGATGAACAATCACTTCCAACCGTTCCAGGGCCATCGGATCAGAGAAGGCAATCTTCGCTAATTTCTGGCGGTCGATCTGTCCATCTTCATCGAGAGCCCATTCCCCGAAAGCTCGAAGAACAAGCGGGTAACCGGGAGCGCCTTTTGCTATGGCGCGATGCGCGAGAGCGTCGGCGTCGATACCATAGCCGCCAAGGTGTTCGAGCATCTTGCGTACGACGCTCTTGCCTGTTGCGATATTTCCGGTTAGACCGATGACGTACTTGCCAGGCCAACGACTCACTTATCCGCCTCCAATACACTTCCGTGAAATTGATTTTAGTCTCTGGCAATGGGCTTGTCAAAGAAGTCGATCTTAATGAAGTCGTGTTTGATATACCTGGGAGCCGACTGCTAGATATAGATCATTGGGAGGTCCGAGGGTCATGGCGGAGATCTCCTCTTCAAAAGGTTCCTTGGGCATGAATTGTCCCTGATACACAAGACGCAAACTGTAATGGAATACGCTATTGCTGAGCAGGTCGAGGAAGTACAGGGAAGGTTCTGGCGGAGGGGAATAGTCCAGCTCAACGGGAACCGCACCTGGAATCTGCGCAGTCGGCTCCCTCCCCGGTCGATTGTCTTGGAAGTAGGGTTGCAGATCACATTCGACACGTATCCTGCCGCCTTCATCCGCTGATCCGGTAACGGTGCGGCGACAACGGTCCAGCCGACCATCCGCATAGAGGATAATCAGTTCGTCATGCGCCATGGCCAGATCTATAGCCCCTTTAAGCTCGCGCACCTCTTCAACGAAGAACATTTCAGGAACGCCGCTGAAGAAACCGCCTGCGGCTTCATAGATCCACACTGCGTTCATCACCGGGTCGAGCACATATAGGCTGTCCCCGTAAACATCTATCGCCTGTATCCGACCCCAGCCAATGTCTGGCGGGGTGAGCTGTGCGATAGCGGGCTGACGGTCGGGGGCGCAGTAGAGCAATGTTCCGTCATCATCTATCGTCACCACGCCTTCCATACCAAGGGCGCCGGGCGCGGGCTGCAGAACGAAATCAATGGGAGCCGCCAGTTCCTGCGAGATAGTCGCAGTACCCAGGCATTCAAAAGTCGTATCGATCTCATAGCCTCGCTCGGGTGCACCCCAGGCATGTCGGATGATTTCATGCTCGCTATCAAGCACGTATAGATCGGTAGTGGAGGCGGCTATCCCGGTGATCTTGGAATCGGAGCCGAAGCCGCCGCTCACGAGGGGCCGGAAATCGAGTCTGGATACCAGGTTGATGGTGTCAAGCGCCAATTGGACCTGTTCATGAAGCACATCTGATTCTGAACTTGTACCATAGCTCTCCGCCATGCTGAGCATCTTGGCCGCGTTTTCCCACTCGCCGCGTGAAGTCTCGTCAAGCGGGAGGGTTTGGGCGGTCATAACGGATGTCTGCGCTTGATTTATATACGACTGGAACTCTTCCTGACGGCCCTTTCTAACGTAGACCAGCGAGGCAATGGTCACAATAATTAATGGAATGGCGATGGCGGTGCCGGCAAGCATTTGGCGGGATAGCGCATCAGGATGGAGAGGCTCATCAAAGCCCGGGGCCAGACGATTTAGAGTCCGCGATAGGAACGCCAGGGTTCGAGTAATTAAGGATTTCAAACCGAGCGTAAGAGGGGCGATGTAGCTGCTCAGTTGGACTCGGCGTGTGCCTCGTTTGACCGTCCCGAATCGCTCCTGTGCCAATCTTTCCGCCTGTAGTGACGTCTCCCCGGAAGGCGCTGCTGACTGGAAGGATGGTTGGAGACCGGCTCTGCCGGGCGGCACGATGCGCGCCAAGAGACCGGTTAAGTCGTAGTTGCTGGCGGCGACGAGGCGGTCGATTGCCTGCTCGAGGTCGAGTGTTGCCAGGCCGGATAGGGTTGCGTCGGACCACAAATCGCTTGGCGTAGTCGTAAGGATGAGAAGATCGTTGGGCTGTGATTCGAAGTGATAGAAGCGGATGTGAGGCGCCAGGCTGATTCCAAGAGGCCGTTCCGAAGCCTCCTCCGAGCTTTGACGATTGACTGCACCAGGGCGTACGAGGATTACCTGCCCGACCCCGCTCTGACCAAAATAGAGATCTTTACCGCGCAAGACAGCACTCATCAGGTTGCCTTGGTAATTCGTAGGTTCAGACTCATCCTGATTAGTGTCTACTAGTTGGTCGTTTACCAACGCAGCCGCCTCACGCAGTGCGGAGGTAACAGAACCTGGCGTGCCGTAATACGCGTCAGCTGCCATGCGTACGAGATGGTCAAGATAACCAGGCGAGACGGGGCGGGAGGATTGCAGCGAGAGATTTAATAGGAGGAAATCATCTCCGCGCCCGCGTGCAGTTCGTCGCGGTGCGGTTAACGCGAGAGTTCCTGGGGGGGAAGTCAGGCGAGCTGCGCCGCCGGCGATATGAATTAGAGCGATATCGGTTTCGAACGTTTGAGCCATGGCAGTTATTGTACCGAAACGGGTTAGACGATGCAATAAGGGATGCAAGAACATTGCCGCGGCTGGTACAATCCTAGCTGTTCCGCAAAGACATCCCCATGATGAAAATCGAGTTTCTTCACTCAGACCAATCCTTCTCTGAACTAACTGATATTTGGGAAGCGCTGCTTAGCCGCTCGGGTACAAATACGCCATTTCAACAACCGGGTTATTTGGACGCCTGGTGGTCGACGATGGGAGGCGGCGAGTGGGATGATGGAGAACTTTGGCTCGGTGTGGGGAAGGGTGAGGGCGGGGAGATTGCGGGGATAGCCCCGTTATTTTTTAATAAAGATCGGAATGGTCGCCCTTCGATACTTATTGTAGGAAGCGTAGAAGTTTCTGATTATCTGGATTTCATCGTTTCAGAATCCGCCACAGATGAATTCGTCGATGCGCTGCTGGGATCCTTAGATGTTGAAGGACCAGAAGGATGGGAGGTTCTCGATCTTTATAATCTCCATGAGGGATCATCTACAGTGCAAGCGTTGCAGCACTCGGCGGAGAAACGCGGGTGGCGAGTTGAAAAGGAGCGAATCTCGCCGGTGCCTTTCGTGGCTCTTGCGGATAGCTGGGATGCATATCTCCAGGCGCTAAACAGTAAACGACGCAAAGAAGTAAAACGCAAACTCAGGCGGGCAGAAGAATATCCGGCACGCGTTAGTTGGCGGATTGTCGACGGAGATGCACTGATTGAACCCGAGATCGATCTTTTTCTCGGGCTTATGCAGAACGACTCGGAGAAACGAGCGTTTCTAGCGGACAAGATGATGGAATTCTTTCGCCGCCTTGCTCTGATCTCGCATGAGCGAGGTTGGCTTCAACTAGCTTTTCTTGAGGTCGGAGGGGAACCTGTATTTGGCTACATGAATTTCGATTACGATGATAAGCTCTGGATTTACAATTCCGGCTTCAACCCCTCGCATTATGAACTCTCCCCGGGCTGGGTTTTAATGGCCCATCTAATTCGTTGGGCAATTGACCATGGCCGGACAGAGGTCGATTTCCTGCGCGGCGACGAGGATTATAAGTACCGCCTCGGAGGCGTCGACCGCCATATCGTCCGTCTGACAATCGAGCGCTAAACACTGCGCAAGAGAACTGGATGCACATGCAGAGACGAACCCTCGCAATCCTGGGCGTGGCAAGCACGGGTTTTGCTTATGCGCTTTTTTTTTGCGCTTTCTGGAAGCAAGGCGACGATTGTTGCGGCGCTGCAATACCTCGAGCCGCTGATTACGCTGGTTATCGCAATCGTTCTTCTTGGTGAGGTTGTTACAACTATGAGTGTACTCGGGGGCGGACTCATCCTGTTTGGGGTCGCCTGGGTTGAACGTGCTGAAAGGGCGTAGATGGCTAGATTAAAGTTGACAAACTGGTTGAAGGTTTTCTATGGAGACCATGGCCAGAACCCAAACCACCAGACCGCGCCGAGCGCCAGAGCGGTGACGAGGATCAGAATTAAACTGCTGATTGCTGCGGCAAGTAGGCACCCGAATTTAGAGCGAGGCCTCTCTTGATGCTTGCCCTTCGGTGCCGCGAGTATGACCAGTGTGATGTTGTCGTGGCCGCCGTGGTCCAAAGCAAGATCCAGAAGGTATTCGGCTGCTTCTTCCACGGGTTTTTCTTTGAGAGCATGATAGATTTCTAGATCGGTCACCATATCGGTGAGACCATCTGTGCAGAGCAATAAGCGATCCCCTCGCTTTAGGTGCATCCCTTGGTTCGAGATCGCACGGCTGTCGTTCTCGCCATCCTCCAACGACATGCGAATATCCGGTTCGGGAAGCTGCTTGCCTCCGATATGCCGTCTAATGACGTGTGCTTGCGGGTGGTCCTTTGCATCTTCGGGCGAGATAATGTTGTAGTCGATCGCCTCTTGTACCCAGGTGTGATCGATCGATATCTGACGTAATCGGCCCTGCCGTAGCAGATAAATGCGACTGTCCCCAACCGTAACTGTATAGAGGCGCGGTCCAACGATGAGGGCAACTGCCGCCGTGGATCCCATCCCAGCGAGATCCGCAGACTCGGCTGCATTTGTCGAGACCACGCGTCCAGCCTCGATAATCGCCGATTGGAGGCATGGGAGCGGGTCGCCGCCCTGGAAAGTTGCAACCCCCTGGGTGATCGTTTCAACAGTCAGCTGTGCGGCGACATCACCTGCCTTGTGACCGCCGATTCCGTCAGCGACGATCGCCAATAGCGCCGGTGGTCCGTTCTCTTCAACACGGTATGCCATCACGATGGTGCGATCTTCGTTGACGCGCCTTTTCTTCCCCATGTGGGTGCGGGCGGCATAGGCTAAGTGAGATTGTGGGTCAGCGATCACGAGTGTTATTTTCCTCTGGTTTCAATGGGTCTTCACCCTTGGATTCAAGTTTATAAACGTGGATTATACGACGATGGGGGGCGTTTGGCCGTATGAATTGAAAAAAAGCGCGTCCAAAGTGTATGCGATCCCCGTCCGATAATAACAGCCCTTCTTTCGGTACTTCTTTGTAGTTCACCCAGGTTCCGGCGACCGAACCTTGATCTTTGAGTAAATAGCTGCCGTCAACATGTCGGATGAGGCGGGCGTGCATTCTGTCGACGGAGGGATCTTCCAACGGCACTGCGGTGAGCGAGGGATCACTTCCGATGAAAATGTCCGTCCCAATCAAGGGGATACTCTCGCCGGTTGTGGTGTAGGGCCCCATTGGGTGGAGGAAAGCCTCCGCGGGCTCATCGGGGAGATCGCGCCGCAATGAAGCTCTCCGATATGCGGTGGCCGAAGCCCCCTGGGGCTCGGCTTCAGCTGTCTTTAGAGGCCGTCGGCCGTACGTAAGCAAGATGGCTGCCATGATGGTGCCGACAAGCAGAACTCCGAGGGCCAGGAGAAGTGAGCCCGATGCAGGCCGAATCGCCACGAGGCCGCGCGGGGGCAATTCAACTTCCAGTTGGACTCTATGGATATCTGATGCGCTCTCCTGCCCGAAGGAATCTACGACGAAAACCTGTATTGTGTGTTCCTCGGATTGAAGCAAGGGTCGAAGGTCCCAGACCAGACGCTCGTAAGGGGGCGCTTCGCTTTGATTTACAACGACTCCATCGATGAGCAACTGGCTCAGTGTGAGTTCGCGCGGAAAGCCATCCGGGAAAGTCTTTGCGAATTCCAAGTCGATGGATGTAGGTTGAATTTCGTCAAGCGGTGTGGAAGGATCATCGGAGCCGCGAAAGATCTCTCGAGGTGGTTGGAGCAACGTGATTTCTGGAGGTTGAATCTCTAAGACGAAATTCCTGACGGCTGAGGCTGCCTCTGTGCCATCGATAATAAGCTGAACCTTGATTTCATGAGGTCCGGAGTCAATGATTTGAGATGTATAGCTGAGTGAGTACTGAGTCCGTTGGCTGATGACCAGGTCGATCAATTGATCGAGTCCTTCGTCATCGTTAAACAGGATAACTTGGCCACCCGTCTCCTCGGCGATCTGATTCAGGATGACCGCCTCGGGCTGATCAAGAACATCTTCTTCCCCCAATAATACTGGGAAGATCGCCGTCTCATTACTGTGAGCGCGGGTGATGATATTCATCACGGTGGTGTCTTCGGGCGGTGTTGACAAGGCAGTGAAAAAAATAAGGTAACTCGGCATTCCAATACTTGGCGGTCTGTCCGCAGTGAAATCCAGCGCTTGGAAGAGAAACTCGTAGCCGGTTTCCTCGTCTGGGAAGGTTGGCTGATGGTGGTCCAGAGCGGTTGCGAGGTCGACTGCTGCTCTACTATGGCTTTGAAGAGTGCCGTCAATCGCGATCAGACTCAGGTCATCAACACCTACTCGATTGAATTCGGGACGCCTCCACCAGTCCAACAATGCTTGTCGGGTGAGGTCGAAGCGTGAATTTCCCAAAGTGTCTCGGATGCGAAGCCCGAAGTTTGTGTTCAATGCGAACACGATCCTGCTTCCTACCGTAGTTTCTCGGACCTCGATGCCGCTCGCCTCCACATTCTCTTCGAGGATACGGAAGTTGTCGGATGTTAAGCCGAGGATTCGGTATCCCCTGTCATCTGTCACTTGAGCGAAGAGCGAGATTTTCGGGAAGGACTCGAAGTTGAGTTCAGAGATGTGCAGGCTGATATCCGTTTGCGCCAAAGCAGAAGGGATAAGGCCTACGCTGAGCAGTGTGAGCAGCAGGAGAATCAGTAGTCGCCTGGAGGTAGGGATGAGCATGGGGTCATTGTAGCATGCTGGTGTTCTTTAGAGTTTTGGGGACTTTTCAGCTAGTTTACAAATGACCCATACCCGGCGTTTTCAATAGTATCCTGAACTTAGATCGGACCGGTGAGGTTTTGCGGAAATGTCATCTCTAATCCTGGATACCTTACGATTTCTAGATCTTGATCACTCTCGAGAAACCACTCAAGGGAAAGTGAATCTGACCGAGCGGTTGGTCCGTGTAATTCTCTGCGCTGGATTCATTGCAGTTCTGGTTGTTGAAGTTTCGCTGCTAATCCAGGCCCTGGGAATTTTTGGTTGAATGGAATCGCCAACCCTTAAGCTCGGTTGAGGCCGCTGTGTCACTGATTTGTGCCGTGGCTAGTCGTTGACCGATGTATATCAAATATGTGCAAGAGGCTGTCC
>CBDTTY010000024.1:0-20104 GCA_965363875.1 uncultured Anaerolineales bacterium
TATTGACCTGGCGAATTTTTTGGTTCGGGGATCCCGCGCAAGACGACTACCGAGAGCAAAAAGAGACCTGCGTAGATGGCGAAAATAACGAGATATCCTAGACCGGGTTGTATCCGGTTGAAGAAATCCGCCATAGGCCCGCCGATTCCTGCACCGACGATCCCCGCACCAGCGCCGGCGAGATTAGAGATGCCCAGGTAGCGTCCAGCCTCTTTGGGAGGAACCAGGTCTGTGCCGAGGGCCCAGTTGGAGGCCATGAACGTGCCCGCTCCCACGCCGAGGAGGCAGCCGCTTACGATCACCATTGGCATTGTCCGTGAGAAAAGTAAGAGCAGCGTCCCGGCTGTTGAAATTAAACCGGCAAAAGCGATCAGCCGTTTCCGCCCGATTCGGTCTGCCAGATATCCGCCGCCCAGGACTGAAGGGATCAAGAACAAAGCCACAATGGCGAGGAGGATAGTGGTCATCGTAGCCGGGTTCTCGACGCGAAGGACATCGCCGATGAAGAATTGGAAGAAACCAAGAATCGATCCCACCGCGGCCAGAAAAAGCAGGCGATTAATGATCCACCAGATGAAGGGGGTATTTGATCGAGCGTCCTCACCAATACCCACCCGCGCACCAAAATAAACGCCCACGAGTATCGATCCGGCCATGACAATCAAACCGGATAATCCCATAATGGCAATCTGTAAATCTGTAGAAACATCGCGGCTGCTGAGGAATAGGCCTCCGGTGCGGATAAGCCAAACCGCACCTTGCGTAACACCGACAAAGAGCGCCGTGAGTGCGAAGATACGTAACGAGCGGGAAGCATTCCCCGGCTTGGGTTTCTCGCGCAAGGGTTCTTCGCGCACAAAGATCATTGTGAGCAACATCGTCAATGAAAGCGAGCCGCCGATGATACCGACCGTAAGCCAAATCCGTCCGGCGTCTATGATTGGACCAATGAAGACTGCCAGGAAGCTCGGCAAGATCTCGAACAACGACTTCACTCCGGAGGACGTGCCACGCTGATTTTCGGGGACAAGGTCGGGAATCAAGCCTTGCTGCGCACCTTGTGCGGTGTTGGATGAAGCTTGTAGAAGAACGAGACCAAGCAGTAAAACGGCAAATGCGGCGGAGAAACCCAGGAGTGGGCGTATCGTTTGATCCAGTGCCGATCCGATGAACAGTACAGATGCGCCGATGATCGCAAGAAATACTAGATCAAGAATTGTGCCCCCCAAGATGAAGGGCCGTCTGCGGCCCCAGCGGTGCGTACTGCGGTCGCTATACATACCCGCTAGAGGCTGCACGAGCATAGCGACCGCAAGTCCGGCGACGCGCAGCAGTGCAAGGTAGGTGTTTTTCTGATCGTGGGAGACGAACATAGTGACGAGATACGGCAACAAAACAGGCGTGATAACGCCGGCGGAGATGCTCAAACCGAGCCAGTACACGTTAATGAAAATGTGGTCGCGCCAGCCGAGAGTCTTGTGCATATGAGTGTTGCCCGAATCGGGGATATTACCGCTGATTTAAATACAGTCTCACGAGTTTTAGAGCTGGAAGCTTTCGCCAGGTTGTAGGACGTGCGGAATCGCTGAAGTCTCTTTCTTTACCTGCTCTGCCCACGCGTGAGGATCTTGCTTGATAAGCTCCCAGGTGTTGTAATGCACCGGAATGACGTGTTTGGGCTCAAGCAGCTTGACCGCTCGCAAGGCATCGTTGGGGCCCATCGTGAAGTTATCCCCGATAGGTAGGGCCGCCAGATCGATTCCCTCCTCCCCGATTAAGCGCATGTCGCCGAAAAGTCCGGTATCGCAGGCGAGATAGAGTTTCTCATCTCCTGATGTAGTGAGCAGGAACCCTGCCGGGTTTCCGCCATAGGATCCGTCCGGGAGCATGGATCCATGCAGGGCCTGTGTCAGCTTGAGGTAACCAAAGGGGTGGTGGAAACCTCCACCGATGTGTTGAGCATGCGTCTCGATACCCTTGTTAGCAAACCAGGAAGTAATCTCATAAGTGCTAATTACGAGGGCGCCGGTACGTTCGGCAATTGCCACGGCATCCCCAACATGATCGCCGTGCCCGTGGGAGATGAGGATGAAATCCGCATCTACCGCATCTGCTTTGACCACTGCGGCGGGGTTGTCGTTCAGGAAAGGATCAACGAGCAGCTTAACGCCATCTACGTCGAGCCCAAAGGCGGCGTGTCCGTGCCAGGTAATTTTGAGAGGCATGTCTCTCTCCTTAATCTCCAGCGAGTCAAGAGCGAGTATAGACCTCAGCGCAGTGACGTGTCAAAGCGAGCGATCAGAACCGCTGATATTGGGGGGTCAATCGGACAGCAGGTCGGATGCTCCGTAGCCCGGGCCGGGTGGTCGCTGTTGACGTGAAGAGCGCCAAGTTCCCAGCAAGCTCGTTAGTTGAGTGCTGAAGCGCATCCAATCATCGACGAGGAGGACGAAGCCGATCTGGTCGTTTGCCAGCATGTAACGGCTAAGAAAGAGCCGAAGAAGCCAGGTGGGCAGCGGCCATCCGCGCAGATCTATGCCCAGCGCGGTGGCGCCGAGGAAGGGCTGCAATGGACGCCGGTCGCGACGAGGTATGCTTTCGGGAGGAAACAACCTGCCAAAGACGATCGGGCGAGTGTTGATGATTCGGCGGTAGGAAATGTTCAAGCGGAATATCGGTGTCTGAAGGCGAAGATGGTCGTGATGGGCTTGAGCATATGCCAGACCAGGTCCAAAACGAGCAAACAACCAATAAACGAAGGCGACAAGTCCGCCAGCGAAGAGCCAACGCTGTGTATCGCGCTCAAACCAGTGGGCGTAGCCTCTATCTACGAGAATCCACAAGCCGAGGAAAAGACACGCGAGGAGGAGAGCTTTCCGTGCATGACGGCCTACAACGTCGCGGTATAGAAGCAGGCGGTAGCGCTCACTTTTTTGTTTTTTGCTCATGATGTCGGATTTCAGGTGTTTTATTTTATTGCCGGAAGCGTGAACCAGAAAGTGCTGCCCTCGCCGGGTGCGCTCCGAACGCCAATTTCGCCGCCCATAAGATTGACGAGTCGCTGGGTTACATGCAGACCAAGGCCCCAGCCAATCTCATTCCGTACGGCTGGCTCCTCGGAGCGGAAAAACTGTGTAAAGAGCCTCGCCTGATCTTCACCAGTTAATCCGATGCCAGTATCGCGTATTTCGGTTCGAATGAAACTATTGGAGAGCGCGGCAGTGATGGTGATGGAGCCGCCCTCGGGCGTGTATTTATTGGCATTACTAAGCAGGTTGGTCAGGATTTGAGCCAATCGATTTCGATCTGCTTGCACCATGGGAAGGCTATCTTCGATGGAAAACTCAACAGATTGTTTCTTGGCGTCGAATTGGGGACGGAAACCCGCTGCGATTTCAAAGATGTAATCGCCGATCGGGATGGCCGCAAGGTCGATATTGAGACGCCCGGTTTCAATTCGCGAGATATCGGAAATATCCGAGACCAAATCAGCCATCCGATCTACATTGGAGCGGATTGTGTCAAGGAATTTCATTTGTTGATCCGTAACCGGACCGGCTGTACCTTGTTTGATGAGGTCAGCGTATCCTCGGATCGAGGTCATTGGAATTTTTAATTCATGCGTCACGATCGAGATAAACTGCGATTTGGCATCGTCCGCTGCACGGGCAGCATCAAAAAGGCGTGTGTTTTCGATCGCGAGGGCGGCGCGTTCAGCAATGTGGATGAGGAAACTCTCATCATCCTTGGAGTAAGCTTTATCCCTCCGTCTAACGGCGATAAGTGCGATTGTGCGCTCCTCGCGCCGGGCGGGCACGATCATGGCTTTGAAATTATCATCCTGTTGAAATGTAACCGCATGACCCTGATGCAGGGCTGGAGCGAGGCGCGGATCGCTAGCATCCATTAAATCATCTACACACTCGCCGGCGAGGATGGACAGCGAACCGGCTGTGTCCAGAAGCCCGATACAGCCATTCTCTGATCCTGTGCTGCGCAAAGCCCATTCCAGCGTGAGCTCTAAAACGCGCTTGAAATCAAGGCCGGTGTTGAGTTCTTTGTCGATATAGCGAAGCGTTTCCAGCTCGCTTACCCGGTTGGCCAATTCAGCATCCACCTGGGAATAAAGGCGCGCATTTTCAATTGCCACTGCGGCTTGAACGGCGAAAACCTCCAGCAGTTCCTGATCATCTCTATTGAAGGCGCCGGTTTTGATCTTGTTGTCAATATAGATGACGCCGATAACTTCGCCTCGCGTTCGCAGGGGCAGGCAGAGAACGGAGCGGAGCGAAAACCGAGTTATCGAATCTTGTGAGGAGAAGCGATCATCGACCTGCGCGTTCGTGGTTAAAACCCCCTCGCCGGAATGGATGACATCCCGGATTATCGAGCGGCTGACTTCCATTTCGTTCTTATCTAGGTTCTCCTGTTGGAAGTTGCGTGCTGCCCGAAACGCTAGTTCGCCGGTTTCCTGGTTGACGAGCACCAGAAAGCCACGCTCCGCGCCCGTTAGTTGAATAACCGAATCCATCGTCTCGCTCAATACTTCGCTAAGTTCGAGAGATGACCCCAGCGCACGGCAGACTTTAAAAAGCGCAGCCATACGCGCTTGTTCACCTGCGCCTTGGTGTCCCTCAACCTGCTCGAGAACATTCAGCGCGTCGCGGGCGATTGCAGCTTGTGAACCATCGCAATTTGCAGAAAGAGTCTCCAGCGCGAGGCGGACTTTACGAAAGTTCTCGGTGGGCTCCGTTTGTTTTGGCGAATTACTCATTCGTGCTTTCCCGCGACCGCGTTTGAAAATAAGGGCAGATATCGCTCAATGTGCAGCTCTCGCATTGTGGAGAACGGGCATGGCAGATCTCGCGCCCGTGACGGATAAGGTTGAGATGAACATCATAATACATCGCCGGATCGAAAAGTGCTGCAAGGTGACTGTGTGCTTGCTCGGCGGTAATGTTATCGGGACGCAAGTCCAGGCGCCCTGTCAGGCGGTAAATATGAGTGTCTACGGGGAAAGCCGGTTTGCCGAGTGAGAAGAGCAGCACGATAGCCGCGGTCTTTGGACCGACGCCCTTGAAACGAAGCAGCCATTCCTTCGCCTCTTCAAGGGGCATATCTTCCAGGAAATCAAGATTGAGATCGCCCTGTTCCTCGGTAATTTGCTGCAGGGCGAGCTGGATGCGAGGTCCTTTTTGATTGGCAAGACCCGCGGAGCGGATGGCGGCAATAACAGCTGACGGCTCTGCATCACGCACCTCTTCCCAGGTGGGGAAACGCCCCTGAAGGGTTTCGAAAGCGCGATCGCGATTTGTGTCGGTTGTATTTTGAGAGAGGATTGTGGAGACCAGCTCGTCGAGCGGCGGTAGTGGATCGCGCCAGACCGGCTGGCCATAGATCTCCAGTAGACGAGAGCGGACTTCGGTCGCACGTTTCTTCGGTGATTTCACCTCGAGATTATACCCTCGTGATCTATTGTATAGGTCAAAGGACAGCAATCAGGGGTGCAACTAAGACCACATCTTGATGCGAATCCCATGCCCCCCACTTGAACGACCAAGAATCTTATTGCGCCGATCCGCTGACATTAATCAGTTTGTGTCTCGTAACCTTGTGGGTGGGTCCGATGCCATTCCCAGGAGCTGGCGATGATCTGCTCGAGCTCCGGGTACTTAGGCGACCAACCGAGATCGCGCTGGATTTTCTCGGAGCTTGCTACGAGTCGGGGGGCATCGCCAGGCCGTCGAGGAGCATCAAGGGCCGAGATCTCTTGTTCTGTAATATTCTGGGATGCTTCGATGACCTCGCGAACGGAGTAACCGGCCCCATTCCCAAGGTTGTACACCAAACGGTCTTGGTCATCGAGCGCCTCTAAGCAGAGCAAGTGAGCATCGATGAGATCGGCGATGTGGATGTAATCTCGGATGCACGTGCCGTCTGGTGTGGGGTAGTCATCGCCAAAGACTTTAATTTCAGTCCGCTGGCCAAGGGCGACCTGCAGGACAAGTGGGATGAGATGGCTTTCAGGTTGATGCGCCTCGCCACGATCGGGAAGAGCGCCAGCGGCGTTGAAGTAGCGCAACGCAGCATAGCGCAAGCCGTGTATCTGGCGATACCACTCGAGAGTCTGCTCGATCATCAGCTTGGTGTGACCATACACGTTTGATGGACCAAGCGGCGACTCTTCCGAAAGAGGTTGGTCGCTCGAGGCATATACCGCCGCGGTAGAGGAGAGCACGAAACGCTTCACGTTGGAGCGAATACAGGCCTCGATCAAGCCCACTGAGAGCACTAGATTATTATGGAAATATTTTCCAGGGTTATCCATGCTCTCGCCGGCTTCGATGAATGCGGCGAAATGCATCACCGCGTCGTATTGTTCCGCGTTTAGTGCAGCATCAAGTGCGGCACGGTCGCCGAGGTCGGCTTGGATAAGCCGGGCCTCGTGTGGGATGGCTTCACGATGTCCTGTGACCAGGGAGTCGAAAACGGTCACTGAATGTCCAGCCTGTAACAAAGTTGCGGCGGCAGCGGACCCAATATAACCCGCGCCACCCGTTAAGAAGATATTCATCTCTTTATCTCCAGTGAAGTTAAGAATGGGTAGGCATCGTAGAGAGAAGACCTGAATACATTGTTCTCGATATCTTGATAAAACTCAACCATCAAGAATTTCCAACTGAGCCATCGAGGCGTCAAGGTGTTTCGTGCCAATCTCCTCAAACTCGACGCTAACCTCCTCGTCGTCGTGGTCGATCCGCGTGGACATGACGATACCCTCGCCGAAGACTTTGTGCAAAACACGCATCCCGGATTTATATTGAGGCTCGAGCGGGATTTTTGGGGACAGATCCCAGGTGGTCTTCTGTTTATAGGAAGTCTGTTCCCAGTTCTGGGAGCCAAGGAGATCACCATCCAGGAGCTCTGGAGGAATGTTGTGCAAGAAGCGTGAGGGTTCGCTCAAAGTGGAAGGGCCAGCGATGCGGCGGCGAAATGTGCGCAGGAGATACAAGCGATCTTTTGTGCGTGTGACACCAACATAAAGCAGGCGCCTCTCCTCTGCCATGGCTTCCGGGTCATCGAAGGAGCGCTGGTGAGGCAGGACACCATCGTTAAGTCCGATAATGATCACTACCGGGAATTCCAGCCCCTTTGCGGCGTGGAGGGTTAGCAGGGTGGGTGCGTTCTGTTCCTCAGACAAGGTGTCCTGGTCGGAGATGAGGGCGATGCTTTCGAGGAAAGATGCCAGGTCGACGTCTTCAAACTCATAGGCCACCCGCCGCAGTTCCTGAATGTTCTCCCAACGGGTTTCACCTTCTTCTGTTCCATCATCGATGTATGCCCGGTAGCTGGTCTCTTCGAGGATGAGATCAATGAGAGAGACGAGGCCATTATTCTCTTTCATCTCGATCCAACGAAGCCAGGAATCAGCGAAGCTGACCAGCGCGCGTCGGGCACGCGGGTTGAAAGTGTCCATCAAGGCAGGATCTTTATCGCGGGCAAGAGTGAATAGGATCTCCGCCGGATCGACAGCGCGCTTCCGGGAACTCTCGAGCAAGAGCTCGACGGTTTTTGCGCCGATGCCGCGCGGAGGTGTGTTTAACGCCCGCAGCAAACTGACGCGATCGACGGGGTTGTGAATCAGGCGTAAGTATGCGATTAGATCCTTGATCTCTCGACGGCCGTAGAATCGCTGTGCGCCAACGATGCGGTAGGATAGGCCGGCTCGCAGGAAAGCTTCCTCTAGGGCTCGGGATTGAGCGTTTGTGCGGTACATCACGGCGCAATCCCCGGGATCAGCATCGCCGGCAAAGGTCAGGGTTGAGAGGATCTCCACTGCGAAATCGGCCTCATCGTTTTCGTTATAGGATTCGTGAAGGACGACGGGGGTCCCGGAGCCCCGATCTGTAAATAGCAGCTTCCGTTGACGGCCAGGATTGGCGTCAATCACCGCGGTGGCAACATCCAAAATGGTCTGCGTGGATCTATAGTTTTGCTCGAGGAGAATCGTGCGCGCTTGAGGGTAGTCCTTTTGAAAGCGGTGCACATTGCGGTAATCGGCTCCTCGCCAGCGGTAGATCGACTGGTCTGGATCTCCGACGACGAACAGATCTGGACTTTCGCCTGCCAACAGACGCAGCAACGAATATTGCGCGGTATTGGTATCCTGAAACTCATCAACGAGCAGATGCTGAAAACGGCGCCGGTAGGCGCTTCGTAGATCATCGTGATCTCGCAGCAGGCGATAAACCCAGAAAAGAAGATCATCAAAATCTAGAGCGTTATTCGCCAGCAAAGCCTTTTGGTAGCGCTCATATACTAGGCGCACGATTTCGTTTGCGTACGTGTCGGTGTTGTAGTCTTCCAGCTCGATCAGTTCATTTTTCGCTTTTGAGATTGCATTAAGGATACGCCCCGGCCGGGTCTGTTTGGGATCAAGTCGCAAATCCTTTATTGCCTCTCGAACCAAGGATTGTTGATCGGATTCATCATAGATCACATAGTCGCGCGTTAGCGGCAGATGATCAGCTTCCTGGCGGATGATGCGTGCACAAAGCGCGTGGAAGGTGCCCAGGTTTGGCAATCCGTCCCCTGCTTTCGTGTCATGTGTAAGCAGCTCCTGCACCCGTTTGCTCATCTCTTTTGCGGCCTTGTTTGTGAAGGTGACGGCGACGATCGATCGCGGCACCACCCCCATTGCAGTGATGAGCTGGGCTACGCGGTGGGTTAGGACACGCGTCTTTCCGGAACCTGGTCCGGCAAGTACTAGAACCGGCCCTGGCGGAGTGGTGACCGCTTCGATCTGGGATGAGTTTAAATTCGCGGACAGGTCCATTGTGATATTTGACCTTTATCGTTGCCTGGTCGGCTGAGTGCATTTAGTGATGTCATTCAAATTTATAGGGGCCGATGTCGAGCGTGTCAGAGCCGTTGAGAAGACCGGTGAGAGGCGCATCAGGGAGCGGCATAACCCGACTGTCCGCAAAGTAGGGGAATTCGAAATGAACATCATCCCCCGCGGATTTTCCGGGAATGGGCATGAGCCGTGCTGTAAGTGGTTTTGAGTGGCGCAGGCCGATTGCGCCGAGGTCGAGTAGAAGCCCGGTTAATGCTTCTACGCTCGCATCTCCCGGAAGTGGGATTGTATCCAGACCGGTTCCGCAAAGGGTGGAGTAGAGCAGTAAATCGGAAATTGTAAGAATACCTTCACTGGCGCGCGCGGCCAGGACGGTATCCTCGAGAACAGGAAGGAAGAGTCCACAAAAGCCCGCGCGTTGAAATCGGGCGTTGTCAAGGCAGTCGGTCAGGAACGCTGCCGCTGCTGCGCTGCCAGATTGGCCGAAAGCGGAGGCTCCGATTATCTCGAGCGCTGTGCCGATCGAGAGATGTGTTTCCGGAAACGGGGCGAGGGAGAAATCGACTCCAAGGAAGCGAAAGTCATGATCGCTGGCGATGGTATCGGTGACTCGGACGAGGTTTTCTGCATGGGTCTCGATTGCCGCAACCAGTTGTTTCTTCGCCGATTGGGGCGAAGCCGCGTCTTTGACAACGCTGACCGCGAGATCGGCCGATTCGGTCGCGATCGCAAGTGAGGGAGGTCCGCCGCGGTGGTACGCTGCGGGGAAGAAAGGGACGCCTGAGGGAACATTGACCAGCGCGGCGAAGCGTAAGTTACCAAAACCGTCGTCGCCCAGGGCCGATATCTCCTGGATAGCTCGGGCACACGCCCGCGCCGCGGTGAGCGACAGCCCGACTGTTGGATCCGCATAGAGCCCAGAGGAGAAGACCATATCCGTTGCTGCCAACACTTCTGGCAGAATACGAAAACCATCCGGCTCATCAGGAAGGACGGGCCCTATCGCCGCATAATCGATGCCCTGAATGAATATTTCAGCTTCAAGCCGGCGAGCCAGGTCTGGTCGATCGAGGGGTGTGACCGGGGTTGACATTTCCGAAGGCGGCGGCGTAGCAATACGCAGTGTCTGGACCTCAAAGCCTGCGTCTTGAATCGCCGATCGACAATCCTTCAGGCATTGGGCTGTTTTGGCGATGAACTCGGTATCGATTGGCCAGCCCGGATCGATGAAGCCGGTGATCGAACGAATCTTCATCCTTCTCCTCGCATTCGGGCAATTTCGAATAGGATGACCGCAGCGGCGACAGAGGCGTTCAACGACTCGGTTGAATCGTGCATGGGAATGTGCGTGCTGCCTTTGGCAATGGAGCGAAGCTCGTCGCTGGGACCGTGGGCTTCGCTCCCGATCACGATCGCGGATGGCTTGCCCCAATCCACATTATAGTATGGAGGCCCCTGGCCAACTTCAGCGACCCAAACATCCATTCCGCGAAGGTGTTTCTCGATCTCAGAAGTTTGCTCCTGGATAATGGGGATATGGAAATGTGCCCCCATGGCGCCGCGCACGACTTTAGGGTTAAAGGGGTCGACTGTGCCCGGGTTGAGGAACACGGCTTCAACGCCCACTGCTTGCGCAGTGCGCAAGAGCGTTCCGAGATTGCCGGGATCGGAAATTCGGTCTGCGACAAGCGCCAGGCTCAGATTGTCAGGAGGGATAGAAGATGGAAGGGGAAGAACCGCAAGAAGCCCTTGTGGAGATTCAGTGTCGGAACAAGCCCTCATAACCCGCTCAGAAACTTCTTCAGCCTCTGCTCCCAGATCGATCAACTCATCTAATAGACGCGGGTCACCTTGCTTGACTGCGTCCGTGTATATAACGAGTTTAGCGGGTGAGCGGGAGGAAACAGCCTCGTTTGCAAGTCGAGTACCTTCAATGATAAAGAGACTTTCACGCTTGCGGGCGCGCCGCTTGCTTTGCAGCGTTCGAACCCACTGCACGCGTGGATTGGACGTTGATGTAATCATTGCGCGTCGCCGTGGATTCTGCGGATTTTTCGCCCTTGGGGTAGCGTCGGCCGCAAGACCAGCATTGTCATTCAAAACTCCAGGCAGTTCTCTATTGTTCCCCTGCGTTTGATTGTATCACTGCGGTCTGTCACTGCCACTGGGCACGGAGAGCATAAGGAAAACTACTGTGAGCTGCAACTTCTAGGGTTCTACTCCAAGTTGTGATGGTAATCCAGCGGATTTACACCGCTCCACTCTGCCCGGAGCTGAACTTCAGGGCTTAACACTTAGCTACCCTCCCGCAGGTTGGAACCCCGTGGGAAGTGTATTCTGCGAACCTCTATTTTGGAGGTAAACAAAAAGAGACGCTTGTGCGTCCCTTTTATTAATGAGATTGAAAGTATTGGCTACCCTTTGGTTGCAGTCTTTACGACCTCGCTGAAAGCCTTTGGATCACGAACTGCAAGATCGGCGAGGATCTTCCGGTTCAAACCTATACCAGATTGCTTCAAGTCGTAGATCAAACGGCTGTAGGTAGTTCCGTTGAGACGCGCGGCGGCGTTGATGCGGGCAATCCAAAGACGACGCAGATCGCGTTTGCGGGTGCGACGATCTCGATATGCATACCACAGGCTCTTTAGCATGGCCTCGTTGGCGCGACGGTATAAGGTACTGCGAGAGCCGTACATTCCCTTGGTAAGTTTTAATACTTTTTTGTGGCGACGGCGTGTGATGGTACCGCCTTTAACTCGTGGCACTTTTCACTCTCCTGTGGACCCCTGAGCGCCGATGTCTCTAGGACACCTGTTGTATACACTCAACAGCCACAACAATGGGTAGGCTATTTGGAAGAGCCCCCCGTACGGGCGTTCGGGTTGGACTTGTACTTCTTCAAGTAGGGAGCTAAGCGGTGAACGCGCTTGGCGATACCCTTCGATTCTACAGGAAGCATTCTTGAGAACAACCGCTTGGAACGGGCGGATTTCTTTCGGCGCAGGTGACTCTTGTTTCCCTTAGTGCGCACCAGCTTCCCAGAACCCGTTAAACGGAAGCGCTTGGCGGTTGCTTTATGCGTCTTGAGTTTATATTTCCCCTTCTTCTTGGCTTTACGGGCCACAATCCTACTCCTCTAATAAAGATAATCTCGTTCTTTGCGACCCGCCTGTGGGGCACAAACCCCGCGGACGGTACCGCTGTCCACGGGGACATCGACACGAACCTGGTGGTCTAAAATAACTACCGCTTTGGTTTGCCCGGCGCCAGTGTCATGAGCATCGTGCGGCCTTCCATCGTCGGGGATTGCTCAATGATTCCGACATCGGAGAGTTCGTCCGCTATGCCCTGTAAATCCTCGAGTGCGATCTCGGGAAATGTGATTTCACGCCCGCGAAAACGGATACGTACTCGGACTTTCTTTCCTTCTGTCAACCAACGCCTTGCATTTCGAACTTTGAATGACCGATGATGCTCGGAAGTTTTCGGGCGAAGCCGTACTTCCTTGATCTCAACTTTGGTTTGCGCCTTTCTTGCCTCACGGTCCTTCTTCGATTTCTCGTAGAGGAACTTGCCGAAGTCAAGCACCCGACATACAGGTGGGTCGGCATTTGGGGCAATTTCAACCAGGTCAAGATCTGCCGTCCTAGCGGCTTCAAACGCCTCATCAATCGTAACCACGCCGATGTTGATACCATCGGCGCCGATAAGGCGCACGTTTTTAGCTCGAATTTGATTGTTTATTCTAAATTTTGATGCGCTGATCTTGTTCTCCTCCGAGAAAAACACATAAGCCGCCCGGTACTCACTAGAGCGGTCTCAAGGCCGCCGGATGATACCATGACAGAAGGCGGTTCGTCAACAGACTGGGCATGGACGATCGTCGCATAACCGTTGAGCATTGTGTGAATCCCCACATGATCCTAGCCATCATCGCTTCCTTCTTTGAATAAAAAGACGCAACCGTTGGCCTCTTAGGATTCATCCAGGTCAGGCCAACGGTTGTTTTTATACGCTATTTGCGCAGGGTTGTTTATTATGCTCCCTAAGGAGTCGTGGGGTCCTGAATGCCGGGTCCTTTCTTGCCGTTGGAACCTTTGTTTCCAGGTCCTTGTGAATCTCCCGCGCCATCAGCTGGGATCATGTCGCCGTGTTCCGGCGCATATTCTGGTCTATTTGTGCCTTGGTGGAGCCGGAAAGTTATTGGGTCCTCCAGGGCACCCTCGGCAGCGACACGGACGTTGTTCATAGCCTGTGTTGCCAGTTGCAAGGCGTCCTCGGGTTGATTTACGGAACCTTCCCCAAGTTTTTCCAGGACTTTGAGTTGTTCCTGGGAGCGCGTCTGAATTTGAGACATGAGCTGAAGTAATGCGGCATCGTCCAGTTCAGCACACGTCTTCAGTGCCAAATTGAGGTGACTCTGGAGTTGGGTTGCCACGGCCTCTGGCACAGGAAGCCCTTGTTCCATCAGGGTCGCAATTTCTTCCATGCGTTCATCGGAAAATTGCAGCAGCAAATCAACTTCAGCTTCGGGGTCGGAGGTTAATGCCAGTCGGACATTTTCCGTAAGCGTCTTGACTGGATACAGCGCTTCGGAGGGCAGGCTGTCTTGTGCGGCGAATGCGGTTGCGGTTGTGCCGCCGAACGCGACTGCGAGCAAGATCAAAATACGGGTAACTGTGAACATGTGTGAACGCTCCTTTTTGAATGTGTTTATCCACCCTATATGACGTGTAAGCTCGGGTGGAGATACGGGCAACGTCTCTTTTGCCCGTGTCAGAAACGCCTGGCGTAATTGGTGAGAGCGAACGAGATCCGGGGCGGTGACATCTTCCAAAGGTTTTAATATGTCCATCGTCTCTAAGAGAGATTGCAAATCAGGATCTTTGATTGGCTTACCGGCGCGATAGTTGGATATTGCTTGATCTACACGGTCCTCTATCTTGCTCATGGTGAGCCCTCCGTAAAAGCAAAATCATTCTCCAGGATTCTGCGCATCGACTTTAACCCTCGGTGTTGTAGTGATTTCACCGCTCCAACTGGTTTCTCGAGCACTGCGGCGATCTCTTCGTTGCTCAATCCCTGGAAGAATTTCAGCATAATCACTTGACGCTGCTCGTGCGTCAATCGCCACAGCACCTCGCGAGCCTGTGCCTGTGCGAGGCTATGCTCGACAGCATCGTCGGGGTTATCCGCTGAAGGTGATCGCTCCACTTCCAGGTCTGGGTTCTCTAAAGGTTCATCGCGTCGGCGGTGGTGGTCTACCGCGAGGTTATGGGTGATCCGGTAAAGATAAGCTCTAAGGTGATCCTTGGGACCTCCACCGGCGCCCAGGGCGCGTAAGAAGCGGAAGAAAGTCTCACTGACAATGTCTTCGGCGGTTGCTGTGTCCCCGACGAGGCGGCAGGCGTAGTTATATAGCTCGGGGCTGAGAGAGTCGTAGATTGCAGCTAGTGCACTCTCGTCCAGCCGGCGCGCGCCTTCCAGCCACTGATCTTCCTTAGACGCCATCACTCACCTATATGACGGTTTCGTGCCCGCTAGGATACGGGCATCGGTCGTGTTCGCCAATGTCATATCTTACCTGATAGAGCCGTCTCGATAAGGCAAAAACGAGCAGCTTTTCCCTTGGCGCCCTAATTAATGGCGGCGAACGCTTCGAATCAGGTTCTGGCACGCACCAGTTTATTGGTGAAGCGTGAAGATGGCGTGAAGATTATCTGTTGAAGCTGTTAAGACCGGGCAAGCTCATCTGTCGTGTCAGTGTTGTAGGGCTGGACCCGCTGGGGCTAACCTGGGCTGGTTATGCTGTGGGAAGGAGAGCATCGCGGCGCAAGACGAGGTCGCGCCATTGCCTGTCCAATGCCGAGGGAGCGCGGATTCCGACCTGTGAGGGGACCCGGCCGCGCGCCAGAAGCGGTGTTCCGATGTCGACTCCAGGCGGCGGTAGAGCGCCGGGAGGACCCCAATAGCCGGCGTTCCCCAGCAGCCACATTTCGATCGTCGATCGATCTGCGCCTACGGGCGCCAGGACGCTTTCGACGGCGCGCAACATCAACTTGGTGTAAGCGTCGCGGTCATAAGGCACCCGGCCTTCGAGCAATTCCCAGGCGCGGGCTTTCTCCGCGCCGGGAACCAGCAGGAAGTTCATGCGTTCGCCCGGGTGCAGCTCAATCCCGGTTGCGGCGAGTTGGTGCGCCACGCGCGCCGCAGCGGTGCGCACGGTGTACTCCTCGGGTCGGCGCGAGAGCCTGTGGGCGATCACCAACTGGTCGGTTTGGACCACGCCAGCTCGTAAGGAAAGCAGGCGCTGCCGGGCGAAGGCGATGGCTTTTGGCAGCGCGGCGCAGAAGCCGGCCGCATCGCGTTCCTGGGAGAGAATTTCCAGCATCCCGAGCTGGGTCTCTTTGATGTAACGGGGTGTGTCGCGGCGGCGAGCCTCGATCCCGCGCACCTTGAGTGAACCATCCTCGAAGGCGCCGAAATAGCGGTTGGCGACCGCCACGCGCGGTTCGGTCCGTGATGGCAGGAATGCTAACCAACGATAAACCCCCTCAAGACCGATATGCAGACCGGTCTCGGCATGGATATCATTAAGGAGAGTTTCGTAATCTGGCCTGCCGTTCGTCTCTGGCTTGTGGATCCAGAGTCCGTCGACATAGAGATGCAGTACGCGGAAGCCGCGCGCCTCGACGATTTCCTTTGTGCGCAGCAGCACCTCGCGACCGTAGGCGTTGACCGCCTCGTGGGCCTCAATGCGGCCAAAGCGGGCGTTCTTGTATCCCAGGTAGCCGAAACAGGTCACCAACAGCCACTTGTGAGCCGAGTAGCGGCGGCGATAGGCCTCGAGCCGCGGGTCGTCCTCGGGCAGTTCGCGGATCAGCGCCTTATAGCGGCTGCGCTTTTCGAGCAGCGGCTCGAGCGTCTCGGGCACCAGGCCCTGGCGATGGCGGCAGACGGACGTGCCCAACTCGGGGATAGGTTCGCCATCACAGCATTTTGCCCCCACTGTCTCGGGCGAGACATTGAAGTGCACCATGATGCTCGGATACATGGCGGTGAAGTCGAGTTCGGCGACGTGTTCGTGCAGCCCCGCGATGGGCGTGTAGACCAGTCCCCCTTTGTCGGCTGACAGCAGGTCCAGGCCGCTTTTGAGCGACTCGGGCTGCCGCTTTTGCCAGGGCACGAGTACGCCGCGCCGCAGCGCGGTGGCGACCTGCATGGCGCTGATGCCGGTGCCGGTGGAGACGCGGGCGACGGTCTGTGGTGGCAGGCCCGAGAGGCGAGCGATCTCGAGGATTCCGTCGACCCCGTAATCGTTGGCCAGGAAAGCGTTTTGGCGGTCGAGGTGCCAGCGGCCGAAGAGCAGGTGCTGTTCGTTGCGGAACACTACCCGGCCGTAAGATGAGTAAGAGGATGCCGATTTGCGCAGTACGCTCTCCCCGCGATCGCGGTTGAGCGGCAGAGGAATGCCGTAGTGGCGAGACAGCTCGAGCAGGCGGGGGAGAATGTAATTGTCGCCGTAGGTGCTGATCAGAACATCGGGGTCGTAGTGTTCAAGTAGGTGGCGTATGCCGAGCACCAGGCGGCGGCTGTGCGCCCGCGGAAAATGGAAGGTGTTCCCTTCGGTTTCAACAAGTAAATCGCCGCGGTAACCCCGCCCGGGATTCTGCATCTCGCCCGAAAGGCGCAAGTTCATTGTGCGCAGCGGCGGAAGCGGATAATCGATCTCCCAGGGCGAGTCGAGCGCTTCGATGCGCTGAATGCGGCGCCTATCGTTATCGATGGAGCAGTAGGCGAGCGGGAAAATTCCGCGCTGCAGGACGTACCGCTGCGGGAGTGAGATGTCGGCGTCGTAGTAGGTCAGGTTCGGGCGGAAGTCGGCCACCTGGCGGAATAGGCGCGGGAGCAGGTCGGGGATGCGGACGCCGACCTCGAGCACCTCGATGTGGCGATCGAGGAAAAGGTCGATGCGTTCAGTGCGGCGCAGCGTGACGGGTGCGCCGCGATTGCGCAGCATCTGGCACACTGAGCGTAGTTCCTGGCGCGGCCCGTGGGCGTAGAAGGTTGGAGTGAATGTGTCGTGCAGGTGGTGGCTCTGACCGTCGGGGTCGATCACCCAAACCGTCATCCCGTCACCGGAAGGGTAGACGTCGAACAACCAGCCGAAGAGGGTGTTCACCCCTCTTGTTCGCTTTCTCTGTCGCCATCATCGAGCAGTTGTGCGCCATCGGCGGAGGGAATGTCGCGCAGTGTCGATTGGAGGATCTCGATCTCCTGCTGCAGGTGTAGCACCTGCTTGTGCTGCTCGACGAGCATTGCCAGAAGCATGACTTCGAAAGGTAGAAGATGGGATGCGTAGGCTGCGGCTGCCAGATGTTGGCGCGAAGAGCCGAGTAGGTCGTCGAGGGCGCGCTGGTCCTCCCGACGCAGGGCGCGGCGGAAACGGGCCAGCGATTGCTGCTCCTGGAGAAAAGCCTGGGTGATGGATGGCAGGGTTCGTCCCATAGTCGCCTCGGGTGCTTCTGATTTTCGATACCTTCTCTAAAACAACTTCAATTGCTCTCGACCAGGGTCCTCGGGGGATCGCAGCAACCAGGCGGCATCGGCGGAGATCTGGAGACGGTCGAGCAGAGTCCAACGTTCTTTGACAAGGACGCGCGGCTCGCGAGCCCCGACGATCACCGGCCCGTCAGAAGCCAGCCGCTTTAGATGTGCGATTGTATTGGTCAGCAACCGCTCAGTGTCGCTCAGGGACACACTCTCGTCGTAGAAAGTGGTAAGCATGTCGAGTACAAATAACACGGATGGGCCGGGCGCTCCAGCATCCGGGTTGGGGGTATTGTCTCTTTCCTGCGGCCCCGGCCCGGTTTTAACCAACTCCGCCAACTGGAAACAGGTGAAGGCGCGTGAAAGACGGATGCGCTCTAGCGTGGCGTGCGGGTCGGAGCTTAGACGCCGTGCCAGACGGGCGACGAAATAGCCGTCGAAGCGGTTGCCACCGTCGAAAACACACACTTGATGGCCGCGGGCGGCCAGGACCGTGAGGTAGGCCAGGAGGGCACGTGTGGGCGTGTGCGCTCCCCAAAACAGGGAAAGACGCGGCTGGAGCAGCGCCTCCAGCATGACCGGATCGGCGGCGGGGAGAGGTAGGTCAGAATAAGGAAGAGATACCAGTTCTCGCTGCATTGCTGTGCCTTTCTTCAGGGTAGGTGCCCCCGGATACACTAAAAAAAGAGCGTCCGGGCGCAAGACAGTGCACATATTCGCTGCCGTTCGCATAAGCCCTGCGTGAGTGGAGCGCACTGGCGCAGACGGGGAAGGGCAGAAGGTCCCATAGAACAAACGTGCTAATAGTGTATCGCTGTTGGTAGGGAGGGCAATCCCGCCTGTGGTGGAGCCGCGCGGGGGATATCTCCGTCACCCGCGCGGGGGGTGTGGGCGGTAAAACTTATCGTGAAAATCTATAAACTGGGCGCTAAAAGGTTGAGCGGGTCCAGGGCGTTGTAGACTGGAGGAGTTCCTGTAGACGTGGGTGGTCGGCGTAGTAGCCATGATATTGAGCCGGGATCAGGGCGGCTATGTGGCACATGATTTCATCGGTGTTCTGGCGCAAGTCGGAGGAGCGATTTTCTGGATCGAGCGCAGGTAGTGTGAAAGGTTTGCCGATGTGCATGGTGAGCAGCGGGCGTCGCAGCTGCCGCCAGGATTGGAGGACTTGCTCGGTGCCGGTGAGGCCGATGGGGACGATGGGAACAGAGGCTTCATCAGCCAGGAAAGCTACCCCGGTCTTGCCGCGTGCAAGCGAGCCTGTTTTACTCCGCGTCCCTTCCGGAGCCATAGCAAAAATGCCGCCATGTGTAAGCCAATGAACGGCAGCGGCGATAGCGGTGCGGTCCACCTGGCCGCGCTGGATGAAGATGCCGCCGGCCATATACAGGATCGGCCCAAATATGGGGTGCCATTGGTACTTCTCGGCAGCCCAGCCGGATACCTTCTCGCCTCCGAGCAGACCGTAGGAAAAGGGGGCATCGAAATAACTCAGGTGATTGATCACCATGATGTAAGGGCCGTCAGGGGGGAGATTTTCGAGTCCCTTGACCTCTCGATGAGAAAGTAAGGCGGAAAACAAGTTAAATCCCCAACGCAGGAGGTTGGAAAACATGCCAGTGGCTCTCCAAGATTTGAGTTGATGCAGATTGTAGATGGTTTTTTGGAGTGCTACAATCATAAATATCCGGGACGAGAGGCGAACATGATCAAGGTTGAACGCATTGACACGGAGTCGAAAGCAGAAGTAAACCGCTTCATCGGCCTGCCGTTTCGTCTCTATGAGGGACATCCGCTATGGGTCCCGCCCATCATTATGGATATCAAAACCAGAATGAACCGGGAGAAGCATCCCTTCCATGAGCACTCAGAAACAGATTTTTTTATGGCAGAGATGGACGGTGAGGATGTCGGGCGGATCGCCGTTATTGAGAATAAACCCTACAACCAATATCACGATAAGCGGCAAGCCCAGTTTTATTTCTTTGAGTGCGTCGAGAATTTTGAAGTTGCCCGCGCGCTCTTCGACCGGGCTTTTGAGTGGGCGAAGGAGAGAGGGTTGAACCAGGTTGTAGGGCCAAAGGGATTTGGACCTCTAGATGGCTACGGGCTCTTGGTCGAGGGGTACGAATTCCGCCCGGCGATGACGATGATGAACTACAACCCGCCGTATTATCCAGAGTTTGTTGAAAAATTAGGTTTCCGCAAAGAAGTGGATTTCGTTTCCTGCTACCTGAGCGCGGAGAAGTTCCGTTTACCCGAGCGCGTCCACCGCATAGCGGAGCGCGCAGCAAAACGCAGTGGGCTCACTGTGAAGCGCTTTAAGAATAAGCGTGAGCTTTTCAAGTGGGCCTCGCGTATCGGGAAGACCTATAACGATACGTTCATCAACAATTGGGAGTACTATCCACTCTCGCAGCGGGAGATTGATTACGTCGTCAGCGAGATTTTAACGATTGCCGACCCGCGCTTGATTAAAATTATTCTCCATGGAGAGGATGTGATTGGTTTCTTGTTTGGGTTTGCCGACGTATCCGCGGCTATTCAGCGGAGTAAAGGGCGGCTATTTCCGTTTGGCATCCTCGACATCCTGATCGACATGAAACGCACGAAGTGGGTGTCGCTGAACGGCGCCGGGGTCCTCCCCGAATTTCAGGGGCGCGGCGGCAATGCCCTCCTGTACTCCGAAATGGAGAA
>CBDTTY010000025.1:0-19804 GCA_965363875.1 uncultured Anaerolineales bacterium
TTTTGGCAAATCCCACACAGTAGTTTTCACCCAGTTCCTAATGCTTCAAGGGAAGACTCAGTATGTGCTAACATTTGGAACAGTAAAGGAATTTTCTAGCGCTAATAAAGCTGTATTTTCCGACATTGTTCAGAGCTTTGAAATAACTCAATAGGTTAATAAAACAAGATTGCAGCTACCACTAACCTCATCCAATCTTGCCCGCGCAAACCAGGCATGTATAATCGCCTACGATGCCCGAACTACCAGAAGTCGAAACGATTGCGAATAACCTTCGTGAGGGGAACGGCTCGCCGCCTATCCCCGGTCGGCGTATTGTCAGCTTCTCCACAGACTGGCCGCGGCACGTCGAACACCCCTCCTTGCGGTCCTTCAATAGACGGATAAAGGACCGCGAAATCGTCGATGTTAGGCGACGAGGTAAATACCTTGTTTTTCCACTCGACCGTGAAACGCTCCTGATCCACCTGCGCATGAGCGGCGATCTACGACTGGCTCCCACCCAGGACCCGAAAGACCGTTTCGATCACACATCATTCAATCTGGATAACGGCTGGGACCTGCGTTTCAGCGACGCCAGAAAATTCGGTCGGGTTAGCCTCTACGCGGATCCCGAAGTGGTCCTAGGACGATTAGGACCCGAGCCCCTCGCTCCAAACTTTACACATGAACAACTCGCGAACATGCTCCATGCAAGAAAACGCTTACTGAAACCTCTCCTTCTAGATCAATCTTTTCTGGCTGGAATGGGAAACATCTATACGGATGAAGCCCTGCATCAAGCCGGTCTCCACCCGCTCAGGAGAAGTGACAGCCTTTCAAATGCCGAGGTCAAACGACTCTGGAGGAGCATTCGCGCGTCGCTCAAGATGGGCATACACCACAATGGCGCCAGCATCGACTGGGTCTTTCGTGGGGGTGACTTTCAACACCATTTTCGTGTATATAAACAAGAAGGGGAACCTTGTTTTAGTTGCGGCACGCTGATCCAACGCACAGTCGTCGGGGGGCGTGGCACGCACTTCTGTCCGCGCTGTCAGCTGGAGGACCAACCATGAACAGCCAATTGATGATCGGAGTCCTATTAATCGCCGCCGGTATTCTTTTAGCGGTGGTCGCTTATTGGGTAATCTCAGGCGGTGGATCGGCCAAAGAGCCGGAATCCGCGGACGAGGCAAATGGTGGAGAGGAGCCCGAAGCAGCGGTGATCGCAACGGGCGTTCCGGATCCAATAAAGTTGGACAACGAAGATGTCTCCGACGACATCCCTGATCTGCCGGATGATTTTCAAACATCAACCGAGCAGGATGATCTCGAGACTACGGATGAGATCGTTCCTGAGCAGCTCCCTTTGGCGGATACTAGCTCCGAATCAGAAGCTGTAGCAAGTGACGAGGGAAAAGACGAAGAGGAGCTAGCCGGTAAAGCAGAGCTTGAGCCGCAAGCAGGTCCGCGGATATCCATTGCCACACTCCTTCGCGATGATGTGACCGGGCAGCTAATCGTTAAGGTCGGGGATACAGAGTATCGCAACCCCGACGACCTCAGAGCATCCAACGATTGGACCCGCGTTGAATTTGCCGCATCAGACCTCCAAGCCTGGATAATACAAGATGCACCAAGTCAGCCAAGGGTCGAACTCGAGCCCGGACCTGTTGAGCCGAAACCCTCGAGTATGATCGAACAAATCAATGTCATTCTCCAGGAGAAGATCGAATCTTCAGATCGTTCTCATCTTGGCGTACGCCTGCTGGAGAGCCCCAGCGGAGCCGCACGCGTTCTAATCGGTGTGCAGAGCTATGATCTTGCTGACGTTCCGGATGAGGATATCCGACAGCTTATCCAGGAGGCGGTTGCCATCTGGGAAGCAGACCAATAAAAAAATAATCAGTCCAGATAAATCGGCGCGAGACGCTTTCGCCCGTCTTCTTCGACGAGACGGGCGATTGTTATTTGAGGGTCGTGCTGGAAGAAAAGCCAGGCTTCATTTTCCAATGCCCAATGCTGCCAGCGCTGTTTCGTGCGAATATTCTCCAAGGGGTAAACATCGTAGGCGGTGAGCCACGAAGTGCGCGCCATTTGGACGCCGTAGGAGGCCATATCCGCTACAAAGAGACCGCGCCAATCACCATCCTGCAAGAGGACGGATTGATGGCCGCGAGTATGCCCGGGAGTCACAACACAGTGAACACCATCCGTCACCCTGGTGTCGCCGTGAAGAAGTTTAAGCCGCCCCTGCGAGAGAAGTGGTGCAAAATTTTGTCCAAAGTAAGTCCCTCTGGTTCGTGCATCGGGATGACTTGCCTCTGCCCATTCCATCCGCTGTACCCAATACTCCGCCCGTGGGAACACCGGTCTCATTTCTCCATCGATCAGCCCTGTATTCCCGGCGCAGTGGTCGGCATGCAGATGAGTATTTATCACGATATCAACATCATCTGGAACCAGACCTAAAGAAGCGAGATTTCCAATAAGCCCGCCCCCTTCTCGCTCCAATCCCCATTGCAATGCTTCATCTTCCGAGAGCTTATTCCCGAGCCCGGTGTCTATTAGAATGGTCTTTCCCTGTGAACGGACCAACAAGCAATTCAAGACCATCGGTATCAAGTTTTCATCTGTTGGCGTTATATGGCGCTCAAAGAGATTACGAGGGACTAGTCCAAAAGGACCGCCGGCATCTACCCAAACCGTACCATCGTGCAGGACAGCGATTTCAAGCTCACCAATCCTGTGCATAGATCCTACCGCCTCCAGAATAAACTGACGAACTCCGACTCTAATTGACTAATCCTGTGGGGGTCGAGAAAGGCTGCTTGAGCCGCAGTTAATGCAAACCCCTTCAAAGACTCTAAAGACAATCCTAGATGGTCCACGGCGTGTTGGTACTCGAGGGACAGTGTGGTGCCGAAGATAGAGGGGTCATCTGTAGTCAGAACAGTTTGCAATCCCGCCTGTATCATCTGCGGGAGTGGGTGTGCATTAAGCGAGGGGATGACCCCGGTGAGATAATTGCTGTTTATGCTCACCTCAAATGGAATTCCTCTCTCGCGTGCCAGAGACACAACTTTCGGGTCATCCAGGACACGAATTCCGTGTCCGATACGATCCGTCTCTAGCTCGAGAATTGCGTGGCGCACGTTTTCCGCGCCGGTCCACTCTCCAGCATGGATGGTCAGTCCAAGTCCGGCCTGTTTCGCGCCTGCAAATATCGACCGAAACGGTTGGGCGGGAAACTCGACCTCATCACCGGCAAGATCCAACCCTACAACTCCATCCTGGATATGGTCCGCTGCAATTCGAGCTGCTTCCTCGGCGATTTCGAGCGATTCGTGGCGGTTTATACTAACAATCAACCCGACTTCAATCCCGTGTGCTGAGGCAGCTTCTGCGGCTGCGTCTATCACCCAGCGTGTCACATCGTCCATATCGAAAACACCGGATTGAGCCAGCGCGGCCGGGGTGAAACGCAATTCGAGATAGCGTACTTGGTCTCGTGCAGCGTCCTCAACAGCTTCAACCGTGATCCGCTGAATGATTTCCGGTGAGCGGAAGAACAGACGGATATTCGTAAATTTCGAAAGGAAATGCTCGGGGTCTTTTGGATCCCCATCGACGAGCTGTACGAGCCTTCGGAGAGATTCGACGTCTTTCGGAAGCGGCAGGGAGGCCTCACGCACAATCTCGACCATCGTCTCGAGACGTATGGATCCCTCGAGATGGCGATGGAGGTCAACCTTTGGTAGTTCCCGTACCCGCTTATCAATTATTGCGGAATGATCCTTCAACTGGCTTCCTTGCCCACCCGGGAATAGAGCAGTGGTTGAGACGTCACTTGGAAATATCTTATCTGCAGCGACCGGTAAGGCGAGTGTACTAGCGCCGGGGTCGGTCGGTAATCTTGCTTAAGGACTACTTCCGTTTGCGCTTCCGTTTGCGTTTCTTACCCGGCTTCTTGGGTGTGTCATCGGGCTTGTCATCATCAGCCACCGCCCCCCTAGGAGCAGGCGCCTGCTTTGCAGTTGTTGAAGAACTCGGTGTGGTTCGCAGCCGGAACATATGGGCGACAATACCCGCCCGAATGGAAGCCAGGAGTACGTTAAAGAGGTCGAATGCCCGGCTCTTATACTGCACGAGTGGATCGCGTTGACCATAGGCCTCTAAGCCGATAGATGTCCTGAGCGCCTCCATCTGTGTGAGGTAATCCACCCACTCTCGATCGCCGACGGAAAGGAAAAGTTCTCTGTGGGCACGTGCTATCGCCTGGCTTCCCAATACATTGGAGATCGTCTCACGTGCGTCCGCGGATAAGGATGAAAGTGGACCTTGCGCGGCGTATTGATCGAACGCTTCCTGCCCCAGTGATGTTCGTAATTGATCCTGGGACCGCGATTCCAATTGATCCAACTTCGATCCGGCAAGCCGTGAGAATGCTGCGTTCCCAAGCAGTTTTTTCAAGGACTCTTGAGCCCCTTCAAGATGCCGGACAATCTGTTCTGTGAGCTCGTCCGGATCGCGGTCCGAGATGAGATTAGCAGCATAGAATGGATAGGTTAGGTGGGCGACCTTAACCGATTGGCGCTGGTGTGTTTTCCGATCGAAAAAGCTGCGTTGACCGTAGCTCATCTGGATCAGAAAACGGATTCTTTCCCGCGATTCGAACTTTGCATTTTCCCGTAGGGCATTCTGCAGATCTGTCTCGATTTCACCCAAGATCCGCCCTGAGCGAGCTTCCCATACGCTCTCTATCGCGCTTTGCAGATCTTCTGATGCTTGATCCCAATCGATGGATGCTGAGACGCTTGGCTGCAGATTCAAGCTTTCCCCAATCCTGCGTTCAACCGCCTGTATCAAACCGGCCCAGATGCGTAAGCCGAAACTGGCCTCTACCATCTCCCGGATTCTCCGTTGGAAACTTTGCGGATCCTCGCGCACCTGCTGCAAAGTTTTATCATCCATCTGGATGCGTAAACCTGCTGCTTGCTCGACCGCCTCCAGCAAACCGCGAGGGTCGATGTCTTTCCCCTCTTCTTCGGCTTCATAAATCGCAGCATCGACTGCCATCTCTGCGAATTCGACACGCTGCTCAACCTGGTCATCCAGACGCTCAAGGGCATGAGTCAACTGCTCGTCAACGGCTCGCTGTAAGTGAACTTTATTCGCGTCTAACGATCCTCGAGCGATTTCCAGGAGACTCTGTTTCAATTCATCCGCTTGGGAGAACCCTTCTAATGGGGCGAGGAGCTCGCTCAACATGAAGGATGGATAGGGTTCATCGCTCTCAAGCCCGATTGTCGGTTGGGTCTCCTCAAGCCAGGCAAGCAGCTTCCAGGGTCCCTCGGGATCGGCAACCGCTATTTGGACATGCTCTTCAACCTCAGTGCGCAGCATCGAGGCGATATCATCGCTTAAACTATCCTTCGTGAAGACCCGGTTGCGTTGATTGTAGAAAACTTCGCGCTGTTGATTGAGTACGTCATCATAATCGAGAAGGTGTTTTCGGGTGTCAAAATTCGCACCCTCAACCCGAGTTTGAGCTTGTTCGATCGTTCGGTTCACAATGTTGTGAGCGATCGGAACTGCATCATCGATATTGAAGCGCTGCATGAGTTTCGCCACTTGTTCGCCGCCGAAAAGGCGCATTAACTCGTCTCCCAGGGAGAGGAAGAACTGCGAAGAGCCTGGGTCGCCCTGCCGGCCTGCGCGACCGCGCAACTGGTTGTCGATGCGCCGTGATTCGTGCCGCTCTGAACCAATCACATGCAGACCGCCTACATCCCACACTCGCTTGCTATCCTCGATGAAGCGTTTCAGCTGCTCGATTTCTGCTTCGTAGATTCCAATCGCCTCTTTATCCGCCTTCGCCAGTGCCTTGAGTCGCTCACCCAAACTCATATTCTCAGGATCCTGAACCCCGATCCGCCGCAAAACACGATTCACCGCGGCGAGGATTTCCTCAGCGATCTCGCCGCCGAGCTTGATATCTACACCTCGCCCGGCCATATTTGTGGCGATGGTCACCGCGCCCAATGACCCTGCCCAGGCGATGATGGCTGACTCCTCATCATGCTTCTTCGCGTTCAAAACATTATGCGGAACCCCACCCTTAAGCGCTTCAGTCAGCCTCTCGAGATCAGATGGGGCAAGTTCTAATATCTTCAATAGCCGCTCGAGATTCTCCTCGCGTGTGGGATTGAGCGAGATATCTAATTCACGAGCGAACGGACGCAGAGTGGGGGATTTAACCTCGGGAAGCAGATGGTAGAGAGGTTTCAAAGCATCAACGCGCATACCATCATCGGGTATATCATGCGCATCCAAGTAAGCATCACGAAGGATCTGAACATTAGCCAGAGTTTGAAGCGCTTCTGCCCGCAGGCGTGATGAGAGACGTTCTGAAAGCTCCACAGAAGTTGTACCAACGAGGAGCGGTTGCCCCAGTGTGTGCCGTCGTAAAATCTCCAGAGTAACCGCCCGGAGCTTCGCTTCTTCGGTTCGGAAAACGATATCCGGGTAATCTTTTCGGCGCCAAAATACCGGGTTTTGATCCTGGTCGTCCACACGAGTGTAGTAAACGAAATTGCTGCCGTTGTCAGAGTAAGCAATTTCATCCAGATCCGTACCAGGCTGCATTACGATGAATTCTAGATTGGTTGGAAGCGGGATCACATCAACATCGTATATTTTGCTGAACTCCTCGGCTTCCGTCACAGCAGTTCCCGTCATGCCCGCCAACTTATCGTACATACGGAAGTAATTCTGCAAAGTGACCGTGGCATAGGTTACATTTTCTTGTCGAACGCGAACTCCCTCTTTGGCCTCAACTGCCTGGTGCAATCCGTCGGACCAGCGCCTGCCGGCCATCATGCGACCAGTGAATTCATCCACGATGATTACACGGCCAGCTTGAACGACGTAGTCTTTATTCCGTTTGAAGAGATGCTCTGCACGCAGCGCCTGCTCCAGATGCCCGAGCAATCGAGCCTGCTCCGGAGTAATATCCTCAGGACGATCTGGATCGCGAATGGGTGTCTTGAGCAGCTGCTCGACGTGGTTCTCACCAATCTCAGTGAGCGCCACTGTCCGGTCCTTCTCATTGGCCTCAAAATCCTCGTCGTTAAGTTGTTTAACCACTTGAGCCATCTGGACATAGAGCCCGGGATCGTCATGTGATGGACCGGAGATAATCAAGGGTGTTCTGGCTTCATCGATGAGGATGTTGTCCACTTCGTCGAGTATGGCGAAATAATGCCCGCGCTGCGACCGTGCTTCGAGCGTGCGGGCCATGTTATCCCGTAAGTAATCGAAACCAAATTCGTTGTTGGTTCCATAGGTCACATCAGCCGCATACGCTTCTTTCCGATCGACCAGGCGCAGTTGATGGACATCCTCCTGGACAGATTCCAGGTCAGGGTCGTAGAGAAACGCCTTGCGGCCATGCTCAGTTCGGGAAGCTTCTTGCAGTACCCCTACGCTCAATCCTAAAAAGTGGAAAACTGGACCCATCCAGCGTGCGTCGCGCCGCGCAAGGTAATCGTTAACGGTGACCAAATGAACGCCCTGTTCTTCCAAGGCGTTGAGGTATATAGGCATCGTGGCCACCAAGGTTTTCCCTTCCCCCGTCTTCATCTCGGCAATCTGACCTCGATGGAGGACGATTCCGCCGACAAGCTGGACATCGAAATGCCGCAACCCAACCGTGCGAATCGCAACTTCACGCACAACCGCAAAGGTTTCAACAAGCAAGTCGTCGACAGTCTCGCCCTGCTGCAAGCGCTCCTTGAATTCGCCGGTTTTTGCTTTTAACGTCTCGTCTGAAAGAGCCTGCAATCCTGGCTCAAGAGCGTTGATCTCATCTACCATCTCGCGGTAATGATCCAGTATTTTTTGGATGGGATCGCCGCTGATGGCCTTAGCAATATTCTTAAACATACTTTTAAACCTCTCCGGGCGAGATTATAGCATAGGGGTTGCCAACGCTAAGGGATGGCCGCGGTGATGGGTTGTCACGCTTACACGAAGCGCATGAGGAGGCGAAGGGAACCTCAGGTTGACATCGCCCTGCCTCAATCGGGTTGAATTACAACTGGACACCTCCCCCTAACGCCTGTGAAGACCTGGAAACCCATCCCTTGACGCCTGAATGCTTGAGAATACAATAGGCTCAAGGGGCGGTGGCGGAATTGGCAGACGCCGGGGACTTAAAATCCTCTGAGGGAAACCTCGTGTGGGTTCGACTCCCACTCGCCCCACCAAATCAATTCTTGAAATGCCGCACCTATGATCGGATTCTGTGAATAGATCTTGGGCGGGCGCTGTGTAACCCTTGAGCGGAGGTTGATCATGGTAAAGGGAATCCGGACCATTTTCCTGAGTTCAGTGCTGCTCTTGCTGGTTGGCTGCACGCTACTGCCCGGCGTGTCTGCTCCCACACCTTTCACATTTCCCACACCTAACCTTACCCACACCTCCATCTTCGCCGAGATCCCTACATCTACCAATACGCCGCCGATATTACCGCTAGTTCCGACGGGGACCGCCACACCAAGCGGGCCAACCCCCACAACCGATCCGGCGGTGACGAATACTCCCAACCTCACCCCAGTCCCAACAGATGTTCGCCCGAATGGCTCTCCCGTGACAGCGGTTCACCTGGGCACAGCTCCGGTGATCGACGGAGTGCTCAACGAGTGGTCATCGACTGCCTATCGCGCTGAGAAAACCGTTCCCGGCGCCGGCTCGAATTGGACCGGCCCAAGCGATCTTTCTGCCACATACTACATCGGCTGGGATGCGAATGCTCTCTACATCGGCGTAAGCAGAACCGACGATACAATCGTTCAGATTTCAACAGGCTACAACATGTATAAAGGTGACGATGTCGAAATTCACCTCGATGCAGACCTGCCCGGCGACTACTCCTCTGTAACCATGAGCGCTGATGATTACCAGATGGGTCTCTCGGCAGGCAACTTCGGAACACTCACTGAAGAGGTTTATCTCTGGTTCCCGCGAAGCCTGCAACGGAGCTTATCCACCGTCGAAATGAAAGCCCGGCGCACGACAGCTGGCTATGACATGGAAGCGAAAATACCCTGGTCCGTGTTCGGAATCAACCCTGTAGAAGGCGACCGCTACGGATTCGCACTCTCGCTTTCGGATAACGACTTGCCAGGAGTAGCAGCGTGGCAATCTATGGTATCGAGCGTATCGACGCGCAGGGTGGTCAATCCAACAACCTGGGGAACCCTGATCCTCGCCAGCCCATCAGCGGAATAAAACCCTAATTACGTCATCATCTACGACGTGTTTTGAACGATTGCTTTTAAATAGAATACGGGCCGACCCATGGGTCAGCCCGTACGATTTATTTATGAGGGGGGTCTGATAATAATGATGTTTCAACACCCTTAATTTCGCAGCCCGGAGGTTCAGCTCCGGGCGGAGTAGGGCAGCATAATTGCGCTACGTCACTTAATATATGAGCAAAGCTTAAAAAAGTACGGAAGCCAACTCGTCCCGATACTGTTGGGTTAACGTGTCTTGATCGCCGATGATCGCGAACAGCGACAACAGCACTTGTTTAGGTAAGCCGTCGCGGTAATTCTTTTGTTCACGCAAGATATCGAGCATTCCATCCATCGCTGCTGGAAGATTGCCAAGACCTATCAGGCGTGCAGCCTGATATAGCTCGGCCGCGAGCGGGTCGTCCAGGTCACTCGTTCCGGTCTCTTCAACCTCGAAAAGAAGGGCTGCTAGCGGTTTGTGTCGCTCTGCAGTTGCCCATTCATTGCCGGGAGGAAAAACCTCAATTATTCGCAAAGCCTCTTCACCTTTTCCCTGCATGAGTAAACTCTCCAGTAAGCCCAGTGCAGCTGGCGCATTGGTCTCATCCATTTCGAAAATCTCGCGGAAACTGGTTTCGGCCTGTTCCCAGTGATGAGTCACAAGTAAGCTGCGTGCGTTTTCAACGGCAACTTCCGCTTCGGTTGGCGCCAGGTTGCCGATGAAACTCCGCACAACCGGTTCCGGCTGCGCACCCACAAACTCGGTTTCGACCTGACCTTGTTTAAACGCCTTGACCGCAGGGATACCCTGGACGCCATAGCGAACAGAGAGACCCGGGTTTTCGTCGACATTAACCTTCGCCAGGAGAAAACTTCCCCCTGCTTCAATCGCCAACCGCTCGAGCAGCGGCCCCAGAGTCCGACAAGGACCGCACCATGGCGCCCAAAAATCTACAACGACGGGAATTTGATGAGATCGAAGGATCACTTCGCTTTCGAAAGTCGCTTCATCTACGTCCAGAATGTACTCGGAAAAACTCAAAACTTGCTCCTCTTTCGGTTCGTAAAGATACTACTCCACGCTCGTTAGCGCTTTATTAGCGCCTCTATCTGTTTCTGGTTTAACTTCATTAATCTTTACGTGCTGCTTGGTTAGTATTCTTCGCCCGGATCAATCCCTGCTCCAGGCTGCTCAATGCGCAGGACCTCCCCATGAACGTTTATCACAACCCGGAAACCCATCATCCCCAGATACGCGCGCATGTCCTCGGGTAAACCGCTCTGGAGCAAAGCATCAAATTGGGCATCCATGTTTTGTAGTGACGTTTCGATCGCAGCCTTCGTGAAGATGTCCTCCTGTCCGATCATCTTCATCGTTCCCTCACTGATGATGTCCTCGTGCCCCTTTACCATCTCCTGCAACTGATCGAGGACCTGCCGATCGACGTGCTCGCTTTCGATATGGCGGAGGAAACCGTCGTCATCGACGACATAAAACGACTCTCCGCCAACAAGAACGATATCCACCCCCCTGTCATCTTCATCAACAACCAGACCTGCAAATAGTGAATGTTGTGCCATCATCGGTATTCATCCCTGCCAGCCACGTATTCAGAAGTAATCGGAGATTATGCAAACGCTTAGCTCTTTGCTGCTTCTGATCTCTTTGAGTACTCGATTATGAAGAATCTTACCAAATCCAATAGATAATAGGGAAGCGATTTCCAGGTGACGTTGGATCAGCTGATTCCCAAGAACTCTTTCACCTTGGGTGGTAGATGTTGGAAATTCATATTGGATTTCGCAATGTTAGGCAAGGAACCGCTTAGGGGTGAACGTAAACCAGCGTTCCGATTGAGGCGAAGTTAAAAAGCCATTCCGCATCTGGGGTCCACAAGTTTATGCAGCCATGGCTCATTGGGACACCGAAGTTGCTATGCCAATAGGTCCCATGAAGTGCATACCCCTTGTAGAAATACATCGTATACGGGACACCGGGCAGGTAATACCCGGGACCCGCCATGGCGGTGGAGTAGAGCTTTGTGTAGACGCGGAACTGACCGGTTACAGTCGGATGAGCTGAAGTTCCGGTTGAAACGACGAAGCTCCTCACGAGATCATTTCCGTCGAAGGCAGTTACCCGCTGTTCGCTTAGATCCACATCGATCCACCGGCCTTCATCCGCCAATTGATCTAGAGAGACATTGAAGGTTGAGAGGTACGAAAGGGCGTGAGTGGGTGTGACCGTTGGTGTAGGCGTTGCTGTCGGTGTCGCCGTTGCCGTCGGTGTTGCCGTGGGCGTATTCGTGGGTGTTGGCGTCATCGTCGCTTTCGCCAATGGCTCTTGGTAGATTTGCGGCTGCAGAGCCGAGGCGGGTGCGCCTCCCAACCAGATCCCTACTCCCGCGGCTAAAACTACCGATGAGATGAAGACTCGTCTGGGTAAGATCCGCCGTTGGGCCAGAACATCAAGAGGAGTTATTTTCGGAAGGAGATCCTCGGGGATCCGCGCTTCCCGCAGTGCCGCTTTTCGTTCTCCTGAAGGCAGACGCCGAACCAGCCAGCGAATCGCTTTTTTCGCCGGTTTACTCTTCGGGTTGATTTCCAATGCGCGCGCCGCGTATGCCAACCCTGCGCGCGGCTCCGAAACGGCAGCCAGAGTCAACCATCCTTTTTCAGAAAGCGGGTCAAGCTTGACCGCCAAGCGCGCAAATCTCCTCGCCTCGGAGATGTCACCCCGCCGGAGCGATTCATGCGCCCGGTTGGATGGATCCATCGATGGATCCTGTTGGCTGAAATCTGCCGGACTCATGGCGTAGTCTCCCACGGGAGGCTGGCGGGTTCATTATTCACATAGCAAAGTATGCCGTCCGCGATCCCACGGGCCGCTTTCTCTGGCTGAGAAGTGAGGAAATCCCGATCAAGATAGAGAAATCCAGTCTCGATGATCGCTGCCGGTGTCTGGCTGTGGATCTCGCGGAAGGTGTGATATTCCGTCATATCGCGTGTGATGCTGCCTGCATGGAAATTTAAATCTGTCGCCCTGTAATAACGATCAATTATGCAATCGACCAACCGTTGTGATTTATCTTGAACAACTGTGTCTAGCGCACTGACAACTTTATATCCGGTCGCATAGTCGTTAATTGGGATGCAGGAATCGGCATGGATGGAAACTAACGCCACCGCCCGATATTCAAAGAGCCGCGAGTCGAACTCCTCCAGGATATCTACTTGCAGCCCTGCTGCCTCGAGTGCTTGTGCGGTAAGATATCCCACGTTGGTGTTAACTTCCAACTCCGTCAAGCCGTCCTCGCAAATTGACCCGGGATCACCGCCGCCTGTATTCGGGTTAATCCCTGAATGCCCTATGACCAATCCAATTCGTAGTTCGGTCTCCTCCGGGGCAGAGGGCACAAAAGCTGAAGGGCCATTCTCCGGTGCCCCACCTTCCAGGGCGGCCGCGAATTGATTCGCCAGTTCCCCGGGGTTCAAGCTGGCCGGTGTCCATGCCGTAAAAAGCGTCGCCAGTATTCCAGCGGTGATGAACGTCACCGCAAGATGGCGTAGAATTTGGCGTGTAATCGGCTGCTCGTTGGCATCCGTACTGCGGAAGCTGATAGGGCTGCGCATGCCTCTGTTCTCTCAAATAGGTGGCTTGTCATTATATCAGCGGAAGTCACATCAAACTACGTGACTCAAGTACCCAGGCGCATGGTTGATAATTTAAATCAGAAATCGGAGACAAATCACTTTACATAACACAACGTTGAGCCCACTCCAGGCTGCCTTTTTCATACTCCTTCTCTCTTCCACTTGAGTGGCGCACGAACGCGCCCTCTGATCACGCAATCTCCAACCCACAGACTGAATGGCGCGTTCAAGGGTAGAATGGGAGAAGCTATCCAATCGAAACCGGGATCATGGATAAGGAAATTGGATGAAGGAAACTTCCAGCGAACGAAGCGAACTTACACGTTCAGAGTTTCAGCGCTACTCACGCCAGCTGCTACTGCCCGAGATTGGCTTGCAGGGCCAGGAGAGACTTAAAGCATCATCGATTCTCATCGTAGGTGCAGGCGGCTTGGGTTCACCCGTCTCCATGTACCTCGCTGCAGCGGGTGTTGGACGAATCGGACTCGTCGATCATGACGTTGTCGAATTAACGAACCTGCAACGCCAGATTATCCACAGCACTTCTCGGATCGGTGAGCGGAAGGTTCTCTCCGCCCAGGACCGCTTGTCCGACATCAACCCGGAAGCCGAAGTCGTCGTGTTTGACGAACCCTTCACTTCAGAGAATGCGGAGCAGATATCCAAACCCTTTGATTTGCTAATCGACGCCTCAGACAATTTCCCCACTCGCTATCTGATAAATGATCTCTGCGTACTGACTGGGAAAGCGAATGTTTCCGGCTCGGTCTCGCGTTTTGACGGACAAGTCAGCGTATTCTGGGCGGAGAAAGGCCCTTGCTACCGCTGCCTTTTCCCCGATCCCCCACCGGCGGGTTTAATCCCATCTTGCGCCGAAGGTGGTGTACTCGGCCTTCTTCCGGGAACAATCGGGACTCTCCAAGCGACGGAGGCTATCAAGCTGCTGCTTGGAATCGGGACACCTCTTATCGGTACGCTGCTCATCTATGACGCCCTGGATATGCGTTTTGAGATGGTCAAATTGAAGAAGAACCCTGAATGCAGGGTCTGTTCGCAAAACCCCTCTATTGCACAACTGATTGACTATGAGGCTTTCTGCGGTGTTCCCGGGCACGACAATGACGAGAGCAGCCATGCAACCGATTGGGAAATCGAACCTTCCGAGCTTGCAAAGAGGCTGGCAACCGGCGAACCCGTCCGCCTGATAGACGTGCGTGAGCCACACGAGCTGCAGATCTCCGCCCTCCCCAGCGCCGACTCCATTCCCCTTGGCTCAATGGCGACCCGTATGTCCGAGTTGGATGATGCTGAGCAGATCGTCCTATTCTGCAGAACAGGTACACGCTCTACACGAGCGCTGCACCTCCTAACCGGCGCAGGCTTCCAGAAAACCTTGAGCTTACAGGGTGGCATCAACGAGTGGGCACGGCAGGTGGATCCCACCCTTCCCATTTATTGACCAAAGCTTCCCAGGATTATTTAAGCCGCGTTCTCCTGCGAACACATGGGGAAAGGTGACACAACCGCATTCACCTCGTAATGCAGAATGATCCAACTCATGGTTTAATTCCCTCATCATGACTGGGAAAACTTTGATGGCAATAAAAAGGTGGGTTATGCCATCCCACCCCCACATCGCAAAAAAGAAGAAACCATGTCCTTGGTTCCTCGTTCCCATGTGTTTCGCTGCACTCACCATCGGGGCCTGCTCCGCCTTTCCAGGGATGGTTCAGAATCCGGGTCCACAACAAACTCAGAACCCAACAACCCCAACCGCCATCCCTTCCAGCCCCACGCCTGCACCCGAAATCGAACTCATTTCTCTTAATCTGATCCCGGGTCAGACCCCGGATTCGTGGCAGGTAATTGGACAGTTGATCAACGAAGCCGAGTTCCCACTTGGTGGAATTGCAGTCACCGTTACTCTGCTCGGGGCAGAAGGGAGCGAATTGGGTATGGCGACAGTGCAGGCAATCCCCGCCAGCCTCTTGCCAGGTGAGGAGGCGTTATTCGCTTTAGATTTTAAGGGAACCTTAGACGTGGTTGACACGACCGCCGAGGTCTATGCTGAGCGAATCCCACGCATTCGACGAACCCAGGGAGAAATCCGGAACACTACCTGGCAGGTAAACTCTGAGGGTGATACGGTGATCCTCGGACAGATCACAAACCCTGGCATCTCTCAAGCAAAATTGCTTGACCTCGCCGTTCTGATGATTGATGAAAACCAGGAGCCGATTGGTTACGCTAATCTTGTGGCTTCTTCCACACGCATACACCCGCGTGAATCAGCGCCTTTTATCGCTTCAGCCGATGGGGGATTTGAGCCTGATGACCTGGTCTTCTTCCTGGATATGGTTGTAGATACAACTCCTCCAGAGCCGGATCTTCAATTTCTAGAGCCACCTGCGCTCCAATTCACAGACCAGGGTGTGCCCTTCTTTTTAGTCTCCATCCATAACCCCTCCTCCGATTGGGTATGGGCTTCTGGTCTGCTCATTTTTGAGAACGAGGATGAACTCGTTGGGGTAGCACCCATCGACCCCCCACTTCCCATTCAACCAGGTGGGATTCACTCCTTAACCATCCAACAATTTTGGGGGATCTCTCCTGAAATCCTCGCCTCCGAGGATGCGATGCGCACGCTGAACGCCCACGCATCGGTGGAAGGAGTTGCCACCTTAGCTGCGGACGAGACGGTTTCGCTGTTAGAGTTAAATATTTCACAATATGAAGCCCTCGGCTCAATTGTGTTCTTGCGCGGGGTGATAACCAACCCTGACAATACGCTCATCAGACAACCTACCATTTATACGACAGTGCGAAATGAAGAGGGGCTTATACTTTCAGCTGGGTGGGTTTCCCCCGCCGAACTTCTTGAAGCCGGAGAGGCGAGCGATTTCGAACTGTCACTTTTGTTGCCGCGAGAGGCCGATCCAGCGATGCTCGAGTATGATGTGATCGCTGTCGGGTTGGATGCGGATTAGATCGACAGTCATCAGGATCCCTAACGGTTTCCCACTGGGCGGCCCGAGTACAAACCCGGACGTCACCGAAGAAGCTAGAGCATACGGTCACCCTTCCGAGGCTCTATCGAACAACGGATTGTCCTTTCCCTTTATGACGGTTTCTTTATCAGCTCGCGGATTTGGCGGGTTCCCTTTCGCAGGTTACAATTAGGGCGAATCTTACACAGGAATTGAGCGTAGAAAGTGACGAAAAACCAGGCAAAAATACTCATTGTGGATGATGAACCCGATACCGTCGGGCTCATCGAATTAACACTCCTTCCTGCAGGGTATGAGCTCTCGCTCGCCTACAGTGGCGAAGAGGCGCTCAACATGCTTCGCAATGAGGCGTTTGATCTTCTTCTCCTCGATGTAATGATGCCTGAGATCACGGGTTTCGATGTTATCCGTGTACTCTCGGAAGAGAATAAAACCATTCCTCCGATCATATTTCTATCGGCCAAAGGTCAGCAAAAAGACATCGACGAGGGAAATGCACTCGGTGCCGCAGGATATCTTGTCAAGCCTGCCACCCGCGGCCAACTCCTCGACGCGATCGGTGCCGCCCTATACGAAGCAAAAAGATAAATGGAATCCATTGATTACAATCTCGATCTTTTCGAAGCGATGCTGGATGAGATCGAAGATTTTCTCCTCTCAGCGGATATATTCTGGCCCCTAGCCAAGCGCTCCAAACCTGATTCGCCCCCCTACCCCCGCCTCAGCACGGGGGGATTATTAATGACTCAGGACGAAGCCCAGGCACAAGAAGATGAGATGAACTCCGACCAGAAAGCACGGCATGCCCAACTGCAGAGCCAATGGGAAAGGATTCTCAATAAGTGGCGCAGTGCGCTCGGGCGCAAATCAGAACGAGAAATGGGGATGCGATTGAATCTGTGGCGAGCATATCTCTCCGACCTGGAAGAAGGAAATGCTTCACATTTTGATTACCATCGAGAGACACGAAACCGAGTCCAATTTACACGACTTCGAACTCTCGCTGCGGGCAGCAGCAAGACTCTCAAGATGGAGAAAACGATTCGCTCCCTGGATGCTCGGTTGCTCAACCTGACCATCGCCAGTGAGTTCATCTGGGACGATCGCTTGCGTGAGACCTACCCGGAAGGGAATTTCGGGGTTCTCTACCGTCAACCACGAGAGAACGGCAAATGAATGCGCTATGTAATTAAACTGACAGGCGCCGGATTTACCGGCGCCTGTTTTCATTATGGCAATGATTAGTTGGCCGCGATCGTAATGCGCAGACCTCACACCGGAGTCATTACTTCGCGTACTCGATTGCGCGTGTCTCGCGAATGACAGTAACCTTTATCTGCCCTGGGTACTGCATCCCCTCTTCGATCTTCTTGGCGACGGTACGCGCTAGGCGCGTCGACTCAAGATCGTCGATATCTTCGGGACGGACAATTACACGGATCTCTCGCCCTGCTTGAAGCGCATAACACTGTGAAACACCGTCGAATGAATTTGCGATCTCTTCCAACGACTTGATACGCTTAACATACTGCTCAAGGCTCTCGCGCCTGGCTCCTGGGCGAGCGCCGCTGATCGCATCCGCCGCCTCGACAATCACCGCCTCTACAGATTCTTGATCAATATCACGGTGGTGGGCTTCGATAGCATTAACGACGATTGGATTGACACCATAGCGGCGGCAGAAATCCGCTCCTATTGACGCGTGAGTCCCCTCCACTTCGTGGTCCATTGCCTTACCGATGTCATGAAGCAGCCCTCCAGCCTTGGCAATTTCTACATCTGCGCCCAACTCCGCGGCGATCACTGCTGCGAGTTGCGACGATTCTAATGCGTGAGCGAGCTGGTTCTGGCCATACGAAGTGCGGAACTTCAAGCGGCCGAGCTTCTTAATGATCTCCGGATGAAGTCCGGGAACACCTGCTTCGAAAGAGGCGCTTTCGCCCTCCTCCACGATGAGCCGCTCAACTTCTTTTCTTTGTTCGCTTACGATCTTCTCAATCTGGGCAGGATGGATGCGCCCATCCAATACAAGCGCTTGCATGGAGCGCCGGGCGACCTCCCGGCGGACAGAGTCAAAACACGAGATTGTTACCGCCTCAGGCGTATCGTCGACGACCACATCCACTCCGGCAGTTTGTTCGAACGCTCGGATATTCCGTCCGTTCCGGCCGATGATGCGGCCCTTCATATCGTCTGAAGGCAAAGAGACCGCGGATACTGTAATCTCGGAAACGTGGTCCGATGCCACCCTCTGTATTGCGTCGGCGATCAGATGGCGGGCACGTTTATCACCTTCCGCCTGCGCCTCTTCTTCGATCTGTCGAATAATCCTGACCATATCCCCCCGGGAATCCCGTTCTACCTCTTGAAGAAGTTGGGTTTTGGCTTCATCTCGGGTCATGCTGGAAACACGTTCGAGCTCAACGAGGATTTCTGCAAGGCGATCATCCAGCTCGTTCGATCGGCGGTCTACATTACTCTGGCGTTTATTTAACGTTTGTTCGCGCTTCTCCAGCTGATCGAGTCGGCGATCATTTTCCGCTCTTCGCTGCTGAAGACGCTCATCTTCCTTCGAGAGCTCTGCCCTCTTGCGGCCCATCTCTCCTTCGGCCTCATCGCGTATACGCAGCGCTTGATCGCGCGCTTTTAACTCGATTTCTTTTGTCTGCGCTTGGGCCTCGTCAATCATCCGCTCAGCTTCCACCATGCGGCCGCGCACAGCACGCTCAATCTGCAATTGACGCAGCAAGTAACCAATGACCGCGCCTGCAACCAGCGATATTACGATACCGATTATCAGTGGACCATTCACTTTTCTACCTCACTTTTCTCATCAGAGCCGTTTTCTTCATGCATCAAAATCGATAATGTGGAGGAAATGAGTTCATAGGAAAAGCCGCGACGGGCGAGGAACTGTCTCAGCCGACGATTGGAAGCTTCTTCTGAAAGATCACCGTAACGTTTACATGCTTTCCTGGCTACAGTGAGAGCTGCTTCAGCCTCGTCGAACCCTTCAAGGGCAGTTTCGATCGCCTCTTTTGACACTCCCTTACCGCGTAGTTCGCTCCTCAGCATCAGCCCACTTCTTGGGCGAAATATTTGCCGGTTCTCAACCCAAACTCGAGCGAACTCAACATCATCGACAAGGGATGCTTCTCGCAGCCTCTTTAGAACCCGGTCCTGCACATTGATCTCGATCCGGTTCCGAGAGAGCTTGTTAGCGATTTCCTTCTCGGAATGAGGGCGCCTTGACAGGTAGCGCAACGCGCGTTCATAAGCGCGCTGTTCCTCATCCTCGTCTTTCAACCGCTCAATATCTGCTTCAGATAATTCCTGTCCGACCTTTAAACCGGCCGCGATAATCCTTTGAACTCCAAATTGAAATTGATCATCAATAAATACGTTTACTCTATTTTTCTTTCTCCGCTGCAATTTCAAGGCGGTAATCACTCCCGCCACGTTACTCACCTCCCATGAACACAAAAACCGCGAACCTTATCGGCTGCGGCTCAATGCAATGCTCACGGGATTTCCCAATCCCGAAATGACGATCTGACTCCGAATCACTCCACGCATGCAGATCGCATCATGGAGTGGGCAGGCTAGCTTTTACTACACCCTCTTAGAGGGCAAAATCCCACCTTTTTCACCTACCATCCTAACGTTGTTCTTCTCTATCGGTGCCAAATCTCATTTCAGAGATCTTTCGCAATGCTTTGGCCGCGCTTTTCATAAATTGGATCACGCAGCACGATAATGATAACACGAGCGTCAATCGCTCGTCTCGCTTTCTCCTTCACTGCCGTTTTCTTCTAGATCGGCATCTTTCCTAATCCCCGCTTCGATCTCGGAAGCCAT
>CBDTTY010000026.1:0-19784 GCA_965363875.1 uncultured Anaerolineales bacterium
TGATGGTGTTTCGTGTAATGGATCTCCATTGTACGAGCATCAATGTGCGGTTCCAATTCATTGAACTCATACGGCAATTTGGGTAGTTCGTGAGACATGTGTTCCTCCTCGCGGTTTTTCGATACACCCATTATACCTATGTTTCTCGGATGACTCGCCTTCATCAAGGCCGGTTCCGTGTCCTTTCCGAAAGCTCTTTTTACACGGATACAATCCTCTCCCAATTCTTCGCAGCTCCCAAATCGACCCGATCGTGGCTAATATGCAATCTGAATTATCTTCGAAGGTTACCAATCAACCCATGATAGGCGTCTGGGGAAGTGCTGCGGTCTTGGAAAAGGAGAATAGGAAACATAAGCTCCTACTTCCTATGACAGCACATCCCTTCTCCAAATTCAAAACGGCGGAAGGATTCACTGCCATTGGAAACAGTTCTCTCCACTTGGCAGGAAAGCAACTGTGGTTTAGTCTAGGTCGAATAAATCTACACAAGCATCAGTCAAAACGATCGGAGAACAGTTGAACCCAGAAATCGCACAGGTGTTGATCATCGTCGGGGGTGCTTTGCTCCTGCTTATCAGCGATCGCATCCGCGTAGACGTCATCGCTCTAATGGTCTTAGGGACGTTAGCTTTGACGGGTCTTGTCACACCAACAGAGGCGCTCTCCGGCTTCAGCAGCCCGGCTGTCATCACAGTCTGGGCTGTCTTCATCATGAGCGGTGCGCTTACTCGCAGCGGGATCGCCAATCAGATCGGACGGCAGGTGTTGCGCGTGGCGGGCAATGGAGAAGCGCGCTTAATCGCCGCGATCATGCTCAGCGCAGGTTTGATGTCCGCGTTCTTAAGCAATGTTGGCGTGGTCGCAATAATGCTCCCCGTCGTGATGGATATCGCCCGCCGTACAAGGCGCTCTCCTTCGAGATTTCTAATCCCTCTGGCATTCGCTTCTTTGCTTGGCGGCCTCACCACGCTCATAGGAACTCCCGCAAACATCTTGGTCAATGAAGTCCTTTCCGACGCAGGATTGCCGACATTTAATCTTTTCGACTTCGCGCCAGTTGGTTTAATCTTGCTCATCACCGGCATTCTCGTCATGATTGTCATTGGGCGACGTCTGCTTCCGGATAGAAATATTCACAAATCGCTTGCACAAACCCCGCAAGACCTGCTTGAGAACGTTTATGACGTGGAGCAGAGGCTTTTCTTATTAGGCTTGCCAGAAGGCTCACCCCTCTCCGGCAAATGCCTTGCCGAGAGCCGTGTTGGTGCTGCGCTAGGACTCCAGGTGATCGCGATCTTACGCGAAGCAGAATCAGTGCTCTCGCCAATGGCCGGGACTATGCTTCAAGATGGGGATCGCTTATTAGTTGAAGGACGCATTGAGACCGTTGTGGTCTTCCAACACCAAAGCTTCCTTGACATTTCCCGCGACACGCTCGATGTAGGTCAACTCTTCTCCGCTGAAACATCCCTTTGTGAAGTCACTCTCGCATCTGATTCCAATCTTAGCGGACGAACGCTTATGGAGAGCGGGTTCCGAGAACGTTTCGGCGTGAACGTCCTCGCAATCAAACATGACGAACTCGCCCAGCGTACGAATCTGCAAGGGAAGAAACTGTTCGCGGGGGATGCTTTACTTATACAGGGATTGAACGAGCAGTTGGAAAAGATCCGCAACTCACCCGAATGGTCGAGTTTTGGATACCTGGATGTTGATGAAGTCAACGAGCGATATAAACTCTACGAGCGTATACGTATCATGAGTGTCCCGGAGAGATCGAGTCTGTCGGGGAAAACCCTCGCTGAGAGCCGGCTGGCGGACGCTTTTGGTATCTGCGTTCTGGGAATACATTACAAAGATCGTACGGACCTTACGCCAGATGTTGAGCATATCATCCAGGACGGGGACGAACTGCTCGTTGAAGTCTGGCCAGAAGATTTAAAGGTATTGCAGGGGCTTAAAAATCTGGAAGTTATGAGAGGGGAATTGCCAGATTTGAGGACGCTGCAATCCGACCAGATTGGCCTCTTCGAGGTTGTTCTATCCCCTCACAGCACACTTGACGGGAAAACCCTGCGCGAGCTTCATTTCAGGGAAAAATATGGATTAAGTGCCCTCGCGGTATGGAGAGGAGGGAGGCCGTATCGCTCACAGTTACGCGATATGCCATTGCGTTTTGGCGATGCGCTTCTGCTTCACGGTTTACGTGACAAGTTTAAGGTCCTCGGCTCGGAACCTGATTTTCTAGTCCTAACCGAGGAAGCTCAGCAAGCCCCGCGCACAGAGAAAGCCCCTCTGGCGTTATTGATCCTGTTCGCTTTCATTGTGAGCGTTGTTCTGGGTTTCCTGCCCATCGCGTTGGCTGCAGTCATTGGCGCCACCGCCATGGTCCTTACGGGTGTGCTATCGATGGAGGAAGCCTACAGGCATATCGATTGGAAATCAGTCTTCCTGATAGCCGGTATGCTGCCGCTTGGGATCGCCTTGCAGCAGACCGGCGCTGCAGAGCTTGTTGCCCAAGGTCTTCTCGATGCAGCAGGTAAACTTGGACCCTACGGCATAATGGGCGGGTTGTTCTTGCTAACTGCATTCACCTCCCAGATCTTGCCCAACGCTGTTGTAGCAGTGCTTATGGCACCTATCGCCATAAGCGCATCACTTGAATTGGGGGTTTCTCCGCTCCCATTCGCAATGATCGTCGCGATCTCGGCATCTTCCAGCTTCCTAACTCCGGCTGCTCACCCTACAAACAGCCTGATCATGGGTCCGGGCGGCTACCGCGTCACCGACTTCATCAAGGTTGGACTACCATTGACCATCGTTATACTTCTTATTACGCTTCTCATTCTTCCATTAATTTGGCCGCTCTAATCCCCAAAATCAAAAGACAAAGAGTTTGGACAACACAGACGATAGGTAATTAATCTTCTTCTGTGCACCAAACTCTCCTATTGTTTCGTTACCACAGTAAACCCGTACGGGAACCGTGAGTACGGCCTTTACTTGTTTGTAATATGGAAGAATTGTTGAGTGGTGTTGCTGGAACCGTCGTTTAGATTACTTCTCAGGCTTCTCTGTTTTCTCAGGCTTTGCTGGTTTATCTTTGTCCTTATCAGGTTTATCTTTATTCTGACCAGGCGCAAGATCACTTGGTTTTCCACCTTCATGGATAACCTTCAGCACTTCCTGGGAATGGCCGGATCGTTCGATCGCGTGATCAATCCCAGCTCTAGCATGCTCAGGGACTTGTTCTCTCACCCGTTCTAAAACCTGGATATGCTGCTCATGCTTCACCTTAATCTTAGCGAGGTCCAATTTGCTGTCGCCAACTTCACCCTCTTGTGCGACCTCTTCGAGAGTGCTCATGGCAGCTTCAAAGCCCTCAAGGGCTATTCCGAGATCATCGAAGCGCCCCTCTTCAGATAGCGTTACTGCCTCTTCCAGGCGGGAATCCGCGAACTCATAGAGAAGCGCTATATCACCGTCGGTCGTAAAGCTGAATGCTAATTGGATCTCCTCACCCGCTCGCTTGACGGGATAGAGAGAATCTCCGGGTAGCGCAGATGCGGAAGCTTGTTTCATCCCGATGCCGCTCCCGAAGAGTATGGCCGCGATTAAAACACCAGCAAGTACTGTCGACCAGCGACGACTGCGGAAATCAATGCGCCATGAGCGCCTGGGGAGAGGTTTCACGGATGAGGTTGAGGCCACCGAGGCTTTGATCTGATTCAAAATCCGGAGTTTCGCGTTGCGAATAAACTGTGCAGACGGCTTTTCGGGAGCAAGTGTTCCGTTCACTTGAATGGCAAGCGCGAGCAAAGGCTCCAGGACATCCTTCAGCTCAGGATGCTCCTGAACACAGTCCTGGAGCGTCTCATCCCCAGTCTGAACTCGGGAGAGACATTCATCGATTACCCAATCAAGTTTGCTATTCATTATCTTTAACTACTTGACGCTTCAGCGCCTTCATCGCTCTATGTAATAAGACTCGCACAGCGCCCTCGCTGCGTCCTATCCACTGTGCGCATTCTGTTGTTGAGAGCTCGAGTAACACCCGCAGCCGAATAATCTCTCGATACTCCTCCGGTAATGCTTCCAGACCCACCCGCAAGCTATCCACCTGGTCCTGAATGACGATGAGGTCGTCAATCCTCGAGGGTGAAACATTGATCTGGTCTGCGCTTTCAATCGGTAGGTCTTCCTCCTTCTGCCGGTAATGGTCCACCAGCAGATTACGAGCGATCTGGTACAGGAAAGCAGAAAATCGTAAGCCTTTCTCTTTGTAACGACTTAGCGATTCGAAAGACCGTAAAAAAACGGTCTCTGTGAGATCCTCGGCGGTTCGGTCCTCAGCAACCCGAGTGCGAATGTATCGATAAATCGACTCGAGGTAGCGTTCGTACAGGCAGCCGAAGGCCTCTACCTCACCCCGCTTTGCCCGTTCGATCAAACGAGCATCATCCAGTGTTTGAATTATCTCTTCACTCATATTAACGATAAACCCATGAAAATGTTACATGGCTTATCCATGCACGGGTAGACCCCTAATGTTCCTACGAGCGGAACTGGAAAATCCCTGATACCGGGTACAATCTCACGCGTCGCTAGCGAGCAGCGTTACTTACCCTTTGGATAAAGCGCTCGGGCGATTACAATAGAATCCTGGTACAAACCTTATTTTGAGTCATCGCAACTAACCCAAGAGGAGAACAACTAGGATGTCGATATTACGGCTCCTGAATGAACATCAGAGTGCGATCTGGCAGCGAGAGAGAGATCTCATTCGCAGATTGCTTCATATTCTTGATGGCTGGGAGATCGAAACGAGTGATAGCGAGCATCTGCATCAGGCTCTCGGTCAACTCAACGAACTCTTCCTGCTCGTCGTCGTTGGTGAATTTAACAGCGGGAAATCCGCGCTCATCAACGCCTTGCTTGGCGAGACTTTCCTTAAAGAGGGCGTAACACCAACGACGGATAGGATATACATCGTAAAACATGGCGAACCAGGAAACCCGGAGTTCATCAGTGATGACGTACGCGTCGTGCATTATCCGGCGGAGATTCTACGTGAAGTTCACATCGTCGACACCCCGGGGACAAACGCCGTCATGCGCCATCATGAAGCCATCGTGCGAGAATTCGTCCCCCGCAGTGATATGGTCATCTTCGTCACATCGGCTGATCGACCCTTCACGGAGAGTGAACGTGAATTCCTGGAAAACATCCGTAAGTGGGGCAAAAAAGTCGTCGTGATCATCAATAAAATCGACATTCTTCAGGATGCTGAAGCCATTGATGAAGTCGTTTCCTTCGTCAGCAATCAAGTTCAGCGCTTGCTGGATTTTGAACCCGAGCTCTTCCAACTCTCCGCTCGCGCAGCACAGCAAATGAAGGCGGATGACTCGGATTCGAAACAAACGGAAGCATTTCAACGTTTCCAGGAATATCTGCAAGAGACGCTTTCGAAGGAAAGTATCATCAACTTAAAACTGCTTAATCCACTCGGCGTAAGTTTAAAAATCGCCAGGCAATATAAAGACCTCGCTCAGAAACGAGTGGATGTATTAGCGGATGATTCGGCTACGCTACAGAAAGTCCAGAATCAGCTCGAGCTCTTTGAAAGCGACACACAGGCGGAGTTCGGACGCCACCTGGATCGAATTGAAAAGGAATTGCTCTCTATGCGGATGAGAGGTGAGGAGTTCCTCGACGACCGATTGCGCATTCTAAAAATCCGCGACATGCTCAATTCGAAGAAAATGCGCGCCGCCTTTGAGAGCGATGTCGTTGGTGATACCCCACAGCAAATTGAACACCACGTCGAAGAGATCATTGACTGGCTGGTGGAGCGGGAGCTGCGTCAATGGCGGCTGATGGCGGATGAGTTAGGGAGGCGAAAGGAAACCGAGGCGCTCCGCGATGCGGCCAAACAAGCTGCGAGCGGTTTTGCATACAATCGCCGGCAGCTGCTGGATAGTGTGGGAGCGCAGGCGGATCAAGTTATCGCAAGTTTTGACCAGAAAGCCGAGGCCGCGCGCTTGACAGAATCTGTTCGGGAATCCGTCGCTCTGGTCGGGTTGGTCGAAGTAGGCGCAATCAGTCTTGGGCTGATCCTCAGCGCTGTTCTCACCACCGCTGCCGCGGATGTCACGGGGATCCTCGCTGCAGGTGTCTTAGGTATCCTTGGGCTGGCCGTTATCCCCTACCGCCGTAGTAAGGCGAAGCGAGAATTCCGGCAGAAAATGTCGCAATTGCAGGGCTCGCTGCGCGAGGTTCTATCAGAGAACTTCAAGCGTGAGCTTGAAAGATCTGTCGGACGCCTGCGCGAGGCGATCGCCCCCTACCGAAGATTTATCCTCAGCGAGGAAGATCAATTGAAAGGTGTGCTCTCGGAGCTTGATGACACCGAGGTTGAGTTCCAAAGCCTGAAAGATGAAATTGAGCGTTAGACCTGTTAATCTGCTGGCATTGAAACTTCCCAATCAGCAAGGGAGGTTTGACGTTTCCATATTTAAATACGAACACGCCTCCATAGAAATTCATTGCAGGCGTGTCTTTTAATCCAACTTGGCTAATTTTCCTTTAACCTACATATCTAAGAATGTAACAAACGCACCTCCCAAAAAAACATCATTCGCATGGGAGATGAATTTGTGGTGGAAATGGATCAGCGATCAACCACCGGAGGCGCTATAGGTTCCCATTAACTCCGTCTCAATAAGAATGTGGCCTTCCATTGCCGCAAGCACTTCCTCTTTAGTCGCGCTTTCATCCAGCGCGAGCGGCTCGTCTAACGCGTAGAGTTTGAAAAAATAGCGATGTACGCCACTCGGCGGACAAGGTCCACCATATCCCACCCTCCCCCAACTGTTGGTCCCTTGCTGGCTGCCATCGGGAAGTTCTGCTTCTGCAGGAAGCCCAGCATCTATCGTCGTCACATCTCCGGGGATATTGAAGAGAACCCAATGGACCCAGATACCCACGGGCGCATCGGGATCCTCCATGATCAAAACCAAAGAGGTCGTATTGTCGGGCGATCCGCTCCACGCAAGTGGAGGCGAAATGTCGTCCCCATTACATGCATATTTAGATGGGATCGGTTCGCCTTCAAGAAAAACCTCGCTCGTGAGGATTAACTCCTTCGCACTCTGAATTGGCTCAGGGCTTTCAGTTGGTTCAATTACAGGCTGTTCAACTTCCTTCGTCGCTTCAAGAGGTATTATTGGTGGCTCAGGATTGACAGATTTTATTTCCGGTTCCGACTGGCACCCACTGATGATTGCAATTATCAGCAGGAGCGATCCGAGTATCATCATGAACTGGTTTCGTTTAATCCACATGCGCTGCACTCCTTTGAGTATCTTGTACACGAGTCATGACGAATATCTATTCTATACCAGTTAATGGCGTTCAGTTCTAAATGCCATGTGTCTCTTGCTTATGATGACAATCCACCTGCCACTCCTCAGCATTTGGCGAGTTTAATGTTTCTCGGATTATTCTGCACCACTCAATCCAAACATAAATTTCTACACATCTGCCGATCTGCCCATGTGTGGCTATGCGAAACATGCGCAGCATTTGGTCGCGCTCTTCTTCCTGGACATAATTCCGGCGATCCACCACTTTTCCTATATCGATCCTGCCGAAAAGCTGTCACAAAATAGTCACAGAAGACTATATATAATAGACGTTGAGGAATATCAATGTCCGCTCAGAGCAAACAATACTCAATCCTGGTTGTCGATGATGAGCCTTCAATCGTAGATGTCCTGCGTTACAACCTGGAGAAAGCTAACTTCTCAGTTCTCGTTGCCCGCGATGGCGAACAGGCGCTTCAGCTCGCAAACACAAGGCATCCAGATTTGATCGTTCTGGATCTCATGCTTCCGGGGATTGACGGATTGGAGGTTTGTCGAAGCCTCCGTAAGGAAGACAATATTCCGATTATCATGCTCACGGCAAGGGACGAAGAAATCGATCGGGTCGTTGGGTTGGAACTCGGAGCAGACGATTACGTTGTAAAGCCCTTCAGCACACGTGAACTAATCGCGCGCATAAAATCCGTGCTACGCCGAGCTCAAGCTTCGGAGATAAGAAATGAAACAACCCTGCAAAAGGGCTCGCTCTCGATGAATCTCGACAAACATGAGGCGCACTGGGATGGACAACTTCTAGAGCTGTCCGCCCTGGAGTTCGATCTCCTTGAAACCTTAATTCGTAACGAGGGGCACGTCCTGACCAGGGAGCAGTTGATCTCCACAGTATGGGGCTACGATTTTTTTGGTGATACACGTGCGGTAGACACAGCCGTACGGAGGCTGCGCGCTCGCCTGCGTGAAGCAAATCCGCTCGCCGCCGACTCGGTTGCGACCGTTCGAGGTGTGGGGTATAGACTCGATGCCTGCGGATAGTTCAATAAAATCCCCCCTTCAGCGTCACCCCGTTTTTACCTGGGCGAGCAGCTTGAGAAGCAAAATCCTGCTCAGCCACTTAGCAGTGATCTTCATCGCCGCGATAATCACTGGTTTCTCGCTGCTCTCTCTCGCGGAATATTATTTCTTGAACGCGCTTGAAAACAGCCTTATCTCCCAGGCGCACGTGATCACGCAGAGCCTCTTACCTCAACTGCGTATCGAAGTGCCAGACCCGCAAATCGTACAGGCCTTCAATGCGATTCAGCAACAGGTCATCGGCAATCTAAACGTTCAGGTAATCGCTCCCTCCGACCTGCTTGAAAACGAGGCCACATCACCGCTCTCGCAAGCGGAATTGAACAGCCTCCGAGATTTTACAATCGAACTCAGTCCCACAATCGAAACCCGATTCCTGCTCATCGACCAGGAGGGGGCAACCGTCATCTCATCTGCAGATCTCGACCTGGAACCTTATAAAGAGATCCCCGCCACGAAAGATGCCTTCGCAGGTCAGATCGCCAGCAGCGTGGAAAAGATCAAGGATGAGGAATGGTTTTTCGTCGCTACCCCCCTGCTTCAACACGATGAAACAGTAGCCGTCCTTCTTCTCGGTCACCCGTTGCGAGATATCGCCGCCGTTCTGGCCGATCTGCGCACGAGACTCATTTTGGCAGTTGGCATCGCCATACCGCTCGCAAGCTTGCTCGCTTTTTCCTTAAGCAGGAATCTATTGCGCCCCGTAAAGGTGCTGGCAGATGCGGCAAGCGGGATGCAGGCAGGGGTATTCGATATTCCGATTCCCGTCGAGCGGTTCGACGAATTGGGTCAACTCAGCCGGACGTTTGACAGCATGCGCAGCCGCTTACTGGAAACCGAGAAGCTGCGCACTCAGTTCATATCCGACGTTTCCCATGAGCTCCGCACCCCACTAACAGCGATAAAAGGATTGACGGAATCGCTGCAAGATGGAGCGGTCGAAGATCCCGAGGTGAGGGATCGCTTCCTCAACTCAATAGAGAGAGAGACCGATAGGCTCATTCGCATGACAAATGACTTACTCACCCTCACCCGAGTCGATGCCGGGGGAATGAAACTTAAATTAGAAAGTCTCGATCTCAGAACCATACTCGAGGATACGAAGACGAAGCTTTCCCCCGAAGCGAACAGACGCGGAGTACAAATCCAAATGGAACTCCCTAAAAAACCGATCATGGTGACCGCAGATCATGATCGCATCGACCAGGTGCTCACCAATATTCTGGATAACGCACTCAAGCATTCTCCCACCGATGAACGTATACTCGTTACATTGCGAGATGCTAACCGAAAGAAACAGGCTCCAAACCCCCGCGGTGGGAGCTCCCCTGCACCACTGATGGATGAGGCGTTCAAGCCAGCATTACAGTCCGGCCCACATGTCGTGATTTGGGTGCAAGACCGAGGCACAGGGGTGCCCGCAGAAGACCTCCCCCACGTTTTTGAACGCTTCTATCGGGCGGATTTTTCCCGCTCGAGAGACCATGGTGGAAGCGGTCTGGGCCTTTCGATCGCACGCGCCATAATGGATGCCCACGGCGGCCATATTCAACTCCTGAGCCCCTCACCAGATTGGGATGGCTCAGGAAACCCGGGTACAACTGTAGTCCTAAAACTCCCCGACAGGACTCCACACCTCTAAAACATACTCCGCATCGATATACAACAATCGACCTAACTCAATAAACGATCCTGCACAATTTTCCATCTATCCCATCATGTCACACGTATGCATCTCCTGAAAAAGGGTCCCCTCTGGGCCGGATCCTATGTGCCATGAACTTGACTTCGAATTGCCTCAGTTCGGGCGGGAATAGGACACAGAGCATCGCTATACCTACAGTTGCAGCACGCGCTTATATAGATAGTTGCTCTTCAAATGTTGTCACACAGACGAGAATATTCACTATGAAGGAGGTTCGAACGATGAAACAAGCACCGGGATTGATTCTAGCAGTTGTATGTGCCGTTTTTCTCGTAGGCGCGGTTGGCCTGCCCACTCAGGTGGAACCAGATCCTGGAGTGATAACGGTCTCCGGAGAAGCCGTCGTGAAGGTAGTCCCCGATGAGGTTCTTATCACATTAGGAGTGGAAAATTTCCATCTGGAACTGAGCGTGGCGAAACGAAGAAATGACGTCAACGTTCAGGAAGTCATCAACATCACCAAGCGCTATGGGGTGGCTGCGAAGGACATCCAAACAGATTACATCAGCATCGAGCCCAGGCATGAAGACTCCTACCCCTACACGGATATCACCGGATATTATGTGCGCCGCACTATTGTGGTAACCCTGCGTGATATTGATGTGTTCGAGGATTTATTGACAGCGGTCACCGAAGCCGGGGCCACCAACGTTCATGGGATCGATTTCCGTACATCAGAACTGCGAAAATATCGAGACCAGGCGCGGGCCTTAGCCGTTCAGGCTGCTAGCGAGAAAGCTGAGGCAATGGCTGGCGTGCTCTCGAACTCCGTCGGCAGCGCTAAATCAATTTATGAAGACCACGTCGGCTGGTGGTCCTGGTACGGTTATGGTTGGTGGGGTTCACGCTCCGCAGGGATGTCGCAGAACGTCGTGCAGAACGCATCCGGGCCCTCCGCGGATTTCGACGGCGCTTTCGCCCCCGGCCAAATCTCTGTCAACGCCCGCGTAACCGTGACCTTTGAGTTGCTGCAGTAGCGTCGATCGCTCAATATATGTACTGAGAGACCTTGCTCATCCAGAACCATGCTGTCATCGAGGGAGTGAGGTCTCTTTATCTTGAGAAGGCGATCAATCTAATTACGTACTTAGAGCCGACTCCCAGAAAAAAGGTGTGATACGATCTCGGGTCTAATGCCCGCTGTCCGAACAGCCAAAGCGCCACGTAAAACCGTCTCTTTGAATAAATGCTTCGGCTTCTGTCGGACCCCAGGTCCCTCGCCCATAGGTCTCCACCCCACGAGTAGCCGGAGCATCTTCCCAGGCTTTCAGGACAGGGTCAATAATCCCCCAGGCGGTCTCGATTTCATCGCTGCGGGTGAATAGTGAAGCATCCCCCTCCAGCGCGTCGAGGAGCAATGGCTCATAAGCATCCGGTAGGGGTTCATCGCCAAACGAGTCTCGGTAATGGAAGTCCATCTCGACAGAACGTGTCTCCTGCTGCGTGTCGGGCACCTTCGTCTCGAAACGGAGATGGATGCCTTCATCCGGTTGAATGCAGAGGGATAGGAAATTCTGGTTCAGCTCGTAGCCTTCCGGGAGCGGAAACATCACGTGTGGTGGCGCCTTGAATTCGACCACTACCTCACTCGTCTTGTGTCGCAGCGCTTTTCCCGACCGCAGGTAGAAGGGCACACTCTGCCAGCGCCAGTTGTCGATATAGAGCTTCAAGGCGGCGTAGGTTGGGGTTTGAGAACCATCAGCCACTCCTTCAGCCTGACAATAACCCTCATACTGACCACGAACCGTATCTTCAATCCTGATGGGCCGAACAGCCTGGAGGACTTTCACCTTTTCGTTGCGCACCGCATCCGCGGCGAATGTCGCCGGCGGCTCCATCGTCACTAACGTGAGCAGCTGCAGCAGGTGGTTCTGGAACATATCGCGCACGACTCCCGCTTTGTCGTAATATCCAGCGCGATGCTGCACATCAACGTCTTCCGCCACCGTGAGTTGAACATGGCTGATGTAGTTCCGGTTCCAAGTCGGTTCAAAGATGGTATTGAGGAAGCGAAAATACAGAATGTTCTGCGCCGTCTCTTTCCCAAGGTAATGGTCGATTCGGTATACCTGTTGCTCGTTGAAGACCGAATGGACCACATTGTTCAGTTCGAGAGCGCTTTTTGAATCTCTGCCGAACGGCTTTTCGATGATGATGCGCCGCCAACCATCGCGTTCGTGCGCCATGCCGGCTTTCCCCAATTCCTGAACAACAACTGGGAACAGCGACGGGGCAGTTGCGAGGTAGTACAGGCGGTTCACAGGACCGCCCTCGAGCTTATTTAGAAAACTATCCATCGCCGCGTAGTCGGCGCCTTGTTTGATGTCACCCCGTAAATACCAGAGCCTCTGGGAAAATTCCATCCACTCCTGTTTCGGGCACTCAAAATTCGCTAGTTCCTCCACACCTCGGCGCATCTTCTCCCGGAAGTGCTCATGGCTGATCTCGCTTCGAGAGGTTCCCACAATGTGGAAATCCTTCGGCAACCGTCCTTTGCGATATTGATTAAAGAGTGCCGGAACCAATTTGCGGGCGGTTAGATCGCCGGAGGCTCCAAAAATCACAATGCTCGTAGCGTTTGATTCCTTTTTACCCAGACTCATTTACGCCCTCCAGCGGACCGCTTCCCAAGACAACATTCTCAGGATCCACCCTCTCGCTTGATCGCGTGTCCACCAAACTGATTACGCATTGCCGCCAGGAGCTTCGCTGAATAGCGCTCATCTTGCCGGCTTACCAGGCGCATCATGAGCGAAAGTGTAATGACCGGAGCGGGAATATCCAGGTCGATAGCCTCTGCAACCGTCCACCGACCTTCCCCACTGTCTGCAACCCAGTCCTTCACATTGGCTAAGTCTGGGTCCTCCTTCAGAGCTTCCGCTGTGAGATCGAGCAGCCAGGAACGCACCACGCTTCCGAAACGCCAAATCTCGGCGATATTGTGCAAATCCAGATCATATTCCTCTTTGGCTTTCATGATCTCAAAGCCCTCAGCATAAGCTTGCATCAGGCCGTATTCAATCCCGTTATGGACCATTTTTACAAAATGACCCGCGCCGTTGGAACCGACGTGACCCCAGCCCATGTTCTCTCCAGGGGCGAGGGTTTCGAAGACCGATTGAAGCTGTTTCACCTTGGATGCTTCTCCACCGATCATCATGCTGTAACCCTCGGCAAGACCCCAGACCCCCCCGCTCGTGCCGACGTCCACCAATGAGATCCCCTTCTCCTCCAGCTGAGTTGCTCTGCGCTGGGTGTCCTTATAGTTGCTATTACCGCCATCAACTACAGTATCGCCATCTGTGAGCAGTTCTCCCAGCTCGTTCAGAAGCGACTCGGTTGGATCACCCGCCGGGACCATGATCCAGACAATCCGCGGGGTTTTAAGTTTGCCAACCAATTCCTCGAGTGAGTCAGCGCCATCTGCGCCTTCCGCCTCCGCTTTGTTAATTGCATCCTCATTGTGATCGATTACTACTACCTCGTGCCCACCCTTCAATAGACGAGAGGTCATATTGCCGCCCATTTTTCCCAGTCCAACCATCCCTATTTGCATGCTCATAAACCTACTTTCTTTAATCTCTTTTTAGTGAACGAATCCCATCCCCCGCGGCGATGATTACTTCGCTCGCAAGATCGAGGAAAAGCCCGTGCTCGACGATCCCCGCCCTGCTTTTTAGCTCTGCGGACAAAGCATAGAGATCATCGATCGGACCAAAATGGCAATCGAGGATGGTGTTCCCGTTATCCGTGACAAATGATTTGCCATCCGTTCTCGTGCGCAATTGTGGTTCAGCACCGAGGGATTGCAAATACTCCTCCAAAGGACGCCGCCCAAAGGGGATGATTTCAATTGGAAGATTGAAGTTCGTTCCCAGAACCGGTGAAAGCTTTTGCTCATCGACAACGATGATATTAAGCGAGGATGCCTGTGCAACGATCTTCTCGCGCAATAATGCGCCACCGCCGCCTTTAATCAGATTCATTTCAGGGTCGACTTCATCCGCACCGTCAATCGTGACGTCGATCTGGGGATGTTCCTCCAGAGAGGTTAGTGGGATTCCCGCCCTGCGTGCTTCCTCGGCGATTAAATCAGCCGTGGGGATCGCCCGAATTCCTTCCAACTCTCCCCGACGAATCAGCTCGCCGATTAACCGCAAAGCATGAATCGCCGTGCTGCCGTACCCTAAACCCACCACCATGCCTGATTCGACGTACTCGACGGCTTTCTCGCCTGCTATTTTCTTCAACGTATCTCGATCGTCTGCCATATCAGATCATCTCTCTTTTTGTCGCTCGACAATCATCTCCCTGACTACACCTGCTACCCTGCTTGAATCATCAACGATCCACCGTTCTTCTAGCAACCCCAGCGCGTGCACACCTTCTTTTGTGAAAGGTGTTGTGACAGCAACACACCACATGCCCGCTGCTACTGCAGCGCGCACACCGGAGGGTGAATCCTCCAATACCATACAGCGCTCACTCGGCATCCCCAATTCGCTGGCGACGAGATGATAGATCTCAGGATCGGGCTTCCCTCTTTCAACATCATCACGAGTGGCGATGAAATCAAACGCATCCTGCAGCTTAAGAATCTCCAGAACCCGAGCTGCTTGAGGACACCTCGACATCGTCGCCAATGCAGTCTTGCAGCTTGCGTTCCTGGCCTCCTCGAGAACAGCCAAATTATGCGGCCATTCATGACTCAGAATCAAGTCCGAATCCTGCAGCATTCTCCCATAGTGCTGAAGGCGGATCTGGACAAACGCCTGCCAGTCGGCGCTTACCCCGAATTCCTTCATCCGCTCCGATGCGCGCGCCGAGAGGTCAAACTTATCAACCAGAGCCTGTGCAACCTCACGTCTCGGTAGTCCAACAACCTCACGAAATGCTTCGATTACCTGCTTTTCCTCTACATCATGCGGGCAAAGATCGGTGACCGCGCGTGCATATGAGATCGCCTTTAGCTTTTCCGTCTGAACAAGCGTACCATCGAGGTCGAAAATTACGGCTTCGATCATCGGTGGATCTCAAAAACGGCTATACGCATCGCAATAAACCATCCCGCATGCAAAAGAGCAGCACCGGATTTCATACGCTCTCTCATTAGCCTAAGGCGTCCGTTAATTTCTGGAGGCCACCCTGAACATCTCCCTCCAGATGGAAGCGGATCACTTTCCTACCTTCTTCTTGCAGAGCGCGTCGATCCCCTAGCGCTTGCGCTTGAATAAGAACGCCGAAGGAGATGGATGATTCATCCTCTCCGGCTTCGTCGGGTATCGCCAGATCCACAGGTTTCTCCGATGTGATTTGAATGAACACTCCATTGCCACCGTCGCCTTTATGCATTTGCCCGGTTGAGTGCAAGAAGCGAGGGCCGAAACCGAGTGTTGTCGCAAACCCGGTCCGATCCCGCAGTCCATGGCGCAGGACACTCAATGCTTGATGCGTTTTATCAGTGTCAGGCAAGTAAGCCTGCACGGTGAAATATGCACCAGGATCTGCGGCGCCCAGGAAACCGTTGAAAATCTCCTTCAACGAGGGATCTTCTTCGGTAGGAAAGCTTATACCAAGCCCGATTGAATAAACCTTGATCCCGTCAACTTTAAAAAGCGGCGTTTCTGCGGGCAGTTGACCCTGCTCCTGATAAGCAGCCATCATCTCACGGGCTTTCACTTTTGCGGATTCCACGTTTGGCTGATCAAACGGATTGATGCCCAGGCGCTGCCCTGCTACCGCGGTGGCCATCTCCCATAGGAAGAATTGCCCACCGATATCGTAGACATCGCCCAGAACGATCTCAATCACAGGGTGACCTGCTTCGATGAGCGACTCGAACGCCTTGGCGAAAGAGTCATCTCCTTTTAGATGAAGCCAGATAAATACTCGGTCATCCCCATAGGTGTGCGGTGCGGCAAGTTTCTCCCCCACGACGGGCAGTATGCCCTTCCCTTCTTTGCCGGTACTCTCCGCCAGCAATTGCTCAACCCAATCTCCAAAGCTCTCGATTTCTTGTGAAATGATGAAAGTAAGTTTATCCCGCCCTGCTTTGGCGAGCTCCCCTAGAGCAACGCCAAGTTTGGCTGCAGGAATTTCATTCACATTGACCTCTTCACTGCTCGCACGAGCGACGGAGAGCGCCCGGTCCAGTAACACATCGATGTCCATACCAATAAGGGCAGCGGGAACCAGCCCGAAATAGGAGAGCGCCGAATAGCGCCCACCGATATCCGGGTTATTGAGGAAGATGCGACGGAAGTGGGCCTTCTTAGCAAGTTCCTCGAGATTACTTCCAGGATCCGTGACGGCGACAAAATGCATCCCTGCTTGATCCACCCCTACAGCGTTAGCGATTTTCGTGTACATGAATTTGAAAAGCGAGAGTGTCTCTACAGTCGAGCCGGATTTCGTGGATACGATAAATATCGTTTTCGCAATGTCGATCTTCTCAAGAAGATTTAGAATGGCACCAGGGTCAGTGCTATCGAGCACGAATAAATCAGGATAACGTTCAGCGCTGCCGAAGGTCGTCTGAAATACATCTGGGGCGAGACTGGAGCCGCCCATCCCTAGCAGGACGACAAATTGAAACCCGGATTCACGAATTTCATCCGCGAATCTCTTGATGGCTGGAACTGCTTCCTTCATCTCGGCGGGCACATGAAGCCAGCCGAGGCGGTTGGCGATCTCGTCTGGTTTAGATTTCCAAACAGTGTGATCATGTTTCCAGAGCCGTTTGAGGATGTCCTGTTCCTGTATTACCTCTAAGCCATGCTCCAGGGCATCTGAGGTTCCACCGAGTTCAAAGTGGATAGTTTCATCCTTCATGTGCATCTCCACGTTTTCCCTCGATACTGGCGAGCATCGTTCGGAAAGCCTTTGCGAAAGCATCTACACCCTCTCTCAAAAGCTGATCTGTAATTTCATTTATATCGATGCCGAGTTCTGAGAGCTGTTGAAGCTCCGCCTTAGCAGCATCAAGATCATGTTCCAGGGTGTGAGCGATCGTCCCATGATCTATGAAAGCCTCGAGTGTAGCCGGCGGAACGGTGTTCACAGTATCTGGTCCGATGAGAGAATCTACATAAAGCGTATCTACATAAGCCGGGTTCTTCGTACTCGTGCTCGCCCACAACGGGCGCTGCACCCAGGCACCCTTCTCCGCCAGAGCCTCCCATCGTTCACCCAAGAATATCTCCTTGAAACGAGCATAGGCTACCTTAGCGTTTGCAACAGCAATCTTCCCTTGAAGTGATTCCGACCCAATCTCACCAAGAGCGCGGTCAACTGCAGTATCCACCCGACTGACAAAAAACGATGCGACCGAGGCGACATAGCGCAGATCCCCTCCGCGACGTTCAAAGGCAGCCAACCCCTTGATGTATGCTTCTGCGGCTTCTTCATAAGAAGCCATTGAGAAAATCAGGGTCACATTCACATTGATGCCTTCTCCAATCAATGTCTCTATCGCCGGGATGCCCGCACTGGTCACAGGAACCTTGATCATCACATTTGGCCGATCCACCTCTGCATAAAGCCGTCGAGCTTCTGCAATCGTGCCCTCGGTGTCGTTCGCCAGCTCAGGGCTGACCTCAATGCTTACATAACCATCTTTGCCATCTGTGTCGGTATAGATTGTGTGGAGCAAATCTGCCGTTCGCTGAATATCTTCGATGGCCAGTGTTTCATAAATCTTTTTTACGGGTAAACCCGCGGCCAAGAGAGGCTCGAGCACCTCGTCGTAATCGGCGCTTCCAGCGATCGCTTTTTCGAAGATCGATGGGTTTGATGTCACGCCGGTTACACCGGATTTGAACATTTTTTCGAATTCGCCGGACTCCAGCAAAGCCCTGCGGATATTGTCATACCAGATAGACTGGCCGAGTTCATTCAATGATTTCAGGTCTGCCATAAGAACACTCCTGCTCATAGATTCGAGAGATCTAAACGGATTAATATTTCATCCGGTCCCAAAGACCGGGATTAGTGCGCCATGAACTGCACTGGCTGAATCCGAGGCGAGGAAAAGGATGACCTCGCTAATCGCCTGAGGAGTTACCCACCGGGAGAGGTCCGCATCCGGCATCGCCTTTCGATTCGCGGGTGTATCAATAGTTCCGGGGAGAACTGCGTTTACATTGATGCCTTGGCGCTTAAGCTCAGCGGATAGGCTTTCTGTCAACCTCAGTACAACGCTCTTCGACATCGCATACACACCTGATTTGACCAAGCCTTTCGTGCCTTGACGAGCGCCGATATTGATGATCTTACCGCTCCCTGCTTTCAACATGTGCGGGACAGCTGCCTGGCAACTCAGATAGGTTGTCCTGGCATTCAAATCCATCAAGAACTCCATCGTTTCTATAGGAGTCTCGTGAATGGGGGTTCCTGCTCGATATCCGCCTACAGTATTGACCAGGACATCGACGTGGCCATGATGTGCTAAAGCCTTTGAGAAAGCGTCGTCGACCGATTCTTTGGAGGCCATATCAACCCCGTCAACCAGGAGATGTTTATGCAATCTCGCAATTGCAGGGAAGATCTCCTGAAGCCGGCCCTCTTTTCGATCCAGAAGGACCAAACTCGCCCCCTGGGCTTCAAATGCACGAACCACAGCGCTTCCGAGGTTCCCGGCCGCTCCGGTGATTACGACTACCTTATCAGTAAAATCCACCATAATGCACCATGCTTCTCGAAGTTTAATGACCCTCGAGAATATCCCCTTCTATATTCAGACAGGGTTCATTTCGTGATTCTTACGAGGAACAGATTCGAGTTGAGCAGCCTTGCATAGCTACATCCATAATTATCACGCATCGCGCTAGGTCACTCCAGCGAAATGTTAGCTGGCGCTATGTTTGGATTGAGGCATAGGTTCGGACTTCTCGTTCAATTCGATCCCCCATCTCGTCCATGGCAACATCGAGCTCATAATCCTTTTGCAGCCCGAGCCATACATCTGGACTGGTTCCAAAGAATTTCGCTAGCCGCAACGCAGTATCCGCAGTGATTCCTCGCTTTCCTAATACGATTTCATTGATACGACGAGGGTGCACACCGATGGATAGCGCCAGGCGATTCTGACTCAACTCCATCGGTTTAAGAAAATCCTCAAACAGCACCTCACCTGGGTGCACGGGAGCTAAGCGTTCGTTTTTACCCATTACACATCTCCTCAGTGATAGTCAACAATTTCAACTTCATAAGCATCATTTTTTCTCAATTTAAAACAAATCCGCCAGCGATCATTGATCCTGATGCTATGTTGACCCTGCCGATCTCCTTTCAATTTCTCGAGTCGATTAGAAGGAGGGATGCGAAGATCATTCAGATCTTTAGCGTTATGAAGAAATCTGAGCTTGCGATAGGCTGGTTGCTGAATGTCTGGTGGTAATTTGAGCGAGCACTCCCGACGAAATATCTTGTCAGTCTCCGCATCTCGGATCGACTTGATCATACAATAACTATATAACGCTATGCGCTAAACTGCAAGTGTAAGTACGTAGGGCGTCATAGAGAATATCGCCAGTTATTTTTTGGATCACAGATAGATGGTCGTTGCATCAGAGCCATTCTCAACCCCTGGGTTAGCCGATACCATTCCAGAGCTATATGTT
>CBDTTY010000027.1:0-19691 GCA_965363875.1 uncultured Anaerolineales bacterium
GATGCGCTTCTCCCAGCCGCATCACTGCTCCGTCTCCGTAGCGCTTTTTGATCTCATCCAATGCGTCTTCCAGCACCTCTTTACGTGCCTCCTCATCCAAGATAATCCCTGCCGCCATAATTTTTTCAGCCATTTAAACCCTCCTTGCTGCTTGCGATATCTTCAATATCTCCCAGTATAGCACGTTTGTTCTATTGTTCAAGTCTCAATTTCCACCATCTCGCTCTCTCGATTAGCGACTTCGCATACGTTCTCAGCGAGGGGCATGTGATCCTTGAGGGTCCTGCTCAAGAGGTCGCTCAAGACAGGATGGTTCAAAGCGCTTACCTCGGGATCTAACGATCTCCCCCTTCTTTCTCAAAACTACGCGCCAGGCATTTAACGCCTGGCGCGCTCGCTCTAGTGCTCTCCTATCCCTAATGTAACTAGACTGTTTCACTCCACATTACATATGTGACATCCTTCACATAGCCTTTGTGACGGTTGTCACTAACCCCGTTCACGCCCGGTCGATATACTCCCTATCGTTCGTATATACGAGTATACGAATATATCCAATAAGCACATTGTGGGAATGGAGTAACGCCTATGAGCTCCCTCGAACATGAGGTCAACCAATTGCACTCTGAAATCTGCGCCGGTCTTGCCGATCCAAAACGTATCCTGATTCTCTACGCGCTGGCGGAAGGCTCAAAGAACGTCACAGAGCTTGCAGAGTTCCTGGGACTACCCCAACCTACAGCCTCGCGCCACTTAAAATTGCTGCGCGAGCGTGGGCTGGTCACGTCGCAGCGTGATGGCACCTCGATCTATTACTCAGTATCGGACGAGCGCATCATTCAAGCCCTCGACATACTGCGCGCTGTACTAGCCGATCGACTTCAAACCCAGGCTGGCTTGATCGAGTCTTTCACTAAGGACTCCAGGACATGAGATTTTCTCAGGAGAGAATTCAATGAAAACCTTTTTAATCCTCGGCGGTGGAACCGGAGGCACAATGGTGGCCAATAAGATGAGCCATCACCTGGACCCTGCGGAGTGGAAGATAATCGTCGTCGACGAGAACGAAAACCACTACTATCAACCGGGCCTTCTGTTCATCCCCTTTGGGATCTATAGCCCGGCGGATGTTGTGAAACCCAAGCGTGATTTCTACCCCCAGAACGTGGAATTTGTCTTATCCAAGATCGAGATGATCGAACCCGATCAAAACCGCGTAAAGCTTGAAAAAGACAAACGCACGATCACCTATGACACCCTGGTGATAGCAACTGGCAGCCGCATCGCACCTGGCGAAACCACCGGCCTTTTAGACAACGGCTGGCACAAGAATGTCTTTGACTTCTATACGATTGAAGGCGCTACCGCGCTCAGCCGTTTCTTGAAATTCTGGAAAGGCGGGCGGCTGGTCCTGAATGTCGCCGAGATGCCGATTAAGTGCCCTGTCGCGCCACTCGAGTTTCTCTTCCTGGCTGATTGGTTCTTTCACGAGCGCGGCATCCGCGACGACGTTGAGATTATCTTCGCCACCCCGCTGCCGGGAGCCTTCACCAAACCTCGAGCTTCGTCGATTTTGGGCGACATGCTCGAAAGCAAGAACATAAAAATCGAAGCCGACTTCAACATCATGGAAGTGGATCACACGCAGAAAGCCATCCGCTCCTACGATGAGCGCGAGATCCCTTTCGACCTGCTCGTCAGTATTCCTACCAACATGGGCTCTGAGGTGATCGAACGTTCAGGCATGGGGGACGAGCTGAGCTTTGTACCGACCGATAAACACACGCTGCGGTCCAAGAAATGGGAGAACGTGTGGGTCATCGGCGACGCCGGCAATACCCCGACATCAAAAGCCGGTTCCGTTGCCCACTTCATGCTCGATGTGATTGTCGAGAACATACTGCGCCAAATGGAAGGCCTTGAACCCTTAGCCAAATTCGATGGTCACGCGAACTGTTTCATCGAATCCGGTTTTGAAAAAGGCATCCTCATCGATTTCAACTATGATGTCGAACCACTTCCTGGCAAGTATCCTCTCCCTGGTTTTGGGCCCTTTTCCTTGCTCAAGGAATCGGCCGCGAACCACTGGGGGAAGATGACCTTCCGCTGGGTGTACTGGAACATGCTCCTCAAGGGCGAAGAGATGCCCTTCGAGTCTCAAATGAGCATGGCCGGCAAGTGGAAGTAAGGGGGAGACATGCCAAAAACAATGACAGCAACCGACCTTGAAATTGAAAGCATCCACAAGAAGCTCGATATCCTCACAGAATATGTCGAGGCGCAGCAAAAACGCCAGCAGGAATTCGATGAACTGAAACAGGATGTGATCCCCATCGCCAATCACATGATGAAGCTATCCATCGATGAGCTAGCAGAGATCGGAACAGAGTTTCAAGTCGAGGATCTCTTCTATTTGCTCAAACGCCTGCTTAGAAACACCGGGATGCTCATGCGCTTGGTGGATATGCTGGAAGCCGGGATGGATCTCTCGGAGGAATTGAAACCGATCGGGCTGCAGGCGTTCTCTGGCATCGTCGAGACGCTCGACCGCTTAGAACGCGAGGGCTATTTCGACTTAATGCGCGAGGGCTGGGGAATCGTCGAACGCGTTGTCCATGAAATCAACGAGGAGGATGTACGCGCCCTGGGCGACAACATCGTCCCCATTCTCACAATCGTGCGCAGCATGACCCAACCAGAAATTCTCTCACTCGCCGACCAGGCAATTTCCGCAATTCAGCCAAGTGCAGCAGAAGAGAAAGATGTTTCAGCTTTTGCTTTACTGCGCGAATTATCAGATCCGAAGGTCCGCCGTGGTATGTCGCGCACGCTCAATCTATTGAAAGTACTCGGTAACCAACCCGCGAAACAAACACCAAACTAAAGACTAGATTAAGGAGAAAAATGATGACAAATCTAATCCTAGAGAATATCGAATTCGATGATGATGGCTTCATGGTCGATCCCAACGCTTGGACATCGGAAATTGGCGAGGCGATCGCCGCGCGCGAGGATTTGCCGCTCACCGACCGTCACTGGGTCGTGATTAACTTCGCCCGTCAGGAATTCGAGGCGAATGACGAAGCGCCCACACTACGGCGTATCACAAAGACGACGGATGTAGACACAAAGGAACTTTATAAACTCTTCCCGGGCGGACCCGCAAAAAAGGCAGCTATGGTCGCCGGTTTGGGAAAACCCACCGGGTGCATCTAGGCCGTTGAAGCCAACGGAGAACACGGAGAACCACAATGACAGAAAAAAGTAATGGCAACCGCAAGCTGTGCATCATCACGTCGAAGGGATCGCTCGACATGGCGTATATCCCGCTCATCCTTGCCAATTCGGCCAGAATGACAGGGATTGACGTCGAGCTCTTCTTCACTTTCTGGGGGCTGGACGTCATCACAAAGAAAAAGATGGGCGGACTAAATGTGGCTACGGTCGGCAACCCGAGCATGCACCCCTGGTTCCATATTCCAACTTTACTTGGTGCCATCCCCGGTATGTCCGCCGCGGCTTCGTGGATGATGCGAGGCGAGATTGACAAACTCGACTTCCCACCCGTCCCCGAGTTCGTCCAGTTGGTTATCGACTCAGGAGCCAATGTATACGGCTGCAAGATGTCTATGGACATGATGAAGCTGACCAAAGACGATCTCGTCGACGAGGCAGAAGTTCTCGGGGCGATGGAATTCATGGAGCTATCCGAAGGGGCTCAACTCCTACTCGTGTAGGTTCATCCGTCAAGAATCAAGACGGGGCTTCCCAGTCGGAAGCCCCGATTCTCTTTAAGGACTCAGGATTCGGCTAATCTTCTTCGCCATCAGCCAAAGCCATGAGACGGTGTTTGTGCGGGTCTTCACCATCATCAAACCCCGAAAGCACAAAGATCGCACTCGTAACCAATGGTCCCGGATTCCGCCAGCGGTGTTGGCGATGCGCTGCAAACAAAAGTGTATCCCCCGCTTCTAGCAGGAAGATTTCATCCTCTACTTGATATTCCAGTTGGCCGCGGAGACATAGCACAAATTCATGCCCTGTGTGGACAATCGGTTGTGGTCCGCTATTGGCTCCATTCTCGAGAGTTAATGCGAATGGTTCCACCCGCCCAGAGAACCCCTCGCCCCCTAATCCCTCTACCAACCCGCGCGTGAAAGGCACTCGCGTCCGCTCTCCAGCCCTGATATGAACCACGTCGTGCAATTCGGGCTCGGTTTGGAAAAAAGTGGTGATCGGTACGCCCATGGCCGTTGCGACTTTATAAAGCGTACTGACCGATGGAGAACTGCGCCCCCGCTCGATCAAGCTCAGGGCATTCGCCGAAAGCCCGCTTTGCCTCGCTAGCGCCCTTATAGATAACCCTCGCTGCTCGCGCAGCTGACGCAAGCGGACACCAACGTCAACTGACACCGCACTCTTACCAAGTATATCCATCGGCACTCCTCATATGAATTCCTGATGCCCCATATTGTATCTTGAGTTGACCAATCCTTCCAGCGAAACACAGCACCTCTCCCGACACCTGACCCGCATTTATATTCTTGCGGACTGCAACCGTTTAAAAAAAACGTTAAGCGGAACTGGCCAATCTTCAGCGTGCGGTCACCCTGTCCCCAAGTAAAATCCCCTATTGCATCGCCAGTTTGTGAGAACTTCGTCCAGCGTGACAGCGGAATCATCTAATCCCATTTAATGACAAGTCCGGTAAAATAAACCCTCGCAGTTTTCCACTGCATGTATGAAAATGGTTTTGTCCGCCAAAGTGATTAAGTTATGCTGATGTCATTCTGAGCCGTACCCAATATTTTTGAGGAGTTATTTAATAATGAAACGTAAAGGTTCTTGGCTTTTCGCGCTGACGATAATCCTGGCGATGATCCTCTCCGCTTGTGGTAGCGATGCTGCGCCAGAAACGATAAATGCAACAGTGGCGCCGGATTCTGGATCGAGCGCGGCCCAAAACCCGGGTTCACCTAACCTGTCGTATGCAGTCGCAGAAGACATCGACGCCGCGTTTAACTCCTTCCTCGACAACATGGTGGGCTACAATACACTCAGTCTCGATGGGCTGGAGGAGCTGCTCGCGGAAGAGCCGCCGCCGTTTCTGCTCGACGTCCGCTCATTAAACGAAGTTGAAGCGAATGGCTACATCGAAGGAGCGACGGTCATCCCGTTGCTCGAACTCGGTAAGAACCTGGACCTTTTACCATCGTTCGACACCACCATCGTTGCCTACTGCGGCAGCGGCTGGCGCTGTACTATCGCCATGACCGCCCTCGGTCCTCTCGGTTGGAACTCAACATTTGTATTAAAGGAAGGTAGTTACAAAGGATGGGCCGAAGCCGGATATCCTGTGGCTCTCGGGTTACCTGAAACCATTGCTCTCCATGCCGCATCCCCCGACCCGGCGATGACCGCCGTTATTAACAAGATGCTTTCCAGCATCCCCGAAGACTGGGGCTTCGTCACCGCCAATGCCATCCTCCAAGAGCTCGACAGGGACCCGAATCTGATCATGATCGACGTGCGCAACGAGGATGAAGTCGAGACCACCGGCCTCATCGAGGGTGCGATCCACATCCCGCTCGAGGATTTCATCGACCGAAAAACTGATTGGCCCATCGACAAAGATGCCACAATAGTCATCTATAGCGGCTACGGTCACCGGTCCACCATCGCCATGACCATCCTTATGACCTACGGATATAGCGATGTCCGTTCTCTTGGCGGGTAATTCGCTGCCTGGATCGACCCATCCCACCATGCTCTGCTTCTAACCGCGGACAAGGTCAGCCGACTCCAAAAGAAAAACCACGGTGCTGCCCCTTGATGAAACCACTTTGGGTTAATGCAGGTATCAGAAGGTGAAATCCAAGGGTACACGGATGGAGGAGCAGCTCTCACTTTACCTACGCGTAATTTCCTGGATGTCTTCCCAGGCGATCACGCGCAGCCGCCGCCAGAGGGTATCGTCTTGCACACGCTCCGTGAAATCAAGCCAATCCTTTTGTAGCCTCGACCAATGTGAACGCGGCGCGAATACCCAGAGGTGAAACTCACGCTCTAGATGATCCGCGAGCTCAACCCCAGTTGTGAGCGTGCGCGCCAGTTGATAGTGACGATTGCAGGCTGGCGATTCAGAATCTGGCTCAGGTCGCAGCCCCATCGTTAGGTGGTTTGTGAAGCGGGATTTTTCAACTTCCCAATAGCGGCAAGGCGACTGGTTATCTCCGACCGAGAGGTGCATCTCCGGGCAGCGGTGTCTGCTGAAGCGTGAGCAGCGGCCAAAACCGCTCTTGCGCTTAGATTCAACCAGAATTAGGTTTCTCTCGCCAGGCAAAAAAAGGTCAACCTCAGTCTTGGGACCGCTGCCATCGATCATAGGAAGGACATCATCCAGTCGAGGTAGGCGCACCCCATCCACGTCGTATCCCCAATAGTAAGGGGTCAAATCATCGTCAACCTTGTTTTCTTCATTGGGATTACCCCATAGAGGTCTGATATTCAGAAGATCGATCAGCGAGATTGTCGGCTGCGCCAACGGGTAGATCACGTTCCACAACAAGGCGTTTTCTGAGGTTGGATTGAGAAAGTTTGTTAGCACACCCTCAGGGAGGACTGAAAAAATACCCTCATCCTCCCCGGTAATGACCTGCTTTGGGAGCCACCTGCGCTCGTTGCCATGACTATTCCCTCTCCCGCCGGAACTCCCATTGAGGTCATCAATCATTGGTTTTAACATCTCTGACCTTTGCGGCTTCGGTCATTGCTAGCAGGAAATCGCTCAGCCGTTTCTGGGCATCGAAATAAAGGTAAAGGACAGGCGATCCGTAGTCCTTCATCACCGCCAGGTCGCTCAGAGCTTGCCCTTCAAACAACTGCCCGAAAGTATAGGTTTTACCAGGTATGGCTTCATCTTTTCGGGGCTTCACCATCAGGATTAGATAGATAATATCTTTGATGCCAAGGCCACACTCTGCGAAGCTCGTCAGCGAGTACAAACCGAGTTGATCGCGAAGCGCATGACGCAGGCGCCTCACCTTACCTTGAAGGGTTTTCGACATGGGAGTATAGAAGCGCAATCCTAATCCTCCCGCTTCCTGTGATTCGGCGAGAATAAAATCAATCACTTCAGATAATCCGTCTCCTGTGAGTTTCAAACCCCGTGACGCGGCTTTCAACTGCACACCATCGCCCTGCCATAACGGATCCGCCTGAGGCAGTTCACCTTTACGTTCGAGCCGGTGCAGATTGTGTTGGCGCTCCGCTTTGCTTCTGTGGTGGGCATCAAGATCTGTGGGATTTACTGAAAGCAAGTGCTGTGCGATTGCCGCGCCTATTTGCCATTGAACGAGCATCCCACCTATCGCTTCTGGTTTTGTACTTGTCTCGAGCACAAGAACAGGAATATCAGCACGTATCCACTCTGCCAGACGACGGTCCAATGCACCGGAATCGCGCAGGTACACAAACAGGCGATCGTCGCCGTAGACATTCCCTGACCCCGGAGGTTCATCCCGGATCGAGATAAATCCGCTCCCATCTCTCCTGCTCCCGCGCCCTGCCGTGAGCAGATCCTGGATCCACTCTAATGTCGGCTCCAAAGGCGGGTCGGCGAAGAGCGTTACTTTATCCCGCCCACTGCGGAAAGCCGCAGCCAGGACCGAGCTGAGAAAAAGACCTGGATTCTGGGCAACATCCACGAGTGGACCACATGCACGCGTCATATCTACGCCACCCTGCACGAAGGACTGGATATCCGCGCCTGTTAGCGCTGCGGGCAGGAGGCTCGTCCAGTTGAATGGGGAGAGGCAGAGGTCATCTTGGTTATCCGCCTCACTAATTATTTGGATGCCCTGCTCTACAGCCCAATTATGTAATTTGGAACCCTCTTTCGCGATGACGACGAAGTGATCCCTTGTTTGCTCCTCAAGCATCCGGACCGCTTGTTCCCAAAAAGTTGAGAGTAAATGCTCTTCTATTCCATCTCCCGATGAAGAATCCACAAGAAGATATAAAGTTGCTTCCGGTGCAATCTTCCTCTTTATAGCGCGGATGTCATCCGGATTCGCCGTACTGATTGTGTGCAAATCAATCCCGTTGGGTGGCACCAGGATCCGCGCCAGCATCTCTGCAGTGAATAGCCCACATCCAGATCCAATGAGGACCAACGATGTAATTGCCGGATCTAGCGCTTCTGCGAAACGGGTGAGCTCAGCGACTCCAGTTGACATTTTCGCAGGCTCTGATAACCATCCCAACCAACGACGAACCTGCGCTTTCTCGCGATCGCGTTCCACCCAAAGAGTCACGTCCTCCTGCCAGAGCTTCTTCCCAACCTCATCTCGCTCTAACTCCACCAGGGTCTCCCGTATTTTCGGTTCAAGTGCAGCGAGTTCCCTCTGAAAAGTGCCCGCCTTCTCTTCAATCGTCCCCAAAATTGAACGATAAGATGCAGCAAATTCACTTACACCCTGCCTCTCAAGCTTATCCGCAGCCGCATCGAGCGAGATCCCAAGGTCATCCAGCGCCTGCAACCGGCTGCGGGCAGTTGAGATATTCTCAGTAAGCGTCAACGCCGGTGCGCCAAGATCCTTGAAAGCTTTCAGCGTTGATTCAGGAAGTGTGTTTACGGTATCTGGTCCAATCAAATTATCGACATAATAGGTATCAGGATATTCTGGATTCTTCGTGCTCGTAGACGCCCAGAGAGGTCTTTGCACTCGCGCCCCCCGCGTGGCGAGGTATTGAAACCGTTCCCCTTGAAACGTCGCCACAAATTGCGCGTACGCAAGCTTGCAGTTGGCAATGGCTACTTTCCCGAGCAAGGCTGAAGCGCGCTCTCCCTCTGCTTCGCCGCGCTGGATAACCTCCTTCAGCTGTTCGTCTAGCGCAGTATCGATCGGCGAGACGAAATATGAGGCCACGGAGGTAATATGGTCGAGCGACCCTCCAGCTTCGAGACGCCCCTCCAAGCCACTCATGTAGGCTTCCATAACCTCGATGTAGCGCCCCAGAGAGAAAATCAACGTTGCATTTACATTGATGCCTGCTCGAATGGAAGATTCAATCGCGGAGAGGCCGGCGAGTGTTGCCGGGATCTTAATCATCGCGTTAGGACGATTTACCACATCCCATAGACGCCGCGCCTCTTCAACAATCCTGTTAGTGTCATCGGCGAATTCTGGATTCACATCGATCGAGACGAACCCATCCCCACCGTTCGTTTGCTCGAAAAGCGGCAAGAAGGCATCTGCCGCGGCGCGGATATCATCAACGGTTAATTGGACGAAGATCCTTTCTGCTGTCCACCCCGCCTGGGCGAACCGGCGCAAATCGACCGCGTAATTTCCGCTCGACACGATGGCACTTTCAAAAAAAGTTGGGTTGGATGTCGCCCCGCGCAGCTCACCGGCCGCGACTCGATCCGCCAATTCACCAGAATCGAGCGAGTCCCTGCGGATGTTATCCAACCACAGGGACTGACCTAGTGCATGAACAGATTGGATCGGGCCCATCGTCTGCTCCAGCAGGAGCCATTTCACTTATTATCTTGCTCTAAAGATTCGAGGCAAGCACTACGATTCCAAACCCAAACTCTTGGTTGGAAACATCTTCACTCACGAAGCGAAGATGCACAGAGTCATGATTTTCTGATTTAACAACCAGGCACATTCTTGGCTTATTTGCCAGAGGCCTCGATCCGCGCCAGGACTTCCTGAGCTTTCTGGATAACATTATCCGCTGTTAATCCAAAGCGCTCGTAGAGTTCCTCATATGGCGCCGATCCTCCAAAGTGATTGATGCCGATAATCGCTCCGTCGTCGCCAACCCATCGCTCCCATCCAAGTGTGACGCCGGCCTCAATCGCCACGCGGGCTCGAATCGCCCCCGGAAGAACCTGTTGTCGATACTCCGCGGATTGAGCTTCGAATAGCTCCCAAGAAGGGAACGAAACGATGCGGGTCGAGATGCCGCCGCTGGCGAGTTTTGCGCCAGCTTCGAGGATGATTTCGACCTCAGATCCCGACGCCATCAAGATGAGCCGTATCGGTCCTTCCCCCAGATCTGCCAGGACATATGCGCCCTTCTGTAATCCCTCAGCCGATCCGAATTTTGCCCGGTCGATTGTTGGCATCGCTTGACGGGTTAACACCAGCGCCGTAGGTCCATCATCCCTTTCCAATGCTGACATCCAGGCTTGCGCGACCTCGTTCGCATCCGCCGGGCGTAAAACGACCATATTGGGGATCGTGCGCAGCGCGGTTAGATGTTCAATGGGTTGATGCGTGGGTCCGTCCTCTCCTAGACCAATCGAATCATGAGTGAACACATAGATTACACGCTGCTCCATTAATGCTGCCAGGCGGACCGCCCCGCGCATGTAGTCGGAGAAAACCAGGAAGGTCCCGCCAAAGGGGATGAGCCCTCCGTGCAGGGAAAGGCCGTTCAGGATTGCTCCCATCGCGTGTTCACGGACGCCGAAATGCAGGTACCGCCCACGGCGGTCATCCGCCGTGAATGACGTCTCACCCTCCAGCGCGGTCTTATTCGATCCGGTTAAATCGGCTGATCCACCAATCAACTCGGGAATGATGGGGGCCAATGCGTTCAGGACCTTGCCTGATGAGGCGCGGGTTGCCATGCCTTTCGAGTCGCTGTCAAAAACTGGAAGCTTTCCTCTCGCCTCAACGGGGAGTATGCCAGACAGGGTTCGCTTAAATTGCGCGTGCAGTTCAGGGTATGCATCTCCATAACTAACCAGCCTCTCCAGCCAGGATTCATACGCCTCGAGATTGCGCTGGGCTCCAGCGTGGAAATGCTCGCGCACATCATCCGGAATGAGGAACGAAGGCTCTTGTGGCCAACCCAATTTGTCTTTAGCCCCTGCGAGTTCCTCTTCCCCCGGTGGTTCACCATGCGCCGCAGCTGTATCTTGTTTGGTCGGAAGACCGAAACCAATGTGGGAGCGCGTCACGATCAATGAAGGACGATCGTCCGCCTTTGCGGCTTCGATGGCGCGATCGAGCGCCTCCAGATCGTTGACATCCGCGACCTGCTCGACATGCCATCCGTATGCCTCGAAGCGTGCGGCGCGATCCTCGGTAAAGGCAATATCTGTGCTGCCATCGATGCTGATCCGGTTGTCATCGTAGAGATAAATCAACCGGCCAAGCCGCAAATGTCCGGCAAGTGAGGCGGCCTCAGAAGCGACACCTTCCATCAAATCACCATCCGAAACAATGGCATAAATGAAGTGATCGACGACTTCGTAGTCATCACGGTTGTACTGCGCAGCGAGGTGTTCCGCGGCGATCGCCATACCGACACCGGAGGAGAATCCTTGCCCGAGCGGCCCCGTGGTCATTTCCACTCCTGGTGTCAGCCCATACTCTGGATGACCTGGAGTCTTGCTCCCCCACTGTCGAAACTGCTTGAGTTCTTCTATTGAAAGATCGTATCCGCTCAGGTGCAGCATGGCATACAGCAGCATGGAACCATGTCCGGGGGAGAGAATGAAACGATCGCGGTCTGGCCATTGTGGATCTGCGGGGTTGTACTTCATATGCCGTGTATAGAGTACATACGCGGCCGATGCCATCCCCATGGGAAGGCCCGGGTGACCGGAGTTGGCTTTCTGAACCGCATCCGCGGCCAGGAATCGTACCGTGTTAATCGCTTTTTCGTGCAGTTCCTTTGTTGCCATTGATCACTCCATTATATGTGTCGTTTTTATTATGATTCTTCAAGAAAAATCGAGTTGGATGATAACGACAAAGCTCACCTGCCGCTATGAAGCGCAGCCAAATAGCGGTCGTGCGGTCCCTCATGAGCGAAGTCGAAGGTCAGCGCTTTGTCAAGTTTTGTTGTTATGTTCCACAGTTATGACCACATTTCCCTTTTTCTCCCCTGTTTCGACATACCTGTGAGCCTCGGCAATTTGTTCCAACGGATAGCGTCTATCAATGACCGATTTTATTTTTCCCGCCTCAACAAGCTCTCTGAGGAAAATTAAATCTTGAGTTGTTGGGCTTGCTGTCTGCATAATCACTTTCTTGCTGCTTGTCATTCTGGTCAATGGCCCTCGAACCATCTGTGACCCCAGAGGATTGGCTAATAGATAGGTTCCGTTTTGCGTTATCGATTTTTCACTACGTGAAAACGAAATCGTGCCCACCACATCAAAAATTACATCATAGACCTCACCGCTTTTGGTGAAATCTTCTTGTGTGTAATCAATGACCTGGTCTGCACCAATCGAGAGCAGCATGTCCAATTTCCCCATGGCATCCACGGCAGTCACTTCAGCTCCAAAGTGTTTGGCAAGCTGTACCGCAAAAGTACCTATACTTCCACCTGCACCATTTATTAAAATCTTCTGTCCGCTCTTGATTTTTCCTTTTCTAAGAAAATGCAATGCCTCTCGTCCCCCAAAAGGAACGGTGGCGGCTTCCTCATAGGTCATATTGGCCGGCTTTATTGCCACCCCCCCTTCCATCTCTCCAGGTTCTTCAGGCAGACATATGTACTCTGCGTTAGTGCCAAAATCCATGCCGGCAGATCCAAATACTTGGTCACCTTCTTTAAATCGTTTTACATCTTTGCCCACTGCTTCAATTTCTCCGGCTAGCTCAGTCCCCAGAATGGAATTTTCTCTTGGTTTTAAGAAACCCCGCCACAGTCGCATAGGGAGACTGAGGTAAATTGGGAATTTGAGACTTCGTAGTTCACAGTCCCCTGCTGTTACTGTTGTCGCATGTATTTGTATCAGGACTTCATTGTCCTTGGGAGTAGGTTTTTCTACTTCTCTAAGTTCAAGAACATCCGGTGGTCCGTATTTTGTCCATACAATTGCTTTCATAAGTATTTATCCAAGAGTACTTTTACCCCGTTATTTCCTTTAATGTAGTTCACTATAATCTATCCTATAAGTTTGGAAAACCTAACATGCAATAGGTTCAACCCATGCTTTATATAGACGATCCGAGAGCCTACATTCTTCTCAGCACATGAGTTATGTGGAAAGGGCGTGTTCAGCCACAGTTTCACTCGTGAAGCATCAGGATAATCGTATCTACCTACAACCCGCCAAGATGGAATAGAAAGGGACCCCTCTGAGCGAGGGTGACGAGTACCGGATCAAGCATCTCTATCCTTGCGGACGATCCACCCCATAACCCAAAGAACCACGGCTATCAATAGGGCCGGTATCAGGGTGACGCCCATGCAAAGCAGCGACAACTGTGCCGCCCCGCGCCCATAGAAGACCCAGATGAGCACATTGCCAACGATCAAGACCAGGGCCAAGCCGCCCAGAACAAGCCGAAATGTGGTCCCGCTCGCGTACGCGCGCAGATCTCGTCCTTCGAATATTTGCTTAACTTTATCCGAATTCTCTTCTCGTGGATTCAGTTCTCACCTCGTTTTTATGAAGCATCTCTAGCTTCTTTTTGCTTATGTTGAATTCCCAGAGCCCTGAGCATCCCCCATCTCTGCCCGATTCAAACCCAGGAGTGCTTCAACAATCATCCGGGCATCCTCAAGAGGATCTTCTGGGAAAGGCAGCGTATGGTCGAGACTCACACGAACCGTCAGTCGAGTTGCTGCGGAACGAACAGCTTCCTCGGTATCAGCTTGCTGCGCCAACCATTGCAGCATTTCATAAGCATTCGATTCGATCTCACGCTCCTCGTTCAAACTGCGCGTGAAGCTCACCGCCCAACCAGCAGCTCGCCGAGCGCAGACCCTCGCTCGCCCCTCATTGCCATCGATCCGTGCCTGATCGGCATCTTCTAATTCCCTGTGGATCGTTCGCTTGAGTGTAAGCAGATCGCCGCTCAAACTCTTTGGCATCGACCGTTCCCTTCTCGTGAACATGACCTCTTCGGTGGTTCTCGCCGGGGAGTGAAAAAAAACTACGCTCGGACCTCCCCCTAAATGGTAAGATGAGCGCAGGTTAAACGCCAGTAAAAGGAGAAAATAATTATGCGCTTTAAGGACAAGGTTGCCTTGGTGACAGGATCAGGCCGGGGTATCGGACGAGCTATCGCCTTGCGTCTGGCCGCAGATGGAGCCGACATCGTTGTGAACTTTTTCCGCAACCGGAGCCCAGCGGAAGATACAGCCGAGGAAATCCGTACCTTAGGGCGGAAGGCAGTCGTAATCAAAGCCAATGTCGGCGACCTTGAGGAGCTCGAGAATCTGTTTACAGGCGTGGAAGAGGCGTTCGGTGGCTTGGATATTTTCATCAGCAACGCAGCCTCCGGATATAATCGTCCGGTGTTGAAACAGAAGCCGAAGGGCTGGGATTGGACGATGAACATCAACGCTCGTTCGCTTCTCTTCGGCGCCCAACACGCAACGCGGCTCATGCAAAACCGTGGCGGCGGCGCGATTGTAAGCATCTCCAGCCCGGGCGCTTCTCACGTCATTCCCGACTACGTCGTCGTCGGCGCCAGTAAAGCCGCCATCGAAACCATCACTCGATACCTCGCCGTCGAGCTTGCCCCATTGGGTATCAGAGTGAATGCTGTTTCTCCAGGTGTCGTGAGGACAGATGCCCTGGAGCATTTCGACGTAGCACAGGATGATTCTGTGATTAAGCGCGTCTCAACGATAACCCCCGCCGGTCGACTTGTGACTCCGGAGGATGTTGCCGATCTGGTCGCTTTCTTATGCTCCCAGCAAGCTGACATGATCCGTGGGCAGACAATCGTCATCGACGGCGGATTTATCTTGTTAGGAGATCAGAGTTCTCGTTAGAAAGACCGGGAACCCTGATCTAATAAAATGACGACTTGACTCGGTTAGATCGCCAAGCTGGAAGTGTCCCTGGCGATGTGCGCTAGGAATTCTTTACGGGTGATGTCATTGGTCTTGAACGTCCCGGTCATGGCACTGGTGACCATACGTGCATTAGCCTTCTTCACCCCGCGGATCTTCGAACAAAGATGCAGTCCCTCAACGACGACGGCGACACCCTGCGGGTGGATTGCCGCCTCGAGGAAATCCGCTATCTGACGAGTCATCCGCTCCTGAACCTGCAGCCGCCGAGCAAATAAATCGACGACGCGCGGTATTTTCGAGAGGCCAATGACCTTGCCGCTAGGAAGATAGGCGATGTGCGCGCGCCCAATAAAGGGCAGCAAGTGGTGCTCGCACATGCTGTAAAACTCAATGTCGCGGACAATGACCATATCGTCATAGTCCACCTCGAAAACAGCTTCATTAATGAGTTCGTGCGGATCTACGCGATATCCCGCAAGAAGTTCATCATACATCCGGGCGACACGTTCGGGAGTACGTTCCAGACCTTCTCGGCAGGCGTCTTCTCCAAATGCTTTGAGAAGTGAACCCACCGCAGCCTCAATTTCTGGCTTCACTACACCGACGCCATCCAAGAGTTCCGCTGCAGCATCAATATTGTGCATAATATTCTCTCTCCTCTCATGGTGCCTATGGCTAAAATCCTATCACAAACGCAATCCGCCCTTAGACAGGAATTATACACGGGCACCCCTCATATTGTGAGATTCTGTGTAAAATAGCTTCAACAAAGAAGCCAAGCTCTACAGCTTTGACGATTTACAATACACTTATCTTACATGTGATTATCGTTCTCTATAAGTGCGAGATCAGGTAATGCGAAGGGATGGAACCATGAACGAAGACCACATCATCATCAAAGATTTACTGCTGCGCGGAATCATCGGAATCAATGATTGGGAGCGCGAAAAAAAACAGGACATCCTGATCAATATCACCCTGTCGGGTGACCTGCGTGCAGCCGGCGAGAGCGATAAGATCGAGGACGCTGTCAATTACCGGACGTTAACGAAGAAAATCATCGAGCACGTGGATAAATCCGCCAGGTATACGGTTGAAGCCTTAGCCGCCGACATCGCCAAACTTTGCCTGAGAACAGAGGGTGTTCAGCGCGCCCAAGTTCGGGTCGAGAAACCAGGCGCATTGCGATTCGCGAAATCAGTCGGTGTGGAGATCGATCGGAGCCAGGGCGACTTTGACTGAACTTGCGTTTATAGCCTTAGGTTCGAACATCGATCCTGAAACGAACTTGCCGCTCGCGGCGGCGCGGCTCTCCGACCTTGGCAATCCCATTGCCGTCTCAAAGGTCTACCAGAATCCCGCCATCGCCGATGACCCGCAGCCGGATTACCTCAACGCGGCGGTCTTAATAGAAACCTCGCTCGACCCCTTGACTATCCGAGACAAACTGCGTGAGATAGAAGCAGACCTGGGGCGCATTCGCACAGCGGATAAGTTCGCTCCACGAACGATCGATTTGGATCTTTGTATATTAGGGGATCGTGTGCTCGATCACGAGCTGCTATCCCTCCCGGACCCCGACTTGCTGGAGAGAGCGTATCTTGCGGTGACACTCGCCGAGCTCCGGCCGGACTTCCTTCACCCGCTGACGGGAGAGACTCTAGAGGAGATCGCAACAGAAGTGAGGAAGAACATGGTTTTGAAAACCCGGCTCGATGTTATTCTCTCGCTTAATCGGTGACAGTCACAAGTCGTGAATTCTTGCTCCAGAACGGGAAGAGGATTGCGCTTCAGTGAAAAGATGGTCTGTGTAAATATCAGTCTTCAAGCAGTTCTTTCAACGCTCTGTCGAGTAGCGTCTGTAGATCACGATATGTAGATTCCGTTCTTCTTGCTACTTTGCAGACTACAACAACTACCTCGTCATCAAAAACCCCATAGATGATTCGATATTGGCCTTCCCTTATTCTGTTTAGATTCCTATCTAATTTCGTACAGCCAGTCGGTCTTGGATTACTACGAAGAGAGCGTATGGCTTTTACCAAACGCTCTCTGTGGTTCTTTTGTATTCGCGAAAGTTGCTTTTCTACATCTCGATGTATTTTTAGAGTGTATGCCATAATTAATTACCCAGGCGTTCAAATACCTCCTCAGCATCAACAGCAACACCTGGTTTTTCCATATACTCATTTAGAGCTCGACGTCCATCTAGAATATCTTCTAGTAACTCACATTTCTCCATAATGGCGTCGAACATGTCTGGCTCTAGTAGAACCGCAGCGGGACGACTATGGGAAAGCACAATGATTGGACCCTCTTCTAGATCTTGAAGATAGGAAGCAAGCCCAGACCGTAATTCAGTTACAGTTGCAGTTCGAAGCATGTTCCACCTGCTAAGATTATGTACACAAATATGTACTGTTTATCGTACATATAATAGTACAATTTTACCGATTGTCAATACGAAGATCGTTGAAAAGCGGACAACTGCATCTTGCGCCAAAGATGTCTCCCTGGAATCTATTCGGCAAAGGTGGGATTTATTGATATCCTATCAAGCGTCTTCAATAGCTCATTAACTTGAGGAAGGTGGAAAAACAGATCATGTCTAGTCAAACCGCTGACGTCGTCATCTGTGGGGCTGGGATCGCGGGGATATCGACGGCCTACCATCTCAGCGTCCATACTGGCGTTAGACAGGTGCTCTTGATTGATGAGCGGCCACCCCTCTCACTAACCAGTGACAAATCAACGGAGTGCTATCGCAATTGGTGGCCTGGCCCAGGACCCGCAATGGTTCAGATGATGAACCGCAGCATTGATATCCTTGAAGATCTGGCCGAAGAGAGCGGTAACAGCTTCAATCTCAACCGGCGTGGATACCTCTTTGCTACAGCAGACCCGTCGCGTATTGAGGGCTATAAAACCCACGCTCGCGAAGCTGAGTCTCTGGGCGCAGGCGCGCTGCGGATTCATGATGGTCAAACTGCAGGGCCAGCCTATCAAGCTCTTCAATTAGAGGGGTACCGGGATCAACCCGATGGCGCCGACCTGATCACGGATCAGGCATTAATCCGCGAAAACTTCCCCTACTTGAGCGAGGATACCGTCGCCGTCATCCATCCTCGTCGTGCCGGCTGGTTCTCAGCCCAACAGCTGGGGATGCATATGCTCGAGCAAGCTCGCCAACATGGGGTGCAGTTAGTCGAGGGACATATCGACCGCGTCGAACAACGGGGGGGACGCGTGCAGGCGGTCCAGGCGCGGACGAAGCAGGGTGTTATTCGAATAGACACCCCAAATTTCGTCAATGCTGCTGGACCCTTCATAAAACCAGTTGGAGTCCTTCTCAACGAGCATCTGCCGGTATTCTCAGAACTGCATATTAAGGTTTCAATCAACGATCGTCTCGGGGTCTTCCCCCGGAACGCCCCGCTGCTAATCTGGTCAGACGAGCTCCAGCTGCCATGGCAGGAGGAGGAAAGAGCAATCCTGGCGGAGGATGATGAAACACGTTATCTGCTCGAAACTTTCCCTGAGGGTGTCCATGCAAGGCCAGAAGGCCCCCAGGACAGCCCCATTGTGTTGATCTTATGGACCTACGATACCGAACCGGTCCAGCCAACATTTCCGATTACATATGATTCGAGTTATCCTGAGATCGCTTTACGGGGTCTGGCGCGCATGCTGCCGGCATTGGAGACATATTTTGACCGTCCGCCTAAACCCTGGTTAGATGGTGGCTATTACACCAAGACTGAAGAAAACCGCCCCCTTGTGGGGCCCCTCAGCCTGGACGGCGCCTGGATTATCGGTGCACTTTCCGGTTTCGGCTTGATGGCTTCCCCTGCTTGCGGTGAGCTGCTCAGCAAACACATCGCCGGCAGCGATCTACCCCACTACGCGCCGTGGTTCCAGCTCTCCCGCTATGAAGATCCTGAATATAAAGATCTGCTCAAATCCTGGGAACAAACGGGGCAGCTCTAATAATCGAACAGGGTTAACGCGAATTAGTCATTTTCGGAGAGAAGACCTGCGCGTACAAGAATGGTTCGAAGGTTTTCCCGCTCATCAGCCATGAGCGGCTGCAGAGGAGAGCGGACCGGTCCGCCATAGAAGCCCAAGAGATCGAGCGCTGCTTTAAGTCCTGCCACACCGAAATGCGAGGTGACTGCGCTGTTTGCCTCGATCAGTCTCTGCTGCAGAATCCGGGCTTCATTGAGCTGCCCATCCCTGAAGAGCGACTGAATCTGGGCAAGATCGGCGGCGGCGATGTTCACCAGCGCAGCGATGAGCCCAACGGCGCCGATAGCGAGGGCAGGCAGAAAGAAGCTCCCCGACCCAGCCAACACTTGGAAACCCTCCGGAGCCGCATCAACCACCGACCCCATCTTCGCCAGGTCACCTGAGCTGTCTTTAATTCCGATGATATTCGCGTGCTGCGCCAACTCGAGGATCGTCCCCGCGGGCATATCCACACCGGTATTCGCAGGCACGTTATAGAGGATCACCGGCACGCTGGAGGCATCTGCTACCGCGTAATAGTGGCCGCGCAATGCGCGCAGATCCATCTTCGACTTATAGTAACTCGGTGTCACAATCAGCACAGCATCCGCACCGGCAGCCGCCATCGCCTGCGCGAGTTCTACTGTCTCCCGGGTCGAATGCATCCCCGCGCCGGCGATCAAAAGATGGTTAGATGACATCTCCTCGCGGACTGCCTTGACCACAGCTACGCGCTCATCAAACGACTGGGACACGAATTCGCCGTTCGACCCTCCCACGACATATCCGTCCAACGGCAATTCGTTCCAGCGCGATAAATTGGTGGACAGGTAATCGAAGGCTATCTCGCCTTGTTCTGTAAACGGCGTTGAGATCGGAGGGTAGATCCCGGCCAG
>CBDTTY010000028.1:0-19248 GCA_965363875.1 uncultured Anaerolineales bacterium
TAACTGGCATTCTGCCTCCCGAATTGAGTAATCTGTCAAATTTGAAAACACTGAGCCTGTACTTCAATCACTTAGAAGGGACCATCCCTCCCGAGATAGGTGAGCTTTCAGATCTCGAGACACTAATCATTCACAACAATGACTTGAGCGGCAGCCTTCCCCCCGAATTGGGAAATCTTGCGAGCTTGCGAAAACTTGATTTAGATAGCAATCAACTGACTGGACCCATTCCCCCTGACCTGGGAAATCTATCCGAATTGCGGGAATTGATGCTGCGTGGGAACCAGTTCAGCGGGACGATCCCTCCGGAACTGGCAAATCTATCTAAACTGGAAGGGCTTTTCCTCAGCAACAATAACCTGACCGGAATTATCCCGCCGGAATTTGTCGAATTATCAAATCTGCGTATGTTCAGTTTCTACGGCAATGATTTAAGCGGTCCTATTCCACCTTCTCTCCAAGACATCCCTTCTTCCGGCTATGACACGCTCGGATGGGGTGATGATTGACGTCGTTCAAGATATCTACAATATGTGCTGCAATCGGCAGCAGATAGGAAGGAATAATCATGGATGCGAAAAAGCTTCTTTATCTCTCAAGAGCGGATGTTGAAAGCGTTGATTTAGATGTGAGTACAATTATCGAGCTTCTTGAAGAGGCGTTCCATGAGAAGGGCGAGGGCAAAGTCGAAATGCCTCCGAAACCGGGGATCCACACCCAGCAGGATGCCTTCATCCATGCCATGCCGGCTTATATACCCTCGCTCAAGTCGGCGGGGATTAAATGGGTAAGCGGATATCCGCAGAATCAAGAACGTGGGTTGCCTTATATTACCGGCCTCTTGGTTTTAAACGATGTTGAGACCGGAATCCCCTATGCCGTGATGGATTGCGTGTGGATTACGGCATATCGCACCGGAGCAGCTACGGCTCTTGCGGCGAAGTACCTGGCGCGGCCGGAAAGCGAAGTTGCCGGAATTCTTGCATGCGGCGTTCAAGGGCGCACCAACCTCGAAGCCCTGGCTGCGATCTTCGATATTAAACTTGTTTATGCTTATGACATCAACCATGAAGTTCAAAATCGTTATGTGCAGGAGATGTCTGCAAAGCTTGGGATCGAAATCGTGGGTGTGAATGAGCCCGAAAAAGCCGTTGTGGATGCAGATCTCGTCGTCACATCCGGGCCGATCCTCAAGCACCCAAGCCCGACGATTATGAAGGGTTGGTTGAAACCGGGCGGTTTTGGGAGTGCCGTGGATTTCGATAGTTACTGGCATCCGCGAGCGATGGCTGAGATGGACAAGATAAGCACAGATGACCATTCGCAGTTCGAGTATTACGCATCTGAGGGGTACTTCAAGCAGACTCCCGAACCCTACGCCGACCTCGGCGAAATCGTCGTCGGTAAAAAAGCGGGGCGTGAGAACAAGCTTGAGCGAACCCTGGCGATCAATCTTGGGCTCGCGATCGATGATATGGCCGTAGCGCCGGAGATCTACCGCAGAGCGATCGACCGGGGTATCGGTACCCAGCTCGATCTCTGATACTAATCTAAGAATTTTTACATGAGGATTTGATCGGACAGTCTGTTAAGTTAAAGGAGAAAAGGATGATGCGGACATGTGGTCGATTAATAGCCGGAGTTTTCGCACTCCTCTTCATTGTCAGCACTTCGATAATGCTGCTTCTGTACAATCTGGATGCGACGTTGTTGAATTCAGAGGCGTATAAGATAGTGCTTATCGAAGAAGATATTTATGCTCGCCTGCCGGGGTTTGGAGTACAACAGATACAGCATGGAATGACGTCCGACCCCTGTTTAGACTCCCCTGACCAATGTGAGGGTGATTCAGGACCGCCTGCTTACTTACGCATTCTGTCCGATGATGATTGGGAGTACTTGATTGCAACTTTGCTAGAGCCTGAATGGCTGCAAACAACGGTTGAGAGCGTCCTGGATCAGGTATTCGACAATCTGAATTCAGATGCTCCTCCAGAACCGATCTCCATCTCCCTAGTAGATTTAAAAACGAAGTTCGAAGGACCAGTCGGTTATCAAGCAGTGCTCGCCTTATTGGAAAAACAGCCTCCCTGTACGGCCGAACAAATCCTGGAAATTGGAGCGGCTCAGCTTTTTGGGGGCGAGATGGACGAATTTCTGCTCTGTAATCCCCCCGAAATTCTCATGGATGTCGTCGAACCTCTAATGCGGGAAGCAATTCAATCCGCCGCATCCGCTATCCCGGAGGAGATGACGTTCGAGCATCCTTTCTCCGCTGTGTCAGGTTCAACTGATATTACGGAATTTGGGGATGATCCGATCCAGTCCTTCTTCATCGCCCGAAGTTTCCTGCATTTCGGATTTCTAATTCCGATCGCGTTTCTGTTTCTTATGACGGTCTTTGGGGTTCGTTCTATTCGCGACTGGCTGTTGTGGTGGGGTGTGCCATTCCTGTTGACCGGGCTTATCGGTCTGAGCCTCAGCGCACTGTCGCTCCCAATCCTCGGATGGGTCGTTCCACAGCTTATCGGCGCAGCAGTGCCGGCAGGTGTGACACCGGAAATATTAGCTATTGGAGTGGACCTTGGAAACGCACTATTTCGTCAGGTAACCCAAAAGATCATGGTTCAAGCGGGGATCATGGCGGCTATCGGCCTTGCTTTTTTGGTTTCAGCTTTCTTTGTGAAGCCATCTCCTAAGGAGATCGGCGATCCGCTTCCAGAAAGCTCAGTGCGCCAGGAATAAGGTTTAGTTCTAACAATCTGCACCCATAGGAATCTCTCAGGAGCGAATTAGTGGTTGAGAGTGATGACCGCCCTCGAAGTGTGTCGGGACGTCAAATTCGGTTGACGAGCCTATCTTCGTGCGCGGGTTGAGCGTCGAAACTAGGCGCTGAAGCGCTGGCGCAGGTTCTGCGCCCTCTGCAGGATATATTTCATACAGAAGATTTCCCAGATCTTCTGGTGGGTTTAAGTTCCCCGGACGATGCGGCAGTCTGGCGCTTGGATGATGAGCGTTCGCTGGTGGTGACGATCGATTTCTTCACACCTGTCGTCGATGACCCGTACGAATATGGAGCGATCGCTGCAGCAAACGCTCTATCCGATTTATATGCGATGGGCGCATATCCAATCCTGACATTAAACGTCGCCGCGATGCCCGGATCCCTGTCGACAGAAATCGTTTCAGAGATATTTCGCGGCGGTGCAGAAAAGGTACGAGAAGCAGGTGCCGTAATTGCGGGAGGGCATACCATCCAGGATGATGAGCCGAAATATGGTCTTGTTGGGGTTGGGTTGATCGAGACTGACAAATTGCTCACCAAGGCAGGAGCCGAGGTGGGAGATATCCTCGTTCTGACGAAGCCGTTAGGGACGGGTGTGACGACGACCGCGTTGAAGAACGGAACGGCTCAGGAGAAGGATATTGTCCAAGCTGTAGCCTGGATGATGCGCTTGAATGACAAGGTTTTAGCTCTTGCGCAGGCATCCAGCGTAAAATCGGCCACTGATGTGACAGGGTTCAGCTTGCTGGGTCATGCGATGGAAATGGCGGATGCTTCCGGTGTGGGAATGCGGTTTTATCTCCCTTCGATCCCTTTCCTGGGCGGTGCGAGGAAGTATGCTGAAGCTGGCAACTTCCCCGGTGGCAGCGTGGAAAACAAAATGTATTTAAGCGATCGGGTGCAGTTTGAGGAAACAATCGATGAATACAATCAGCTGCTCTTATTCGATGCGCAAACATCTGGGGGGTTGTTGATCGCAGTGCCGGAGAAGAATCTGGGAGTGTTTCTCGAGCAGGCGGTCTCGAAGGCAGCTCCTGTGTGGGTTATCGGAAGCGTTGAGGAGGGGGAAGGGATTCGCGTGGAAGACCGTCCCTTCGATCGTGATCCGCCCGAGTTCGAAGATGTGGGGAAGCTCTGGTTTTCGTCCTAATCGAGCCCTTTGCGAGGCCAAATCTGACCCAGTAAATTGCGCATAGACATACAGTTTACGCAAGCATACTGTATGAACCATGAATCCCATGGAGTCTCAATTTCCCGAACGTCCAAAACAGGAGGGAGGTGTAGAGGCTGCAGCATGCTGTGTCTCTACGAAGAGGCTGAGAGGAATATGATCTCAGGATTTCCCTGATGAAAGTTCTATCTCCGTTTTCTTAGACCTGACGAGTTTAACCGCTAGTTCTCATGACTCTCGCGATTCGAGTTCTCCTGCAAGTTTACGGATGAAATATGCGGGAGGTGTAGAGACGTAGCATGCTACGTCTCTACGATGAGGTTGAAAGGATCATGATCTCGGAATAGACATACAAAGAATGTAGAGTACACACATGGGTGCGACCAAAAAAAAAGGGCTGTCCTTGTCGGGCAGCCCCTAATGTTTACCATGAGCAGTGTTAGTGGATGGGATTTATGGAGTTGGAGTTTCTTCAGGCGCAGCGCCGGACCAGGTAAACACGCGTTCCACACTGGCAGCGCCTCCCGAAGTGTAGCTTGATTCTCCACCTGCAGTTACTCCTATTTGTCGAACGACATCAACCCACCAGCGCATAATGTGCGGAATGGGATCGTTAGGACGGAAGGACGTTGGAAGAATGTACTTCGTATCCTTCACGTAATCGATGATGGTTCGCGTGCCGGAGCCTTCAGTGATGTCAACCACATGGATGCTGTAAAACTCGTTTTCCCGTAATTCACCTACGGATGCCCACTGTACGGTGATCGTATCTTGCGCCAGTGAGAAGGGCGATCCATCCTGCGGCAAGAGCAGGTTAGGCGCGGGATAAGGCGGCGGAGGCGTTGGTGTTGGCGTCGGTCCTGGAGTGGGATTTCGTTCGCAAAGTGGAATCTTCAAGATTTGACCAAGGAAAACGGTCTCACTGGCCATGTCGTTAAATTCCATGATTCCCCTGAGGTTCACATTGTAATTGGCGGCGATGGCACCGAGTGTGTCGTTGGCTTCTACGGTGTAGACAACGATATCGCAGGCAGCGATTGTTGCTGCCGCTGGCGGTAGGGTGGACGTTGGCTCAGGTGAGGGCGTCGGTGTCGGTTGGGGGATGCTTAATTGCTGGCCAACCGTTAAGATGCTCTCGCTATTCAAGCCTGGGTTGAGCTGGAGGATCGATTGAATCGAAACGTCGTAGCGAACCGCAATCGCAAGTAACGAATCACCTGCGTCAACGATATGATCGATAGGTGGAAGCGGGGTGGGAGTGTAGACCTGTGTACTGGTCGGTGTGGGCTCGGATGTGGCGGTTTCCGTCGGCGTTAGTGTCGGCGTCGCTTCGTCAACCTCGGGAGTCCCTACTCCCAGGCCGCGCATCGCCAGATAGGTTAATCCGACAGCGAGGACGGTGAATAGGAGCAAAATGCCTAATGCAGCCGGGAGGGATAAGGTAACCGGAGAAGCCTGCCTTCGACGCCCTCGTGTAGGAGCGCTCTTCACAGCGGAGCCGCAGATTTCACAACGGGAAACGCCTGCTGCGAGTTTTGCTCCGCATACAGGGCAAATGCTAGGGGTGGCAACTGTCTTGTTTTTATCGGCGCTCATTATTGTGCCTGTACCTTTCATCCAAGCCGAGCCATTATACCAGTATGGGCGGCAGCACCCAAACAAGCTCTCAAGGAAGGTGTTTTTGATATTCTGAGTGGAGCTGAAGGGGCTTTAAGGCGCTGCATCATAGGGATTTCTCGCGGAGTTTAGACTGAGCTACGAAGCGGCGACCGAAAAATCCATGAGGTGTTGCTGGTAAGGGTTCCTTTAGTGGAACGGAGACAACCCCCACGTGACGACGTATACCCGGCAATGTCATTGCGAGCGAAGCGAAGCAATCTCCTCCATACTTGCATGGGGATTGCCACGTCGCCCTGACGGGCTCCTCGCAATGACAAAAACGGGAAGGATTATGCACGAATACATGTAATCTCGATTGAGCCGCGCAGCGGCGACTGAGAAATACTTGAGGCATTTATTTTCAAGGTTCAAGAAGCTTTGGTAGGGGTTGAATCAGAACAAACCATAATAGTGTCCTAACCCCCCAGGCCGATTTCCTCCGCGATTCGCTGCATGGAATGAAGCACATGGTCGACGTGATTCCAAAGCTCCACGCCAAGCTCTTCCGCGGCTTTTTCGATTTCAACACGGTCCACTGCTGCCGCGAATCGCTTGTCTTTCCATTTTTTCTTAATCGATTTCACTTTTAGATCAAGGATGGATTTCGAGGGACGGACCAGGGCAGCAGCGGTGATTAAACCGGTGATTTCGTCACACGCATACAGGGATTTTGCCATCATGGTGTCGCGCGGGATGCCAGTGTAATCGACATGGCTGAGGATGCATTGGATAATCTCCTCCGGGACGCCGCGTGCACGCAAAATTGGGACACCATCTTGTGGATGCGCTTCAAGCGTAGGGTGGATCTCCCAATCGAAATCGTGCAGCAATCCTGCTAAACCCCACAGGTCGGGATCTTCGCCGAAATCGAGTGCGTAATCGCGCATTGCAGCCTCGACTGCATACATATGCCTTTTTAGATTTTCATTCTGAATGAATTCATCCAGAATGGCCAGGGCTTCCTCTCGGCTGGTCATCTTATGAGTGATCCTTTCTCAAGATTTGGTCCCAAAAACTCGCGGTTTTCAATCTTCCCACTTCCCAAAGGGCGCGGAATGTGGCGCCGATCTCGCGCGCGGACCACATTGTTTGGGCGGAATACGGTCTGAGATCGGCAGCGACACCTTCAGACTCGATGGATAATGCATCGCATAGGATCAACGCTCTAGGCAAGTGGTAACGCTGAGTTATCAGAAGCGCGCGCTCCACGCCGAAGATATCCTTCGCGCGGGCGCAGGTTAGATAGGTGCGATCGCCCTCGGGGTCGACAAGGATATCTTCCTGGGGGACCCCGAGCTGAATAGCATATTCAAGCATCGCCGCTGCTTCATCGTAGCCAGTTGTATTTGATGAACCGCTCATGAGAAGCGTTTTGACTTTACCCTGCTGGTAGAGCGCAACCGCGGTTGAGACTCTATCTGCCAGGACCGTCGTCGGACGACCATCGCGGCGAAGCCCTGCGCCAAAGACGACTGCAGTGGGCATACTTCGAGCTTCCTCGGGTGAAAGGATACGATCGCTGTAGCGCGTGTTGAGTATCCAGCGAGGAAGGCTGAGAAGAAAGATGGCGAGTAAACCCCAGAATAGGATCTTGTTTACGATCATCATGGTTCGCAATAGCACCGAATGATTTTACCAAATGGGTCGTGCGGATGCGAATTAACGCATAACCGCTGTTTATTGGGATCACTTTCTGTGAATAGAAATAGATCAACAGGATTGAGTTCAGGATATTAATCTATGTGTGAAGAATGCCAGGGAAGGTCTTTATGGTTCATCAGGATGTATTGCTGTGATTATTTATTGACCATGCCCGGACAGGGTGGTAAACTCCTCTCTTGTTGCATAGATCGCATGAATTCGGCGAATTTGATCTTGTCGGCAGAGTCTCATGAAGCTCAACCTTGGCCCGGAATTCCTGAAATACCTCGCTGCCCATGCTTCCGAATCCGGAAAGCATCCTCCAACACTTGAAGAGCGCCCAGAGGAACTCGATCGTGATACCGTTAACCGCGGGAGCATTTTGGTACCGCATATGCAGCGGGATTTGTTGAGACTCGACGAGGGAAGCAGATACGAATGTTTTGGTGTTGCGTAGATGGGTTTGGATACCACTGACCGAAAGGTTGAATAGATCATGGGGGACATTCTCCAACGCAACGGAGAATTGAGGAGAAATAAATAAGATATGAATAAGAAAGCGGCCGAAAACGAGGTGCAAGCTACCGACGTTGCACAGGAGAAAATCGTCAATGATTTCTCCATGGTCATTGCCACGGTAAATGGCTCCGGCAGCCAGACTGCAAACCTGGCTCTGATCCGGGCTTTATTCCGCATGGGGATACCTGTCAGTGGAAAAAATCTGTTTCCATCGAACATCAAGGGTATGCCGACGTACTTTACAGTGCGCGCTAATAGAGATGGATTTACCGCGCGACGCGAAAAGATGGAAATACTCATTGGGATGAACCCAGAAACCTTCGATGAAGATTTGAACGACCTGGTAGAGGGGGGCGTGTGCTTCTACCCCGACCAATTTAAAGTTCCCGAAACCCGGGATGACGTTGTCTTCTATTCCGTTCCGGTTAAGCAGATCATCAAGGAGCAGAATCCTCCGCGTGCTCTCGTGAACTATATGCGCAATATGGTCTATGTTGGTGTGGTTTCGGAGATGTTGGGAATTGAGATCGGGGAGATTCGGGAAGCGTTAGAAACCCACTTTAAAGGTCGGGAGAAATCTATAGAACTCAATATGCAAATCGTAGATGCTTCTGCTTTGTGGGCGCGCGAGAATTTGGTCAAAGAGGATATATATTTCGTGGAGCGGGACAACCAAACCGAGGGCATGATTATGCTCGATGGGAATACCGCCGGAGCTCTAGGGACGATTTTCGGTGGGATCAGTTTCATCGCGTGGTATCCAATTACTCCTGGTTCCAGCTTGGCCGAAGCACTTCAATCCAATCTGCCCAGACTGCGGAAAGATGAAGAAACGGGTAAGCAAACCTACGCCATTATTCAAGCAGAAGACGAAATAGCCGCGATCGGTATGATTATTGGCGCTGGTTGGGCGGGGGCTAGAGCAATGACCACGACCTCCGGCCCGGGCCTCGCTCTCATGACAGAATTAGCCGGCCTGGCTTATTACACGGAGATCCCAATCGTGATCTGGGATGTACAGCGAATGGGTCCGAGCACAGGTTTACCGACGCGCACATCGCAGGGGGACATTCTTTTTACTCGCTTCTTGGGGCATGGCGATACACAGCAGATCATGCTGATCCCTGGAAATATCGAGGAGTGTTTTGAGTTTGGCTGGAGATCATATGACATCGCTGAGCGGCTGCAGGCTCCGATTTTTGTGCTCAGTGATTTGGATTTGGGGATGAATCTATGGATGGCAAAACCCTTTGATTATCCTGACCAACCGATGGATCGCGGGAAGGTTCTCACGGCTGAAGATCTTGATAAGATCGATGAATTTGCTCGCTATCGCGATGTTGATGGGGATGGTATTCCCTATCGAACACTGCCGGGAACGGATCATTCCAAGGCGGCTTATTTTCTGAGGGGATCGGGTCACAACGAGCAGGCTCTCTATAGTGAGCGACCGGAGGACTATGTAGCCAATATGGAGAGACTCGCTCTTAAGTATGAAACTGCACGGGGGTACATGCCGAAACCTGTGATTGAAGAGACTGAAGGTGCAACTGTTGGCATGATCGCCTACGGGTCGGTGGATCCGGCTGTAAATGAAGCGCTTTCACGTTTAGCTGCGCAGGGGATGAAGATCGACTACCTCCGTTTACGAGCCGTCCCATTCACGGACGAAGTCCATGAATTCATCCGCAAACACGATCGTATCTACGTTGTTGAGATGAACACCAATGGGCAGATGCACATGCTGCTCAGGTTAGATGTTCCGGATCAGGCTACAAAATTGATTTCACTGACGCATAACAATGGTCTACCCATGAGCGCCCGCTGGGTTACGGAAGCGGTTCTTGAGCTCGAGGGAGGGAATGATGGACAATAAAGCAGGGGACAAGCAAGCGAAACCCAAGATCCCTAATGAAATCGGTCTGATCAAAGCCGACTATCGCGGAAGACCCTCAACGCTCTGCCAGGGGTGTGGACATAATTCAATCTCCAGTCAGATCGTTGCCGCCCTTTATGAACTATCCATCCCGCCAGAGCGGATTATCAAGATGTCAGGGATTGGCTGCTCTAGCAAGAGCCCAACGTATATTCTCAGCAGGTCGTTTGGATTTAACTCCCTCCACGGTCGTATGCCGACTGTCACGACCGGTGCGGTGATGGTCAACCATTCATTGAAGGCGATCGGCATCTCTGGGGATGGGGATACTGCCAGCATCGGTTTTAGCCATTTCAAGAACGTCGTCAGACGAAATGTGCCGATGGTTTACATTATTGAAAATAACGGTGTGTACGGACTGACAAAAGGACAGTTCTCCGCGACCGCAGATAAGGGTTTGGAGTTGAAGGGTGTCGGGGTCAATCCATTCATGCCGATCGACATATGCATGGAAGCATTGATCTCGGGAGCGGGATTCGTAGCCCGTTCTTTTGCCGGGGATCCCCATCAGGTTAAGGAGTTATTGAAGGCGGCTATTCACTTCCAGGGCACCGCAGTCTTGGATATTATCAGCCCATGCGTAACATTTGATAACCGGGAGGGGTCCTCGAAAAGTTATCGCTGGGGAAGGTCACGTAAAGAGCCGCTGCATGACATCACCTGGGTTCCGAAGCGTGAGGAGATCCAGGTCGAACTACAACCCGGTGAGGTTCTTGACGTGGCTATGCATGATGGTTCCCATATTAGATTTAAGAAACTGGCGCATGACTACGATCCCACCGACCGAATATCGGCTTTGAAAATGCTTGAAGATTCTGGCTGCCGCAGGGTACTCGTCACCGGTTTGGTTTACATCAATGAAGAAACGCCCCCTCTTGACGAGACGGAGAATCTCGTCGATCTACCGCTGACACAGCTTTCAGACGATGCTCTTCGCCCCTCGAAAGAAGTACTGGATACTTTCATCGAGAGATATCGTTAGGGTCGTGCACAAATAGCTACAACGATTAATTGAGGCTGACCAGTGCGTCAGCCTCTACGTTTAAGTTCCAATCAGGGGCGCACACATGGGTGCGCCCGAGAATAATCATTCGCACGCTTTTTGTGATGCTCGCGCGTACACCTCCCCCGTTATTATTGTCATTTCGAGCCCTTCGTTTTTACCCCCGAAAATACCAGGGACTTCGCCCCACAAAAAGCGAGGGACTTCGCGGATAAACTCCGCGAGAAATCCCTGGGATGTTTCTAGTGGGTGTTCCTCCTGTGAGGCGAGAATCATCCCGCGAGCGATGATGCCTGCGTATAAACCCCATAACTAGCATAAACACCAAGAACAGGCGCCTCCCTAGATGCAAATCAATCTATCCATTCTGGCGTCAACCCCACCAATTTGTATAATCTACCAGAGAGGGTATCCATTGAGTGGTTTTGGGATTTTCGCGGGGCTTGCAGCTGCGAGCATCTGGGGTGGGATGTACGTTGTCAGTAAGGTTGTGCTGGAAGTCATTCCCCCTTTTACATTGCTCAGCCTGCGGCTTCTGCTTGGAATCGTAAGCTTGGCTGTCTTTCTTCCTGGTCAGGGAGGGCTCAGATGGCCTCTAAAATGGCTTCTAGCTGCATTTCTCGCTGGATTCATAGGCTACGGCATCTCCTTGGGTCTCCAGTTCGTAGGCACGCATCTGTCAACAGCTGCCAACGCCGCGCTCGTGACCTCAGCATCTCCAGCATTCATCCTGATCTTCGGTATCTGGATTCTTGGAGAAAAGGCCACATGGAGCAGGGTTGCGGCGTTGATTCTTTCATCCGTGGGTGTCATTATTGTTATCGATCCAAGAAGTGTGTTCCTTGGAGGGGATCTAGCACTTGGCAATGTTGCCTTGCTCGGTGCAGCACTGACATGGGGTTTATACTCCGTACTGGTTAAAAAAATTGGCGCTAAGATGACGACCGTCGCCGTAAGTTTCATCGCCTTCCTGGGTGGTTTGCCTATGAGCTTACCGCTCTCGGCGTTTGAAATCAGGACTGTTGGCATTGGGCAGATTACCCCTGGCATCCTATTGGGGGTGTTGTATTTAGGGGTAATATCAACCGGATTGGCTATGTACCTTTGGAATAAATCCCTAGACTTATTAGACGCCGGGTTGGTCTCCCTCTTGTTTTTCGCCCAACCGGTTGTGGGTGTGGGGCTGGGGACGATGCTGCTTGGCGAGGACCTCAATCTTGGTTTCTGGATCGGCGCATTGTTCATTGGCGGAGGGTTGCTCATCGCAGCTCGGGCGGAGCGACAAGTTCAACCGGGGAATCAGCGGACGTTGAACCTCTGAGGAGGGGTTAGATGGCGGGAAGTAATGGATGTATTTACAAAGGGATGAAGGTCCTAGCGATCGCAGTGGCGCTCATATTCATACTTGTAGTGCCAATAACACTGCTGGGGCGCGACCTGGCTACGGTGCTATTTTCACCGGTGAGTGTTTCCGGGATTCTCCGCAGTCGACTGCTCGCATCGGGTTTTGTGAACAATATCGCTGCTGAGAGCTTCCTTTCGGAACGATGGTTCGATGCAACGGATATTGGGGGTGGAGAGCTGAAGCCGATGTTTCAATATCTATCACCGGCTGAGCGCCAGGAGATTCTCACGGATCTCATGCCGCCCGAGTGGGTCGATGCGCAACTGGATAATGTTATCCACTCTTTCTTCACCTGGATCGATAGTGAGCAGGCTGAGCCGCTCATCGCGATTGATCTTGTCCCTCTCAAAGAAGGGTTCCTCAAGGGCGGTTTGCGGCGGACGATCGATACTCTGATCGACTCCTGGCCGAGCTGTACAACGGACGAGATCGAGATCATGAGAGAGGAATTGATGCGAACAGGCGAGATACCGATCGAGGTTTGCGAACCGCCCGAACCGTATCGATCGCAAGTTCTTGATTTTGCCGTTGCTGAATTGGGTTTCCTGATCCGTGGACAGCCCGATAAAATCCCACTCTTCGATTCATTGGATGCTTCACCAGCTGAAGTAACCGAGTTCAAAGAACAGTTCCAATTCTTGAGATCTGTGATGATGTGGGGGTGGTTCTTGCCTGCATCGTTGCTGGGTGTGCTGATGATCTTGGTCATCCGCTCCATGCGTGATGTCGGGCAATGGTGGGGGATTCCACTGCTGATTGGTGGCTTGCTGTCGCTCGCGGTTATCGGGATTGTCACTGCGGGGCGAGCCGACTTTGTCCGTGACACACTTGCTGATTTCGCTCAGATGGGGACACCGTTCTATAGGGCGTTTGAGATTGTTTTGCTGGGGATTCTGGTTGCCGTTACTCGTCTCGCGTTTTTCCATGCATCTCTCATTACGGCCGCGGGTTTAGCGTTGTGGTTGATCACACGCCAATTGAGCAAGCGGGCGAAGCCGCAAATAATCCCCGAACTTGAGCCGAGTGATGTTATTCCGACTGAGCAGATTTCTGGGATACCTGCGCCGCCGCCTGTGCCTCCACTCGGGAGCGGTCCGGATGATGAAGAAGGTCCTCCATCGGGAATCTTCGGTTGATCATGTTCTGGTTAGTAAGGATCGCGGAGAGGGAGTCTGCGGGGGATTGATTAATTTTTCCTGGTGAAATCAAGAGGAGCGGCATTTTACGTTTGCTAGGCAGGCAATTGGGCTTTAAAAAGCCCAGTGATGGCGGTGCGCATAGACAAATGGTGAGTGGTGCGGGTCTTTCACACTGCAGGGAGGAATGGTTATGAAGATTGAACGTGAATCCTTGAAATCGTTTGAATTCTTTGGTCTTGAAATACGCGATTATACTGCCGGGCTGGAAGGCAGCTCATCCATGGCCGAAATCAAGGTTCCTGCGGGTGCTAGACACGAACGCGCGTGGTCTAAGAGATCGGACAAGTACTACTATGTTATCGAGGGCAGACTTAATGTCATCGTCGACAATCAGGTTCTAGACCTCTCTACCGGCGATGTGTGTATCATTCACCAGGGAACGCGGTTTAGCTACGAAAACCAGACTGGAGAAGCAACCAAACTCCTTGTAGTCCATACTCCGAGTTTTGAGCTGGCTGAGGAGATTTTTGAGGAGTAGTGTATGCCAAGTCAAGGCATCGGGCTCCGATCGGTCGCCTTTGAAATCCAAGCCTCCTATTAGCCATGAGGGTTGGTGATCACTAGCAATCGGTGGAAGGATACGAGCAAAAACAATGAATTCTAGGAGATTGCGGCCCTAAACGTCTTATAACGTATAAGCACTCTTCCTGTTGACGATTAAAGCAGGATGGCGTTTACCTTCACAAAGCAGCTCCGGTCTGATAAGATTGATTTCACTAGCGAACCGACCTCGGCATCAATAGGCCGGGGTCTTTGTTTGTGATACGTAAAAGGGTTAAGGGTTTATTTGGATATGAAGGTCGAAAGGAAAGAGCTACGTAACATCGCCATAATCGCACACGTCGACCACGGTAAAACCACGCTTGTCGACGGTATGCTGAAGCAGGCCAAGATCTTCCGCGAGAACCAGCAGGTGGTGGAGCGGGTGATGGATTCGAACGAACTAGAGCGCGAGCGAGGCATCACCATCCTGGCCAAAAACACGGCCATCTCCATCTTTGATGAAACGATTGGCGACAAGGTGAAGATAAACATCGTGGACACGCCCGGACATGCCGATTTTGGCGGCGAGGTCGAGCGGGTGATGAACATGGTTGATGGTGTTCTACTGCTGGTGGATGCGGCCGAAGGACCGATGCCCCAGACGCGCTTCGTTTTACGGAAAGCGTTAGAGATGGACCGCCGCGCTGTGGTGGTGATCAATAAAGTGGATCGCAAGGGAGCAGATCCCAATCGGGCGCTTGACCAGACCTTCGACTTATTCATCCAACTGGGCGCCACGGATGAGCAAGCCGATTTTCCCGTGATCTACACCAATGCGGTGGCAGGGCGGGCAGGTCTCACGCCCGACCTGGGACCGAACCTGCAACCGCTGTTCGAGTCCATTCTGCGTCGCATCCCCTCTCCACTGGTCGATCTTGAGGCGCCGTTCCAGATGCTGGTGACAACGCTGGGCTACGATTCCTACCGCGGCGTAACAGCCTCCGGTCGGATCGCCGCCGGTAAGTTAAACGTTGACGCTCCGCTGGCACGGATCAGCCATAGCGGCGAGATTACACCTGCTGTGGCGCGCTATCTCTACCTTCATCAAGGGCTGGAGCAAGTCGAGGTAGAGAATGCCAGCGCTGGGGAAATTGTTGTGGTGGCTGGATTGGAGGCAGCGGCAATCGGGGAGACGCTGGCCGATCCCGACCGGCCGGTCCCACTCCCCACCATCCATGTTGAGGAACCTACGGTGCGCATGACCTTCGGTGTCAACGCCTCACCCTTCACCGGCCGCGAAGGGCGTTGGGGTACTTCCCGAAAGCTGCGTGAGAGGTTGTTCAATGAACTGCGCACTAACGTCGCCCTAAGGGTAGATGAGGTCGATTCGGCAGAAGCTTTCACTGTATCGGGAAGGGGGGAACTGCATCTAGCGATCCTGATCGAAACCATGCGCCGCGAAGGGTATGAATTTCAAGTCTCTCGACCTGAAGTGATTCTTCGCAAAATTGACGGGGTTGTGCTCGAACCCTATGAAGAGGTATACATCGAAACCGGATCGGAATCTGTCGGGGCTGTGGTGGAAATGCTTGGCAGGCGGCGGGGGCAGATGCTCGATTTGCAGGACGACCAGGATGACGCAGTGCGCTTACGCTACCTGATTCCCACGCGCGGCCTACTGGGCTTCCGCCACCACTTCATGACCGCGACGCGTGGCGCGGGGTTCATGCACAGTATATTCCACGATTATCTTCCCATCTCAGGAGGTAATCTTGACAGGTCCCGGGGGTCGCTGATTGCATGGGAGCATGGCATCACCACGACCTACGGACTGAAGAATGCAGAAGGGCGAGGGATGCTCTTCCTTGGCCCCGGAGTCGAGGTCTATGAAGGCATGGTAGTCGGCGAGAATCAGCGACCCGACGACTTGGTGGTCAATGTGTGTAAGAAGCGGCATGTCACCAATGTGCGTTCGTCGTTTCGCGAAATTGATCAACGGCTTACACCACCGCGCGAGATGAGCCTGGATGAGGCTATTGAGTATATGGGTGATGACGAATTGCTCGAGGTAACCCCGAAGAGTTTGCGCATTCGCAAGCGTATTCTCGATTCGCACATCCGCAACCGGGAAGTCAAGCGTACCAAGGAAGCTGTTGACGCTTGAATCTATCGCATTCTGCGGTGGAAACGCTATCTAATTTCGATTAAGTGTATTCTCATCGTGGGAAGCCTTTTTTAGGCTTATTTTTGCGATGGATTGTGGAACCAGCTGGTGATTAAAACGCGAGGATCAACGGAATGTTCAAGTTCTATTGACTTTTACCACCAAATAGGGAGTGCTGGAAATTCTAGCGGTGTTACGTCCCCCAAACAACGGGGAAACCCATACAACGCAGTTAATTATTAAGAATGTGGATATGTTTCCCACACCATATGCAGAACTCAACCAGGTATTAAGTGCGCTTGTATCTGGGATTCAAGAGATCCTGGGTGACAATTTCGTAGGGGCATACTTACAGGGCTCGTTTGCCATTGGGGGTTTCGATATTCATAGCGATGTCGACTTCATCGTCGTTATTAATGACGAACTATCACCAGATCAAATTAATGCCTTGCAGGAAATGCATGATCAGATCTATCAACTTGAATCTAAATGGGCCCAGCACCTCGAAGGATCATATTTTCCAAAGGAAATCTTACGCTACCACTCAAATCAAGGCGTCAAGCTTTGGTATCTAGACAATGGCGCTCGCTCTCTTATTAGATCCGAGCATTGCAATACGATATACGTTCGCTGGGTCGTGCGTGAAAAGGGAGTAACCTTAGCAGGGCCGCCGCCAAGCACACTTGTGGATCCTATATCCACCGAATTATTGAGGGAGGATATTTTTGAGACAATCATAAATTGGGGACAGGAGATACTTGATGATCCAAACTCTTTCAATAATCGTTTCTACCAGTCGTTCATTGTCTTGAGCTATTGTCGAATGCTGCATGACCTTCATAACGGGTATGCAGGATCTAAACGAGAAGGTGCCGAGTGGGCAAAATCTGCCCTGGACCCGTCCTGGTCAGAATTGATCGAAGGGACCTGGGACGGTCGCCCCAATCCAGCACAAAAAGTCCGGCAACCTGCCGATCCACAAGATTATAAGAAAACCTTGAAATTTGTTAAATATGTCATGGATCTGGGAACATTGTACATGGCTGGCGAATAAACGCGCCTGATGCCTCGCTGGAGCGAAACCCGTACGCAGTACCTTGTCTTGGTACCGTTTTATCCCGATAATCATGAAGTGGAATCATAGTCCCTTGTGAGACGGTTGGAGGACACTCGTTAAATGATAACGCTCTCAGAAACCTGGGTATCGACATACCCTAATGCAGCTCTTGGGATCCTCGCCATGCGAAATGTGTCCAACCCGCAGAGCCACGAAGCGCTAGCCCTACACAAGGAAGCGCTCGAACGTGAACTGCGCACGCGTTATGCAGGTTACGATCGTGAGCGATTGAAAACCCATCCTGTGCTAGCGTCATACCAGGCGTACTACAAGCTGTTCAAGAAGACCTATCACGTACAACTTCAACTGGAAAGTATCGTGCTCAAAGGCAAGTCGCTGCCTCAAGCTGCAGCTTTGGTCGAGGCCATGTTCATGGCTGAGTTGAAGCATTTGATGCTGACGGCAGGCCACGATCTTGATGAGGTGGAATTGCCCGTGACCCTCGACGTGGCAGAAGGGCACGAGCGCTATGTTCGCCTCAACGGGCAGGAGCAGGGGCTTAAAGCGAAAGATATGATGATTTCCGACGCCCAGGGCATCCTTTCGTGCATCATCTATGGTCCTGCCCAGCGTACGAAGATTATGCCAAGCACTACACGAGTGCTGTTCACGGTTTACGGTACTCCAGGCATTAATCCATCGGATCTGAAGACACATTTAGATACGATTCGAGAGAATGTGATGGTCGTTTCGCCTGAAGCAGAAATTGAGCTGCAAGAGGTTTACAAAGCCTAGAACCAAAGATTTTCATGCGGCATGATAACCGTTGGCCTGTGCAGGCAAAGCATCCGAGTCAGACCCATTTTGATATGGAATGAACCGGTGGCCCGAGTCGTTGGAATACGCTGCGGACTTTGCGCGTCTTGAAGCATTTTGGATTTCTGTATTTACCTCTGATCCCAGGGCGGTATAATCGGTCATATACGGACTTACTTACTGTACTATATCCGAATAGCTACAGGAGTCGGTCGAAACTGGTTCCTCGAAGGAGATACGATGATTCGAAGACAGACAATAACGATTATTATCCTCACGCTGCTCTTGAGTGTTTTCATCTCAGCCTGTGGTGGACCAAAGGCTGATGATTCCCCAGCGCAGGATGGGGGCACGGCTTCAGATATTACCCTAGATGGAAAGACACTACTCGAGGAGCGCTGCACGGCCTGCCATACGCTCGATCGAGTCGAGAGCGCCTCGAAGAGCGCGGCAGGATGGGGGCTGAACGTTCGGGAAATGGTGGGCAAGGGCGCCGAGCTTAATGCGTCCGAACAGGAAGTATTAATCGATTACCTTTCCATCACATACACATATCCGTAATTCGAAGCCCATCGCGGTCCAAATTGGAATAACGATACAATGGCTGCTTGACCCCGCTACAGAGAGGACAAGCAGCCGAAATTCGCGGTGTCTACGTCGAAATAGTCGTGTGATCCCCTGTAAATAGCATGTCCAGAGCTTGGAAGGCCACGATTCCCTAGGCTTCAGCGATCGCGGTTAACCACTCCTTTGGGTTCATACTCAACATCAGCTTCGCTAACTTCGCGTGCACCCAAGCCAACGCATTGGTGACGTGTAAGGTTATCGGCCACAGGATCAGTCCGATAAGGCTGCAGAGCAGGGCATCATTCATGCTGTCGATTTGCCATGCCGGTACACCCGGAGTGAAGAATAACCCCACCTGCAATTCTGATAGGGACGGAAACGTGAAGGGCATCGTCAGGAGAGCCAGCGTCAGGGCGATCAATGTGGCCAGAATTGTGAATGTGGCGATCCCCAACGGGAACTTCAAGAACAGATAGAGCACGCTTTGCCAGGTGATCGGATTTGTGACATATGCTTTGAAGCGGTTCGAGAGGTCCTTGTCGTCGTTTGATGGAAGCGCCTTGGCAGGGATATCCTCTTTCAGCAAGTAGACGGCCATAAAGCGCTCGAAGCTGGCCAGCACCCACCAAGCGGCTCCCATCAGCAGAAGGATGGGAATGCCGACCCAGACGATCAACAAGGAGATCCCTGCTGACAACCCGGAAGCAAGGAAGACGAAGTAGAAGACTCCAAGTGGAAAGGCAGCAAGTAAATAGAATAAGTTGATGTAGGCTTGCCCGCGGCCAATAATCTTGAAGAATCGGAATGTGGTTTGTCTTGGATGATCCATCTTCTCGCTCCTAT
>CBDTTY010000029.1:0-18697 GCA_965363875.1 uncultured Anaerolineales bacterium
CCCCCCTGACGCGTTGCAGTCAAGTATTTTGACCGGCTAATTGTACCCTGAAGAGGGATGTGTGAGATATATGGATGATGGAAAATGAAGATATTTTCTTACCAGCACTCAATGATCTGAATGGGGGGGAAAGTTTAATAACCCATACATGAGGAAGAGACCCGTAATATCCACGCCAGGATGCTTCGTATCGACGCAGTCTTCCTGGCCAGATAACGTGTATATGCTGTAAAGTGTAGCCGGGTGCATGATCGTAGACAACAGGGTCATATGTAGGCTGCGTCGACGGGGAACCGAAGGCATTTACAGGGACTCCCATAGGTTGAGCGTATCTCGTTCGCCTTCGGCGGCTTTCCGGTTTCATGGGATAATAAGACCCGTCCGTCGGGAGGATAGACGTGGAATTTAAGAAGATCTGCGTGCTCGGATTAGGGTATATCGGCTTGCCAACGGCAAGTACATTTGCAACGCATGGTGTGCAGGTCGTCGGCGTAGATGTCAATCAGCATGTTGTCGATGTCTTGCGCAACGGCGAGATCCATATCCATGAGCCCGGGTTGCGAACGCTCGTACAAGCCGCATTTCATTCCGAAAATCTTCGCGTAACCGATCAACCTGAGCCGGCAGACGCCTTCATCATCGCCGTTCCGACGCCGATCACCCCGGAAAAACACGCCGATATGCGCTATGTGGTCGCGGCAGCCGAGTCGATCGTGCCGCATCTGGGTGCGGGCAATCTGGTAATGCTTGAATCGACCTCGCCTCCACGTACAACCGTAGATTTACTGGCGCCGATCCTCGAGCATTCCGGGCTCAAAGCTGGCGAAGATTTCTTCCTGGCATATTCACCCGAGCGGGTCCTTCCCGGAAAAATATTACAGGAGTTGATCGAGAATGCGCGCGTCATCGGGGGAATCAACGAAGTCTCCTCAGAGGCGGGAAGGGATCTCTACTCCCTCTTTGTTAGAGGCGAAATCCTACTCGCGGATGCCACCGCCGCGGAGATGGTGAAGCTGATGGAGAACACTTACCGCGACACGAATATTGCCTTAGCGAACGAGTTCTCCCGCTTGGGCTTGTATTATGGTGTGGACATCTGGCGCGCAATTGAAATTGCCAATCTCCATCCGCGCGTGAACATCTTGAAACCTGGGCCCGGTGTCGGCGGACATTGCGTCAGTGTCGATCCCTGGTTTCTGGTAGAAGGAGCTCCGGAATTAACGCCGCTCATACGTCAGGCGCGCGAGGTGAATGACGCCCAACCCGGGAATGTGATTGCGCTCGTTGAAGGTACTCTTGGCGATTTGAAGGGACGGCGGATCACCGCGCTCGGACTCAGCTATAAACCCGATGTCGACGACCTGCGCGAGAGCCCGGCAATTGAAATCGTTCGGGCGCTCGTTGGAAAAGGTGCAGAAGTCCTGTTCCACGAGCCCTTCGCGCCGGGGGCAGAGGTTGAAGGTGCGCACAGTGCGCCGTCATTGGAGGAAGCTTTTCAGGGAGCAGAGGGGATTATCCTGCTCGTCGACCATAAAGTATTTCGCGATCTCGACCCGAAGTGGGTCGCCGGATTCCTAAAAACCAAAGTCGCCATCGATGCGTGTGGGGCCTGGGATCGTCAGGCTTGGCGGGAGGCAGAATTCCAGATAGAGGTCCTCGGGGTTGGGAAAGAAAATGGCTGATCGCCGATTGAAAGTCCTCTCGATCTTTGGGACGCGGCCGGAAGCGGTCAAGATGGCGCCGGTGGTGAACCGGCTTTCTGTCACCGCGGATGTCGAATCTACTGTTTGTGTGACGGCGCAACACCGGCAGATGCTGGATCAGGTGCTTGATCTTTTTGCGATTACCCCGGATTTTGACCTGGATTTAATGCGTCCGGATCAGTCTCTTGCGGACCTCACGGCCACGGTGATCCAGGGCTTGGACACAATCGTGCGCGACACACAGCCGGATTGGGTTCTCGTGCAGGGCGATACAACGACGGTGATGGCGGCTGGATTGCTCGCTTATTATCACCACGTTCGCGTGGGTCACGTCGAGGCCGGTTTGCGCACGGGCGATAAATGGCAGCCGTTCCCGGAGGAGGTTAACCGCAAGATCACCGGGGTGGTCTCCGATCTCCATTTCGCGCCAACGGAACAAGCCAGGGACAACCTGTTACATGAGGGTGTGAACCCTGAGAGCATCGTTATCACCGGCAATCCCGTTATCGATGCCCTCTATGAGATCGCCGAGCGACCCTATGATTTTGATCATCCGGTGTTTCAAGCCATTCCGGAGGGGCGGCGGCTCATTCTTGTGACCGCGCATCGTCGCGAGAATTTCGGTGAACCCATGGCGCGGATCTTTGAGGCGCTGCGTGAGATCGCCGAACGCTATCGTGAGGACGTGCACCTTGTATACCCTGTGCATCCGAATCCAAATGTGCGTGAACCAGCCCACAAAGCTTTGAGCGGTATCCCCAATTTGACTTTAACGGAACCTCTGGATTATCTGCCGATGACCCATCTTATGAAAAGAGCCCACCTGGTGCTCACGGATTCCGGCGGGCTCCAGGAGGAGGCGCCAGCGCTCGGCACGCCGGTGCTCGTCCTGCGCCGGGTGACGGAACGCCCAGAGGCTGTTCAGGCGGGGACGGCACGTCTGGTTGGATCTGACACGGAGAAAATCGTCTCGGAGACAAGCAAGCTGCTGGATGATCCCGAAACCCATCGAGCTATGGCACAGGCGGTCAACCCGTTCGGCGATGGCCATGCCGCGGAGAGAATCGTCCAGGCTCTGCTGGACTGTCCGTCCGAGTGTTGAGTCATCGTGATTGTGATGGGTTGTCATTCTGAGCAACGCCGAAGGGTTCCTAAGAATGACATCATCTCAGCCTAACCGGCTTGACTTGCGTTAGTTTTCGAATAGGAAGAGGTATGGCGCGACGAGATTTTTACAGTGCTCTGGTATATGCCCGTGAAGTGCCGGTGATCGGCGCGTTTGCGTATTATCTCCTGAAGCTGATGGGTGTCGAGATCCCGCGATCGGTTGAGTTCGGGGTGGACTTTATCCTGGTACACGGGGGATTTGGTGTCGTCATCCACCCCAACACGACGATCGGTGATGGGGTGAAGATATATCCTGGAGTGACATTGGGGCGCGCCGATATCCACCTGCCTATTGAGGATTCGCTGTTCAAGGGTATATTTGTTGAAGACGAAGTGATCCTTTCGCCGGGAGCTAAGGTTCTCGGAGGCGAGGGTCACTTACGCATTGGGAAAGGCACGATCGTTGGCGCAAATGCTGTGCTGCTCGAATCCACCGAGCCAGGCGAGATCTGGGCCGGCGTTCCCGCGCGTCGAGTTGGGCATCGTGAGTGAGGTAATCGCCGGCATTAAACGCAAAATCGATACCGGCGGTTTTTAGAAAAATGGACCCCCAACGTACTGCAGCCGTAGACGAAAAGCACTCTCCACGTATGTGCATTGTTCCCCAGGTGTCCGGCGTGGGGGGGATGGTGTCGTTCCAGGCGAAAATAGTCAAAAATCTCCGTGAGCGCGGGATCGCGGTCTGTTTCGATTTGAGCGATGGTTCCTATGATGGTGTGCTCATCGTGGGCGGCACACGAAAAGTGAACGGCCTCTGGGGAGCACGGCGCCGCGGGGTGCCGGTGATCCAGCGGCTTGACGGGATGAATTGGATACACCGCAAGCGGCAAACGGGATACCGCCATTATCTGCGCTCAGAGACGGCGAATATGCTGCTCTCCTTCATTCGCAAGCGTATCGCTACGGGCGTGATCTATCAAAGTGAGTTTGTGCGTGATTGGTGGGATAGGGTTTATGGGCCGGTCACGAAGCCGTATTGGGTGATTCATAATGGGGTGGATCTAAATTTGTATTCACCGGATGGTTCCCACGATCGCCCCGACGATCGCTACAGAATACTCGTCGTTGAAGGGCGATTAGGGGGTGGATATGAACTCGGCGTAGAACACGCCATCAGCCTGACGGCGCAAATTGCCAGGAATACGACGTTTCCGATCGAGTTGATGATTGTGGGACAGGTGCCACCGGCAGTCCGGGAGTGGGTGCAAAAAACAGCGGAGATTCCCATCCTTTGGCCGGGATTGGTCCAGCCGGATCAGATTCCCATAGTGGATCGCTCTGCCCATCTGCTTTTCGCAGCCGACATCCATCCGGCCTGTCCAAATGCCGTGATCGAAGCCCTGGGCTGCGGCTTGCCCGTCGCCGCCTTCGACACCGGTGCGTTGAAGGAGTTGGTCGGCGCCGAGGCGGGGGCCATTGTCCCCTATGGCGGAGAGTCCTGGCAGCTTGACCCCCCGGATTTTGTATCTCTGGCCCAGGCGTCGGTGAGTGTGCTTGAGGACCAGGGGCGGTATCGAGCGGGCGCCCGATCCTATGCAGAGGCGAATCTTGGCCTGGATAAGATGGTCGATGCGTACCTTGAGGCGTTCGGGTGGATTTAACAATGCACTACGCGGGCTTATGCATGATGAATGGGTGACAACTCAGAGTTGTCATTCTGAGCGACCGCAGGGAGCGAAGAATCTCGTTTATGTCTATGAGATCAATATGGTTGGGGGAGATTCTTCGTTGCTCCGCTTCTCATAATGACAATGTCGCGAAAAGGACTTGAGAAGCACCTTGAATTATAAATATTCGAAAACATTGCCGTCATACAAGGATAGCGAAAAGAACCGCTGAGCCATGAGTAAATTTATTTTCAAAGGGAAACTAGCGCTGCAGCAGAGAGTGCTGCCTGCGTACCGCCAACCATTCTTCGATCGCCTGGCGGGCGCATGCGAGGGAGGCTTAAGCGTCTTTACTGGGGAGCCTCGCCCGGAGGAATCAATTCAAACTGCGGGTGATCTCGCAGTCGCCCAATGGGAAAAGGGTGACAATGTCCACCTATTACGAGGCTCGCTGTATCTTTGCTATCAACGCGGTATGAAACGCTGGCTTCAAAAAAGCAATCCGGATGCCTTGATCATGGAGGCCAATCCCCGCTATCTCTCGAACCGTCGGGCGGTAGATTGGATGCATGCCAACGACCGGCCGGTCGTGGGTTGGGGGCTAGGTGCACCGACGGTGAAGGGGCGTAGCGCCGGTTATCGGCAGGGCTATCGTCAAAGATTTCTGGACGGATTCGACGCGCTTATTGCCTACAGCACAAAGGGGGCAGATGAATATGCCGAGCTCGGATATCGGCCCGAGCGCATATTCGTAGCTCACAACGCCGTTGTCCCACCGCCGAGCACAGCGATAAAGCACCAACCCGCAAAAAAACGCCCCGGGCGGGTACTCTTCGTCGGGCGGCTTCAGCGTAGAAAGCGTGTCGATATGCTGCTGCAGGCGTGCGCCAAGTTGGAATCAACGCCGGAGGTGATTGTTGTGGGGGACGGTCCGGCGCGCGAGGAATTTGAAGAAATTGCCCGCCAGGTTTACCCAAGCGCTCAATTCGTCGGACCCAAGTTCGGTTCGGATCTCGAGCAGTATTTTGCGTATGCAGACCTCTTCGTTCTCCCCGGGACGGGGGGATTGGCTGTACAAGAGGCGATGGCGGCAGCGCTGCCGGTCATCGTCGCTGAAGGAGACGGAACGCAGAGAGACCTGGTCTCCGGGGGAAATGGTTGGTTGATCCAACCTGGCGATCTGGATGGGTTGACCGCAGCTCTACATGAAGCTCTGCGCCATCCGCGCCGGTTGGTTAAGATGGGAGAGATATCCTTCAACATGGCCGTAGAGCAATTCAACATCGAGCGGATGACAGAGGTCTTTGTCTCGGTGCTGCAAACGGTGATGGAGGGATAGGGGATGAAGTTGGTATTCATCGCCGATGGGCGAAGCCCGATTGCGCAAGGGTGGATTTCGCTGCTCACAGAACGGGGGCACGAGGTGCATCTCCTCAGCACCTTTCGCTGTGCGCCTCTGCCCGGGATCGCGTCGCTGCACTTCGTCCCCGTCGCATTCAGCGGCATGGGCAAACAGGGAGAAAGAGGCGAATTCCATGCCCCGGGCGGCACGCAGGGGATCGGGCTGCGGTCGGTTATTCGCCATTGGCTTGGCCCGTTCACACTTCCGCAGGCAGCCGGGACTGTGCGTAAAATCCTGGAGACGCTCGAAGTAGATCTTATCCATTCGCTGCGCATCCCCTTCGAGGGGATGTTGGGGGCGTCAGCCCAGCTCCAGATACCATTGGTCATCTCGGTTTGGGGCAATGATTTCACACTGCACGCTCGTTCCTCACCGGGCATGAAACACCACACACGTCAAGCTCTAAGCCGCGCTGATGCTTTGCACGCGGACTGCAAGCGGGATATCCGCCTGGCTGCAGATTGGGGTTTCCAACCGGACCGTCCAACTGTTGTCCTGCCGGGCGGCGGTGGCATTGTGCGCGACTTATTCAAGCCCGCCCTCCCTGAAATGGGGACATTGCGACCCGAGGTGAGAAAGCAGCTTGAAGATCTGCCTGCGGGCACCCCCATCGTTGTGAACCCGCGCGGATTCCGGGCTTACGTTCGTAATGACACCTTCTTCCGATCTATCCCCGGGATTGTCGAAAGGGTTCCCGGGGCAATGTTTCTCTGCCCGGCGATGGCAGGTAATGAGGAAGCCAACCGCTGGATCGCTCAATTAAAGATTGAGAAGAGCGTCTGTTTGCTGCCGAAACTTTCGCAGAAAGAAATGGCGATGGTATATAGGATGTCGAAAGTGATGGTCTCGTCGAGTGAACACGATGGAACGCCGAATACATTCCTTGAGGCGATCGCCTGCGGCTGCTTCCCGGTGGTGGGGGACCTTGAATCGCTGCGGGAGTGGGTTGCCGATGGCGAAAACGGCCTGCTCATAGACCCAGACGATGCGGGGGCTCTGGCTCAGGCGACGTCGCGGGCGCTCATGAACGTTGAGCTTCGCGAAAAAGCTGGCAAGATCAATCAGGATCTGATCAATGAGCGCGCTGACCGCGAGCGAGTCGCGATTAGTGCAGAGAGATTTTACAAAGATGTGATCGAGAGAGTGAAAACTGCCAGCGGGGAAGACGAGGGGGAGTTGCAGCAGCAAGAATGATAAACAGTGGAAATCCATTGGGTTCGATTAACCAAGAATCCGCGGGTACATTGTGTTTTACTGCGTATAAGCGTGCGTTGAGTGCAGTCGTAGTGCTATAATCGCGCCGAGTGTTGATCCGAACAGTCTAACAAAATCGAGCAATTACACCTATTACGCCAGAGATATGATGAAACAAGTTGTGCAAGATGTCCGCAAGGGTAAGACGAGCGTTCTAGAAGTGCCTGTGCCGCAGGTTATGCCGGGCACTGCGCTTGTACGCACCGTCGCCTCACTCGTGTCCGTGGGGACGGAGCGAGCGCTTGTCGAGTTCGCTGGAAAGACGCTCCTCGGGAAAGCGCGCTCGCGTCCAGATCTCGTCCGGCAGGTGATAGAGAAAGCGCGCCGCGAAGGCCTGCTCACAACGTTCGATGCAGTCCAGAATCGGCTGGATCAGCCGCTCCCATTGGGATACTCCTCTGCCGGGGTGATCGAAGCGGTAGGGGATGGGTTATCCGGTTTTCAAGTGGGTGACCGGGTTGCTTGCGCAGGCGGCGGTTATGCGGTGCATGCCGAATATGCAATTGTTCCCCAGAACCTGATCGCAAAACTCCCCGCGGGTGTGGACTTTGAATCGGGCGCCTTCGCCACACTAGGAGCCATCGCCCTTCACGGGTTCCGATTGGGAGAACCTCAATTAGGTGATCGTGTAGCTGTAATCGGTCTGGGATTATTAGGCCTTTTAGCCGCAAAAATCGCTCAAGCGGCGGGTTGTGCTGTTTTTGGCATCGACACAAACGCCGAGCGGGTGAAATTAGCTGAAGAACTGGGAATTGAAGCTGTCAACCGGGATGCTGCCGAAATCGAAGGTCCAGCGTTCACCGGTGGGGCAGGATTTGACCTGATACAGATTTGCGCTGACACGCCTTCGCATGACACCGTCCAGCTCGCCGGTGTTCTGGCAAGAGATCGCGGAATTGTCGTCGCAACCGGCGCTGTTGGAACCGAGCTACCGCGAAGACCCTATTACATGAAGGAGCTGCGCTTTGTTATTTCGCGCTCCTACGGCCCCGGGCGCTATGACCCCCTCTACGAGGAGGCCGGCGTGGACTACCCACGAGGGTATGTGCGTTGGACCGAAGGCCGCAACTTAGAAGCGTTTTTAGAACTCCTCGAAGAAGGCAAACTTGAAACCCAACGGCTGCTCACGCACCGCTTCCCTATTGAGCGTGCGATCGAAGCCTATGATCTAATTTCGGATAGCAAGGGGGAGCCAGCTCTCGGAGTCCTGCTGACCTACCCCCAAGAGCAGGCCGGGGTCGTGTCAACGCAGCGTAAAGTGGAATTTAGAGAGCCGGTAATTAAGGCTCAGGATAGCGTCCGCTTGGGCGCAATCGGCGCGGGAAACTTCGCCACCGCCACCATGTTCCCGGCAATGAAGGGCGTGGGTGGATTGGAATGGGTCGGGTTGGCGACGGCAACCGGGATGAACGCTGCGCAAGTTGGAAAGCGTTTTGGGTTTGCTTACGCCACGACGGATGTGGAAGAACTACTGAACGATCAGCGCATCAACACAATCGCCATCCTCACCCGGCACCATCTTCACGCCTCACAAGTGGTGGCCGCTCTTGAAGCCGATAAGCATGTGTTCTGCGAAAAACCACTCGCGCTCACGAGCCAGGAACTGGAACGGATTGAAGCTGCGCTGAAAACAAAGGACAAACTGCTAAGCGTCGGGTTCAACCGCCGATTTGCCCCATTAGCCATCAAGATGAAAAGCTTCTTGGATAATTCCCGCGAACCGCTGGTGATGCACTGCCGGGTGAACGCCGGACCTCTACCCCTGGATCATTGGCTTCATGATCCCGCCATGGGTGGAGGGCGTCTCATCGGTGAGGCCTGTCACTTTATCGACTTCTTGACTTTCCTGACGGATTCCAACCCGGTGCGAGTGTACACGCTGGCCCTTCCTGATGACGGAAGATATCGTGAAGATAACTTCGTCATTACGCTCGAGTTTGCGGATGGTTCGGTCGGCAGTGTGAGCTACCTGGCGAACGGCGACCGGGCACTCCCTAAAGAGCGAATCGAGGTCTTTGGAGGCGGGAGGGTAGCGGTTCTGGATGACTTCAGGCAATTAGAGCTGACCCTCTCTGGACGCACGAAGACCCACAAAGCCCAACTTCGTCAGGATAAAGGTCATCGCGCTGAATGGCATGCCTTCCAGCAGACGATCACCAATGGCGGTTCTCCGCCGATCCCCTATGAGCAGATCTTCGCGGTCTCGCTTGCTTCATTTGCTGCACTCGATTCGTTGCGTTCCGGTGAACCACGAGATGTGGGACTGATTGCAGAGCAGTAAAACATTCATGCAAATCAAGCCGTTCTATGCGCTGCGCGAACTTGGTCTGGTACCGCTCGCGCGCTACGCTGTGTATCAACTCGCGCTGCGAAGTGGCTGGCTTCGTTGGCGTACACCAACCTTCGCCTGGGAGGAGAGACCACTTAAGTGGTGGCTGCGAAGTCACATCCCTTCAAGTCCAGAGGGTTATACCCAGTACAGCGAGACGCGCACACAGCCGTTCTTCTTTCAAGATGTGGGGCGCCTAGGTATTTCTCTACAAGCCATTCTGGGTGACGACAATGAGGCGCTGGTGGAAGAAGCCGACTCGGTGCTCGATGGACGGTACCGTCTGTTTGGGCAGCCGGAGATCGCGCTTGAGAATCCGCCGAATTGGGGCGCCTTCGCATTAACCCCATCCGGAAGCGAGAAGACGACGGTTGGTCTTGAGCGCCACTGGACCGAGTACGACCTGAAGGACACTCCTCAAGACGTCAAACTCCTCTGGGAAATCTCCCGCTTTGGCTGGGCGTATTCATTGGCTCGAGCCTATGCGCTGACGGGAGACGAGCGTTACGTTGATGGTTTCTTTTCCCTGCTTCGTTCCTGGCGGGAAGCGAACGCCCCAAACAAAGGCTTGAATTGGCACTCGGGTCAGGAAATCGCCATCCGTTTGCTCGCGCTGGTGTTTTCGTTTTACGCCTTCAATCAGGCGCTCCGGGAGCGAGGCGATGATCTGGCGGAACTGGCAACGATGATTGCCATACACGCGGATCGCATCCCGGTGACGCTTCTCTATGCCCGTGCACAAGATAACAACCATCTGCTTGTCGAAGCGCTCGCGCTTTATTCGACGGGTGTGCTTTTCCCGGAATTCAAGGACGCCGAAAAATGGAAACGCCTCGGGCGGCGATTTATTATTCGGGCGCTCGAGCGGCAGGTGTTTCTTGACGGTGGGTATATCCAGCAATCGATGAATTACCACCGTCTTGCTCTACAAGCGGGAATCTGGGCTGTGCGTCTGGCTGAGCTTGAGGGCGACCCGCTGCCCGAGACGTCCGTAGATGCTGTGCGCAGAATGACGCATTGGCTCGCTGCGGTTGTGGATCCAGCGACGGGAAATGCTCCCAATTGGGGACCCAACGACGGGGCACTCCTGCTCCCCTTGAGCGTTTGTCCGTTCGATGATTTCCGACCCACGCTGCAAGCCGCGGCGTTGACGGTGCTGGGTGATCCAATATTCCCTCCAGGCAAGTGGGATGAACTGGCTCTCTGGCTTGGGGCGGAGGTCGCTAGAGACGACACTTCGATGGATGATGCAGGGCAGCGCAGAGAGAGCTCTCATCGGCACGATGCTGCTGGAGATCAGGAGAGTATGCACCCTGATGATTTCCGTCCATCAGGGATCTATTTAATGAGCAGCCAGAAGTCCCGGGGGATGTTGCGCGCGGCACAATTCCACAGCCGCCCCGGGCATAGTGACCAACTCCACTTCGATTTGTGGTGGGGAGGGATTAACCTTGCACGCGATCCCGGGACGTATCTTTACAACGCCGATTATCCCTGGAACAATGTATTTTCGGGCGCCTGGTGTCACAACACAGCCCTGATCGATGAGTGTGATCCGATGCTGCGCGCGGGTCGATTCCTTTGGCTGAGATGGAGTGACGCCAGACTTCTTGGGCGTTGGCGCTCGGAAGACGGATGCCTGGAGATCCTTTCAGCGATGCATCAATACCGGAGTCGCGAACATACGGTTCACCAACGAACGATTTTGCGCGTTGAAGATCGATTGTGGATGGTGATTGATGATATTCTGGGGGTCGGGGATGCGGGAGTTCGGATTGGTTGGAACCTCCCGGATGCCCCCTTTGATATGGATGAGCGCATGCTTTCTGTGGATTTACAGGGGTTGAAGGTGAGTATTCGAGCGGAGGGTATCCAGGATAGAACCGCGCTTTACCGAGCAGGCGAATTAATGGCCGGGGAAGAGCTTGTGCCGGATTCGAGACCTTATGGTTGGTATTCTCCGACTTATGCGCTGAAACAGCCGGCGCTGCTCTGGTTGAGAAGCGCCCATGCTCAGCTGCCGATGCGCGGGGTTACCAAATGGGCGTTTGATAAGACGGTCATGGAGGACGTCGACATCGGTTGGTTGGATCCAGAGATGGGGCAGCCGGCGCTTGCCCGTGTTGAATATCGTGGGATGAGAGTGGAAACGTAGCGTGCACATCCTGTTGATTCATCAGGCTTTTGCCGCAATTAACGAGCCGGGGGGCACCCGTCATCATGAGTTCGCCCGCCAGCTTGTGCGGCGTGGCCACCGCGTGACCATCATCGCCAGCCAGGTGAGCTACCTAACGGGGCAAACTGTGGCTGATGGGGGTTGGCTTGCGCGTGAGGTGGACGATGCCGGTGTGGAGATCCTTCGCTGTCGAAGTTATTCCGGATGGCATCGCTCCTTTCTGCACCGAATGCTGAGCTTTATCAGTTTCATGGTGGTCTCATTCTGGGCAGGATTACGTGTAGCGGATGTCGATTTAGTGTGGGGTACGACCCCACCGATTTTCCAGGCTGTGACCGCCCGATGGATTGCTTTGCTTAAGCGCAAGCCTTTTCTGCTTGAAGTCCGCGATCTCTGGCCTTCCTTCGCCGTAGCGGTCGGTGTGTTGACAAATCCGCTTCTAATTCGTCTCTCCGAGTGGCTGGAGCGGAGGCTGTACCGTCGTGCGGATCAAGTTGTTGTCAATTCTCCAGGGTTTATCGAGCATGTGCGCTCGCGGGGCGCTCAGCAGGTGGAAGTGGTCCCGAATGGGGTTGATCTGGCCATGTTTGAACGCAAAGCGAAAGATCAAGCCTTTAGGCGCGAACTAGGGTTACCAGGTGGCTTCCTGGTCATCTATGCGGGAGCTCACGGGATGTCGAACGACCTTGAAACGGCGCTGAAAGCCGCGGAGCTCCTGCAGAATGAAGACGACATCCATTTTGTATTCCTCGGGGATGGTAAAGAGAAAGCCAATCTGATGGCGCTTGCGGAGCGTATGAAGCTGCGCAATCTTCACTTCCTGCCGTCAATACCCAAAGAACAAATTGCTTCGACGCTTATCCAGGCGGATGCAGGGCTGGCCATTCTTCTTGCGGTAGATGCGTATAAGACGACGTATCCCAATAAAGTGTTTGACTATATGGCCGCTGGCCTTCCCGTGGTCCTGGCCATTGACGGTGTTATCCGCCGGGTGGTTGAAGAGGCTGAGGCAGGGCTATTTGCTCAGCCTGGAGACCCTGAGGCTATCGCCGAAGCGGTGAGGCGGCTTGCGGCGGACCCTGTCTTCGCAGACAAAATGGGACAGGCCGGCAGGCGCTGCGTCGAAGGGGATTTCGATCGTCAGCACCTAGCCGCAAAGATGGCGCTCATCATGGAAAAGACAGCTGCCAATGGGAACGGTCGTTCATCCGATGGTGCGGCCGCGGAAATCGAGTCAGGAGGCTTGGATGACGGCTAAGCTCCTTCCCCCTGGCGTTCCGCTGAGCAAGCGATTATTTGATTTGATGCTGACACTTCCCGGTCTCGTTCTAATCAGCCCCCTGTTGGGGCTCATTGCTGTGCTTGTGCGTATTTTTCTGGGATCACCGGTGCTTTTTCGTCAGATGCGGCCAGGCAAAGCCGGCGAGCCCTTCTATGTTTATAAATTCCGCACGATGACCGATGAGCGGGGTTCTGGCGAACACTTGCTGTCCGACGCAGAACGGATGACGGGCCTTGGTAGATTTCTGCGCAGTCTCAGCCTCGATGAACTCCCCGAGCTGTTCAACGTGCTGCGTGGGGAGATGAGTCTGGTTGGTCCGCGGCCGCTGCTGATGCAGTATCTCGAGCGATACTCAATTGAGCAAGCACGCCGACATGAGGTTCTCCCGGGGATGAGTGGATGGGCGCAGGTCAACGGCCGTAACGCAATCACCTGGGAGGATAAGTTCCGCTATGATGTCTGGTATGTCGATAACTGGTCCCTGTGGCTGGATATTAAAATCCTACTGACCACGGCCTGGAAGGTGATCACGCGTGAGGGGATAAGCCAACTCGGGCACACAACGGCCGAGGAGTTCATGGGCAGCGATAAGCAGGACCTATCGCGCTAGTTATGTCAAGAAAAAGGCGCACTTTGTGCCCTTTCACTCCTTGCGGAAAATACAAATCACGGGTACGATGATGCAAGAATATTGGTTAAAAAACAAAGCTGAGGAGGAACAAAATGAAGGAATCTCTGGAATTCTACGATGTGAAGTCGAAGACGAAGTTCTCGGCAACAGAATGGCGGATTGAAACCAAAGTCTCCGACGATGGTAGGACCCGCTACTTTGCAGTGACGAAGGCCCCAGCCGGCACGCACGAAGCCTGGCGAATCGTGGGCAAAGACTTCGCCCTTAAAAATATGTAAGATTTTTGTTCTTGAAAATGGGGTTAGGGAGCTCTGCTGACGTACTTCAGCAGAGCTTGCTTACTCCGTAATTCAAAATGGAGTCACGAGCCGCCTTTACAAAGGGCGGCTCGTGTTTCGTCTGCAGGCAGTGGTATCATTGCGGCGAAATACTGGTACTTTTAGTTGCCGGAGGTCCGAGCGCACGATGAGCCGCCCAGATAATGCCACGTTCTATCGTCGAATGCTGCGAATACGACGTTTTGAAGAAACCGTACTCGACCTCTTCCCGCGCGGGTTGTTCTATGGCACCACGCATACATACATAGGACAAGAGGCGAACGCGGTTGGAGTGCTCGCCTGGTTGCGAGAGGGCGATATCGTGGTCAGCAACCATCGCTGTCATGGGCATTTTCTTGCCTATGGCGGTTCGATGCACTCGTTAGCAGCGGAACTCATGGGGCGCAGCACTGGGGTTTGCGGCGGGCGTGGTGGAAGTCAGCACATACAATGGCGTGATTTCTACGCAAATGGGATCCTGGGCGGCACGGTTCCCATGGCGGCAGGGATGGCTGCCACGGAAAAACTCAAAGGGGGAGACAGGATGGTTTTCTCCTTCATGGGGGATGGAACGCTGGGTGAAGGTGTCGTTTATGAGAGTCTGAATATTGCCGCGCTCGGGGCATTCCCAATTCTCTTCGTTGTTGAAAACAACCGTTATGCTCAAAGCACACCCACTCGATTGAACCTGGCAGGTGAGATCCCCGATCGCTTCAAGGCTTTCGGTATTCCGGTTGAATCGATTGATTCGACGGATGTGGTTGAGATCCACGAAGCCATTGAGCCCATGCTCAAGTATGTACGTGAGACTAAGGGTCCTGCGGCATTTGTGGTGCACACGTACCGTTTTGCACCTCACTCCAAAGGCGACGATAGTCGAGATCCAGAGGAGATCGCCCGCTATCGTACAAAAGACCCACTTCCAATCCAGGCCGAACGATTGGAAAAAGCGAACCAAATAGAAATTCAGGAATCGGTTGATGTGGAGGTCGCGGACGCCTTCAAACAAGCCGAATCCGATCCCGCTGCCGAGCCGGCATCACTCACATCCCCGTTGGGAAGAAGCCGATGACGACCATCCTCGAATCGCTCAATCGGGGCTTGCGAGCATGCCTGGAGGAATCAGATCGGGTCTATGTGATCGGGGAGGACGTGCTCGATCCGTATGGTGGAGCGTTCAAGGTGACCAGGGGGTTATCCACGGATTACCCTGAACAGGTGATCACCACACCCGTGTCGGAGGCCGGCATCGTTGGTGTTGGGGTTGGTATGGCGCTGCGCGGCCTGTTTCCAGTGATCGAGATCATGTTCGGCGATTTTATAAGTTTAACTGTTGACCAATTGATTAATCACGCCGCAAAATTCCGGTGGATGAGCAATGACCAGGTGCGGGTACCGCTCGTCGTGCGTACGCCCATGGGCGGACGGCGCGGGTACGGACCAACGCACAGCCAGTCCCTGGAGAAGCACTTGCTCGGCGCACCTGGCTTACGTGTCGTAGCGGCGACAGCGCTGGGCGATGCGGGAGACTTGCTGCGTAAGGCGGTCTTAGAGGATGAAGACCCCGTATTGTTCCTTGAACACAAGGCGCTCTATGCAAAACCGATCATCGGCCAAGGTGAACTGTCAGATTTCGAAGTCGATGTAAGCGATAACCACTATCCAACCTACCGTCTGCGCGTTGCCGGTGCCCCACCGCCGGTAATTACGCTGACAGCCTATGGATATTCAGCAGAACTGGCGCGTGAAGCTGTGAAGCGTCTGGCTTACGAGCATGAGATCTTCAGCGATCTCATCGTCCCTACACAATTATCCCCCTTTGAGTTGGGTGACCTAATCGGCGCGGTGAGCGACACGAAGCGCCTGCTGACTGTTGAGGAGGGTACGATGACGCTCGGTTGGGGTGCGGAAGTCATCGCCCGAGCCCTCGAAGAACTTGGCGCCGGTTTCCAGGCGCAGCGGGTCGCCGCAGACGACATGCCGATACCCGCTGCCGGACTGCTGGAAACAGCCGTGCTCCCGCAGATTGAGGACATTATTGAAGCGGCCATTGCCCTTTCTGGGGCGAACTGACACATTATTTCAGCAGGGGCTTCGCTATTGGTCCGCGAGGGATTTCTCGATTAGACTCATTCACGGGCAGTGTTCATAATCTCATGGCTCGAATTTTGTTGACGAGCGCATTCTGCCCAGCCGGAATTTCATTGAGTTAGGAGGAGCATGCCCGATCCTATTGAGGTCCTCGTACCGCTCTTGAACCCTAACGAGCCTGAGGTTCAGGTTGCAAGGGTACATGTTGTTGAGGGGCAAAAAGTACAGGAGGGCGATCCGCTTTGCACGCTTGAGAGCACGAAGTCGGTCACGGAAGTGACCGCAGTTCGCGAGGGCTTTATCGTTGGTCTTGAGTTCGCGGAAAGTGATCTGCTAAGAGCGGGCGACAGATTGTGCTGGTTGGTGGATGATTCGAAATGGACGCCGCCCGAGATGAAGATATCACCGGCAGACGTCGATGAAGGCGCGATACCCGACGGATTACGGATCACGGAACCTGGTTTACGCCTTGTGCGCGATCACGGGTTAGATCCTGCTAGTTTGCCGAGAGAGACGCTGATAACAGAATCTGTAGTGCGCCGGATACTGGCGCTGGAAGGCGGCGGAGAATTGGAATTACCGGAAGCGGATTTTGATGATGGCGAGATCGTCGTTTACGGAGGCGGCGGTCATGGAAAATCGGTCATCGACTTGGTCCGTACTCTCGGCCAGTATCAAGTTGTGGGTGTGATTGACGATGGACTTAAGCGGGGGACCGATGTAATGGGGGTTCCCGTAATAGGGGGAGGAGATCAACTCCCCCGGCTGGCAAAAGATGGAGTGCGGCTTGCCGTAAACGCTGTTGGCGGAATAGGGGACATCACCAGCAGAATCCAGGTATTCCAAAGATTGCTAGAAGCGGGATTCGGCTTTCCGACCCTCATCCACCCCACCGCTTTTGTCGAACCTACGGTGCAGCTTGGCCAGGGGGTGCAGGTCTTCCCGCATGCTTACATAGGAAGTGACACCGAGGTCGGGTTTGGCACCATCATCAATACGGCAGCCATCGTTTCGCATGATTGTCGCCTGGGAGCCTATGTCAACGTCGCTCCTGGAGCGCTGTTGGCGGGAGCAGTAACACTCGATGAAGGTGTGCTGATCGGGATGGGTGTGACGTTAAACCTGAATGTAACCGTCGGGTCAAAGGCCCGCATCGGCAACAGCGCGGTCATAAAAGAGGATGTCCCCTCTGGAAAGATGATCCGGGCGGGGGATATCTGGCCTCAAGGCTCAGAAGAATCATGAAATCCGAAAAAAATAATCGAACTAAGGGACACGGAAGCTCAGCGGATCCTGCGGTGGAGAACATCCCGATGTCATCCCCGGATATTACAAATCTCGAGCGCGAGGCGGTCGCGACGGTGATGCAGACCTCGCGTCTGAGCATGGGGCCGGAAGTCGCGGCGTTTGAAGATGCCGTCGCTCGCTATGTGGGCGTGGAACACGCCATTGCAGTGAGTTCGGGCACCGCGGGGCTTCACCTCGCCGTCCGTGCGCTGGGAATCACTGATGGCGATTGGGTGATCACGACACCTTTTTCTTTTGTTGCCTCGACAAATGTTCTTCTTTATGAACGCGCCATTCCCATCTTTGTTGATGCGGATCCTGTTACGGGCAACATCAATACGGATCTCATGGCCGAGGCGGCTGCGGATTTAATCGCCGGCGGAAAGAAGGCTTCACGCTGGCTGCCGCGCAAAGGGGCTGAGCCCACAGGTAGATTGAAAGCTCTTTTACCCGTCGATGTCTTCGGCCAACCGGCTGACTACGACTCGATCCAGGATATCTCCGCCGAGCATAACTTGAGGGTCATCGAGGATTCCTGTGAGGCGCTCGGTGCTCAATACAAAGGGCGTCAGGCAGGGACGTTTGGGGATATCGGTGTGTTTGCGTTCTATCCCAACAAGCAGATCACCACAGGCGAGGGCGCCATGGTTGTCACCAACAGGGATGATTCCGCTAAACTCATTCGCTCCCTCAGGAATCAGGGCCGCGCGCCCGGAGATCAGTGGCTGGACCATACCCATCTTGGTTATAACTACCGCCTCGATGAGCTGAGCTCTGCACTGGGACGCGCGCAGATGACCCGTTTGGACGAACTGCTAGAGAAGCGCGAGCAAGTATCGGTGTGGTATCAAGCTCGACTGGCCGAGATGCCGGGGATTGAACTACTGCAAATTGCATCTTCAACTTCAAGGATGAGTTGGTTTGTGTATGTAGTACGCCTCGATGACGGTATTGATCGCAAGAGAGTCGCAGAGCAACTGAATGCGCAGGGTGTACCCACCCGTCCTTACTTCACGCCGATTCATCTCCAACGGTATATGACGGATCTTTTCGGTTACCAACCCGGGGATTACCCGGTGACGGAAGATCTCAGTCGGCGGAGCCTCGCATTGCCATTTTCTGGCACATTGAGTGAAGTACAGGTGGAGCGTGTCTGCGACTGTCTTCTGCAGGCGTTAAAATCCTGAAGCAACGGCAAAGTGCAGGCAGGTAGGTTTAAAATGCTAAGGAGCTGTCTAAGGACCTTTTTAGACAGCTCTTTAGTTTAGATCAGGCTTTCAAGTTCAAGCGAGAACAGATGCGTTGAATCCATCCATGTCGTTGGTTGTTTCTGACTCTTCCGAAACTTAATCCTGCTCAACAACCAACATGGCTTTGGCGTAACGTCCGTGCAAATCACCAACCCATTTGACCAGGTGCATGGTCGCCGTCCAAAGGATGAGCCCTGCCAA
>CBDTTY010000030.1:0-18314 GCA_965363875.1 uncultured Anaerolineales bacterium
GATCAAACATCAAGCTCTCAGTTCAATCCGACCATGCAAATACGAACATGTGAAAATATCGTTATCTCGGACTCTTGTTCCCCTTGAAACGCAATCCAGATCGGATTAGACAGAAACCGGCTTTGGAACTCGGGCGTATGTGGATTGCATTATTAGCCATTCGGAGGGGGGTGAACTGCAAGTATGCCCCACACCCCCTGACAACGATCGAACCGGCCCTAACGCATTAAGAATGGCTTGGGGTTGAGCAGCGACAATCCGTTTGGTCACCCACACAATTTGGAGGAGAACCATAAAACCCAACCATACGATGGATGATGGCGACGGTCAGCTTGTCGGCTACTTGTGCTGTTGTTGTCAGCAGAATCCAAACGCCAGCGTGCTATAATTCGCGCGCCGGGGCATTCATGCCCCTAAGTTATGTAATGGAGTAATATAAATTGGATTCTAAGGAAGACATCCCCTCATCTGAGCCCCCCCTTGAAGCTGTTGTAAACGGAGAAGATATCTGGCATGTGTTGGAGGCAACGGAGATCGTTCAGGCGCTTCAAACATCGCCCAAGCAAGGGTTAAGTGAAGAAGAAGCGAGTCGGCGCCTTGAGCAATTCGGCCCCAATGAACTTGAAGAAGCTGCAAAACCATCTTTATTTCAGTTGATTTTCGAGCAATTCAATAACTTCATCGTCATTGTTCTCATCGTGGCGGCGCTTGTAGCCGCGATCCTCGGTGATTATATCGAAGCCGCTGCCATCCTGGCTATTGTGGTGCTAAACGCCATTCTGGGCGTTGTGCAAGAACGCAAGGCTGAGGAGGCACTTGCAGCACTCCGGCGGCTTGCCGCTCCGGACGCACTTGTTCTGCGTGAAGGACATCGACAGACCTGCCCGGCGAGCGAATTGGTTCCGGGCGATGTCGTGTTTCTGGAGGCAGGGAATTTCATCCCCGCTGATCTGAGGCTAATAGAGACGGTCAATTTACGCATCGAAGAGGCTGCTCTAACGGGCGAATCCGTGCCCGTCACGAAAGATGCTCACCTCGTCCTAACTCAGGATATGGCGCTGGGCGATCGCCGTAATACGGCCTTCAGTGGGACAGTAGTTTCTTACGGGCGCGGCAGCGGAGTCGTTGTCAGCACAGGAATGCGTACGCAAATCGGCATGATCGCCGCCATGCTCCAAGCTGTGCAGGAGGAACCGACTCCGCTGCAGCGCAAGCTTGACCAGCTTGGGAAGGCGCTCGGGATAGCGGCTTTGGTCGTGTGCGCCCTTGTATTTGGGGTCGGCTGGCTTCGTGGGATAGCGCCGCTTGAGATGTTCCTGGTCGCGGTCAGCCTGGCAGTTGCAGCTGTACCGGAGGGATTGGCTGCCGTCGTGACGATCACGCTTGCTCTCGGTATGCGAGAGATGATTACCCGCCATGCACTCATACGACGACTTTCCTCAGTCGAGACGTTGGGATCGACGACGGTGATCTGCTCGGACAAGACCGGCACACTCACACAGAACCAGATGACTGTGACACGCATGTGGGTTGATGGCACGACCTTCGAAATAACAGGGGGAGGGTTTGGTCAAGCCGGGGATTTCAAGGTTGATGGCGGGGCAGTGAACTTGCGCGATTATCCCGCATCGACGACGGTTCTATGGGTCGCCACGTTAGCGAATGATGCACAGATTGATGCTGAATCAACTAACGATGGGGATGACGCCTCACGTGTAATCGGTGATCCAACAGAGGCGGCGTTATTGATCGCGGCGGCCAAAGCGGGAGCCTTCCGGGACAGACTTGAGGAAGCGTATCCAAGGATTGATGAGATCCCCTTTGATTCTTCCCGTAAGCGGATGACAACGGTACACAAGATCGTTGATCCGGCGCCGGATGATGCAAGCCCATTCTACGATAGCGAATTGCGAGAATGGGAGATTGCGGCGATAAAGGGGGCGCCGGATGTCATATTAGATCTGTGTACCCAATATCAGAAGATGGATGACACCACGGGACCCATGACAGATGAGGTCCGTGAACACATCTTTGAGGCGAATGCTCGCATGGCACGCTCTGCATTGCGGGTCATAGCAGTGGCTTTTCGCGTGGAGCCCGATGTCCCCGACGATGCTACACCGGAGAAGGTCGAGCACGATTTAATATTTGTTGGCCTGATGGGTATGATCGATCCGCCGCGTCCGCAAGTCAAACCCGCTATCGCCAAGGCACGCCGGGCAGGTATTCGTACGTTGATGATCACTGGCGATTTCCCAGATACAGCGGAGGAGATTGCCGAAGAGATTGCCCTGCTCCAGTCGGGGCATGGAGTCCTGACAGGATCGCAGCTAGATGCTATGGATGAGGATGCACTAAAAGAGAAGATTGCGACAACCGGTGTCTTCGCGCGCGTCTCTCCGGAGCACAAGGTTCGCATCGTCGATGCGCTGAAATCACACGGTGAGGTCGTAGCGATGACTGGGGACGGTGTAAATGATGCACCGGCGTTGAAACGGGCGGATATCGGTGTGGCAATGGGGGTTACTGGAACGGATGTCGCTAAGGAAGCGGCAGACATGGTCCTTACGGACGACAATTACGCCAGCATCGTCGATGCCGTCGAGCAAGGTCGAGTTATCTACAGCAACATTCGTAAGTTTGTCTTTTATTTACTGTCCTGCAACATGGCAGAAATTGCGGTTATCTTTGTTGCTATCTTGGCGGGGCTCCCCTCGCCGCTGACTCCTATTCAACTCCTGTGGCTTAACCTGATCACCGATGGTGCCCCCGCACTTGCATTGGGGATGGAAAAGGGCGATCCAGACATAATGGTTCAACCCCCGCGGCCCCCTGACGAGCCTGTGATCAACCGCCAAATGCGCACTCGCATTGGGATCCAGACCATCGCCATCGCCGGCGTCACGCTGTTTGCATACTGGATGGGTATCCAACTTTATCCTGGAATTCCGGAAGAGGCGAAGACGATGGCCTTCGTCACGCTTTCTTTCTCCGAGCTGCTGCGGGCGTTCACCGTACGTTCGGAGCGCTATCCTTTGCATAAGATCGGGCTTTTCAGCAACACGTGGATGCTCTATGCGGTGGCATCGTCGATGCTATTATTGCTCGCCGTTATCTATGTCCCCTTCCTTCAACCGATTTTCAACACCGTTCCTTTAGGTTGGGCTGAATGGCAGATCGTGCTGCCCTTGTTGTTTGTCCCCGCCATTGTCGCAGAGATAAGCAAATGGCTGCTGGGCATCCAACTGAAGGTTGCGCGGACCGCATAGTTATCGACGGTGTGACAAGGCATCTTGGATGCCCCGTATTTTTTATCGTACGATTTCACCGTAGAGTTTGGGGCGCCGGTCGCTGAAGATATCGAGTTCATATTCTCCGGCGAGGAAAACACGCCGCTTCTGATCACTGAGCGATGGGTCGATATCGGCATAGAGAATAGTTTCTTCTTCTCCGCCGGCTTGTGCCAGAACTTCGCCGTCTGGTCCGATGATGAGACTATGACCCAGATAGCGGGCCCCGTGCTCCTCCCCGATACGATTGGCGGCTACGAGGAAGATGCCATTCTCGGCGGCTCTAGTACGGGCGACAAAATCCGGGTAGAGGGTGGCGGCGCTGGGCCAGGCGGTGGAGATTAATACGATCTGGGCGCCCATGAGAGCAAGCGCACGACAAGGCTCAGGGAAACGCAGATCATAGCAGATGAGCGTTCCCACCCGGCCGACAGGGGTCTTTAACGGTGGGAGCAACTCCTCGCCGGAGGTGAGGAAGCGATCAATGCCAAGGTGGGGTAAGTGGGTTTTCCGGTATCGCCCGAGGATTCCATCCGGTCCGCTGACGAGCGCTGTGTTGAAAATGCGGCCGCTATCGTCTCTCTCGAGAATGCCGACCATGATCGTTGCGTCCAGTTCTTTGCAGGCTTGCGATAAGCGCTCACTGAAGCGGCCGGGGATGCTCTCGGCTACAGACTGCGCCTCGTTCAGGCTCAAGTCGTAGCCCGAGAGAGCGCATTCAGGGAAGACAACCAGCCTGGCTCCGGCTTTTACTGCCTCTTCGAAGCTGAGGAGGATGGATTGAAGGTTCGCTTCGACTTTAAGTAATTCGGGCCTCATTTGTACTGCGGCGACTCGTTCCATGGGTGTATTGCCTTTCTGTGAACCACTCCGCGAAAACAGAAATTGCCTAAACAGTATACTGGACTTGGTTTAACTTAATATTCAACAAAATGCAAAATTCTTTTCTGGGGAGGTGACCCTTGATAACGCAGCTACTCAACCTGGAACCATGGTGGCGATTTGCAGCGGCCCTGCTCATCGGAGCGCTGATTGGGTTGGAGCGCGAATTTGTCCAACAACGGAGCGGTGAACAGGAGTTCGGTGGTATCCGAACCTTCGCGCTAATGGCACTCCTGGGGGCGGTCGCGGCCTTCCTCACAGACCAGTATGGTCCCCTTATCTTTTTAGCAGTTTATTTGGGTTTGATCCTTCTTCTTTGGGCGAGTCTGCTGGCATCGTCGATGCGGGGCGTCGAGGAGGGGATCACCACCGAGGTAACTGCGCTGTTGGTGCCGCTTTTTGGGGCGATGATGATATGGAACCAACCGGCAGTTGCAGCAGCGCTCGGCGTCATAACGGCGTTGATCTTGGCTTTGAAACCGCGTTTGCACGGAGCTGCACGACGCATGAGCGCCGAGGACCTGCGGGCAACGCTAGAGTTCTCCATCATAACGGCAGTTGTGCTGCCCCTACTCCCCAACGAAGGATTTGGTCCTTTCGGAGTTCTAAACCCCTTCCAGATCTGGCTGCTCGTTGTTTTCATTTCCGGGATCGGCTTCCTGGGCTATGTGCTGATGAAATATCTTGGGCCAGAACGGGGCGTTGGTATCACCGGGCTTCTTGGTGGTTTGGTCAGCAGCACAGCCACAACATTGAGCTTCGCCGGGAGGAGTAAAACGAATGCGGGGCTTTCAACTGTATTGGCGCAGGGAATCCTGATCGCATCCTGTGTGATGTTCCCGCGCGTGCTGATTGAAGTAGCAGTTGTGAACCCCGAATTGGTGAGACAGGTTGTCGTCCCTCTCGCAGCGATGCTTATCGCCGGCGTGATCACCGTTTATATATTATGGCGCCGCGGGCGCGCAGAAGAGACAGCTGATCATGGGGGCGTTGAATTATCCAACCCGCTGCGGTTAAAAACCGCCATTACTTTCGGGCTTGTTTTCGCCGTCGTCCTCGTAGCGGTCGAGGCTGCAAACGAGTATTTTGGCAGCGCGGGCGTTTATGTTGCTAGCATACTCGCGGGGATCACGGATGTCGACTCGATCACGTTGAGTGTGTCCAATCTGTCATTGAAGGGTCTGTTGGATGCGCGGGTTGCGGCGATAGCCATCATCCTGGCGACAATCATGAACACAATCGCGAAAGCCGTAATGGCGATGGTCTTGGGTACCCCGCGGTTGAGACGCCTGGTTTCACGTGCGTTCGGGTTCGTAGTTCTAGCAGGCTTGATTAGCGGCGCAGCGGTTTTTCTCCTTTGATAATAGCCACAAAGCCGGGAGCGATTCTCTTCAGCTCCCGGGAAGAGATCTATTCGCGAAGTCCTATTGAAGCCGCTCCAGGATTGTCGCTGTAGACATGCCATGACCGATGCACATGACCTGCAATCCGTAGCGGGTGTTGTACATCTCGAGCTCATGGAGCAGTTTTGTCATTAAGACCGCCCCGGTTGCGCCAAGCGGGTGCCCGTGGGCAATGGCGCCCCCATCAGGATTGACCCTCTCTGGGTCTGCGTGAAGTTCCTCAAACCAGGCCAGAACGACGGAAGCGAACGCTTCATTAATCTCAATAATATCGATCTGGTCGAGAGTCATTCCCCCTTTAGAGAGCACCATTCGCGTCGCCGGGATGGGTGCATCGAGCATCAACACCGGGTCGGAGCCGATGACAGCGCGCGCTACAATGCGCGCCAATGGTTTCAGATTGTTTTCGCGGACGGCGTCGGCGGAAGCCAGTAGCAGCGCCGCAGCGCCGTCGCTTATCTGACTGCTGTTTCCCGCTGTGACCACCCCGTCTTCTTTAAAGACAGGGAGCAAAGAGGCCATCTTCTCCCTATTTGGCTCCAACCGGACCCCCTGGTCAACCGTGATCATTCGCGTCTTTCCATTACCATCGGGAACCTGAATGGGAAGAATTTGGCTTTCCTGGCGACCCTCACGGATCGCAGCGCTGGCGCGCATATGACTCTGGAAAGCATAATCGTCAAGGGCATCGCGCGACAGGTGCCATTTCTCGGCCATTAACTCCGCACTGAGACCCTGGTGTACTAACGGATAAGGAAAGTCCTCCGGCCAGGACTCAGGCCAGTCCGCGCCGATTGGTTGATGAGACATCATTTCGATACCGCCGGCGATGATCAGATCCATATCTCCGGCGAGAATCGCTTGGGCAGCGAAATGAACCGCTTGTTGGCCGGAGCCGCACATACGGTTAATTTGGATCCCTGGCACTTCAACAGGAAAGCCCGCCTGCAGAAGTGCCAGCCTAGCGATATTGGCTCCCTGATCGCCCATCGGCGTAACGCAACCGAGAATGACATCCTCAATTTGTTCATGGCGTAAGCCACTTCGGCTCAACGCCTCGTTGAGGACTCGGGCCGCAAGATCAACAGGAGCGATTGGATAGAGATCCCCGCGGTCAGGTCTGCCTACGCCAATGGGTGTGCGTACGGCGGCGATGATGTACACTTCGTTTGCCATCTTTAGTCCCTCGGCTCTATTCTAGGAGCGACGAGTCGCCCATCGTTTCGTGGGCACCAGCATAGGCGCAGAACCTGTGTGAGTCAATTGACCTGGAGACCGATTCCGCCCAAGGATCAGGGGGATTTAAATGGTGCGATGGCTATTCTGCACCTGGGGTTGCCGGTTTAGAAGGATTAAGAGATTTGGATTTTATCGAGTGAACCTGGAGATGTGTTCGATGATTGGAAGGCGTATTCTGACATTGTCCCTGGTTCTTGCCATTTGTGCATGTGGTCGAACGGGGACTCCGCAGGAACAGCGGTACGAATCGATCGACGACATCTTGAGTGCCCTGGAGAATGCCGGCGCCGAGATTGTCACCATAGGTCAGGATGCGCCGCTTTTCGATGTGGAATCACGGGCGGTTATGCTGAACGGGGAAAAGTCCGAGCTTTATGAATTTGAGAACGCAGACGAGCGCGAGCGAGGTGTGATTCACCTGCAAGCGCTGCTCGAAGGTGCCTGGAAGGACACGGCGGACGAACTATCATCAGCACGAATGTGGTCGCATGACCGCCTGATTGTGGTGTATTTCGGGCGAGATGGAGGGACGATCTTGCTCCTGAGCGGATTATTGGGCGATCCGTTACAGAAGCCCGAGCTCGCTGAAGATGAGCCTTATCCTCCAGCGGTTCCAGCAGCAATCCATGCATTGGCGGAGGCTAAAGGCGAAGATCCAAGCCTTATCAAAGTACTCTCGTATACTTTCGTTGAATGGAGTGACGGGTGTCTGGAGTACCCGCACCCTGACGAGGATTGCACGCAGGCGTTGATATCAGGGTGGCGCATTCTACTGCAGCTTGGAGACCAGGAAGTCGAAATTCATAGTGATGACATGGGTGGAGAAATTCGCTGGCGGTGACAACAGGCAAGGTGCTGATAGGAGATTGGGGTAAAGAGAGGCTGTGAACGATACCATGCATGATCCAAACCTAGATAGTGGAACGGGGAGCGATCAACGGGAGTCCCTCCCGCGCAATGTATGGGTGGTCACGCTGACCAGTTTCTTAACCGACATCTCTTCCGAGATGTTGATAAACCTTTTACCACTATTCTTGTTTAGCGTCCTCGGCGTAAGGACAGCTTTCATCGGGTTAATTGAAGGGGTGGCTGAAGCTGTCTCCAGTTTGGTGAAGATGACCTCCGGCTGGCTCTCCGATCGATTGCGGATGCGCAAGCCGCTAGCGGTGCTTGGCTATGCAGTATCGACGCTTGCAAAACCCTTTCTTTATGTGGCGACAAGCTGGGGAGCAGTGCTGGGGGTGCGTTTCGCAGATCGAATTGGGAAAGGATTGCGTACTGCTCCGCGGGATGCGCTGATAGCAGATAGCATCCCGGAAAGCCGAAGAGGATTTGCCTTTGGCCTGCATCGCGCGGGCGACACTGCCGGGGCGGTTGTAGGGATAGGGCTGGCCATCGCCATTATCCTCGTCTCGCAACGCGGCGCTGCCGAGTTGTCCCGCGAGACGTTTCAAACTGTTGTGTTGATCAGCATCATCCCCGCGGTATTGGCTGTCATCACGCTGGCGGTCGGCGTGCAGGAGATAAAGCCAGGTATGGGGATCTGTGCCGAGCAGGGATCCGAGCCGATTGAGGAGAAGAAGGAGGAGAAAACACGAGGCGGGCTGATGTCCACCAATCGGTTTTTCCGGAATTACATCCTTATCATGGCCCTTTTTACACTGGGGAACTCCTCGGATGCCTTTCTCATTCTGCGAGCAAAAACGACAGGGCTTTCCGTAGTGAATATTCTGGCGATGATGATGGTATTCAGCCTGATATACACAATCATTTCGGTACCAGCTGGGGCGTTGTCGGATCAAGTCGGTCGCAAGCGGATTCTCATGGTCGGGTGGGCTTTATATGTCGTGGTGTATCTGGGCTTTGCAAGAGCTTCTGATGGATGGCATGCTTGGGCGCTTATGGCGCTCTACGGCGTGTATTACGGATTGACAGAAGGTGTAGCCAGGGCATTTGTCGCTGATTTAGTCCCCTCCCATCAGCGCGGGACAGCGTACGGTATTCTCCATGCTGTAATCGGTCTTGTTGCCCTGCCAGCCAGCATCATCGCCGGAGTATTGTGGCAGGGGATTGGGGCCTGGAGTGGTTTTGGGCCCGGTGCACCCTTTCTCTTCGGCGCAGGGGCGGCATTCCTTGCCAGCGTTGCCTTAGTTCGCTTATCTCTGCCTCGTCTTCAGGAGCAGGGAGCGGGATAGGTGATGAAATGGGCATGAAGCGTTCGGGTGGTCGCGTACGGTTGCCTGTTCGGCGCGGGGGTGCCGAAAAATACTTATGGTATACACTCTTGAGCTTTGCCTTCACCGTGACACTTGTTAGGCTCTTCCTTGAATTAACCGGCTATCCTCAATTCGGAGGAGGGGAAATTCACATTGCTCATGTGTTATGGGGCGGGCTGGCGCTGTTCTCCGCCGTATTGCTGTCCTTGATTTTAGCCAACCGTTGGGCATACTCGCTCAGCGCGATTCTGGCGGGTATCGGGGTGGGGTTGTTCATCGATGAGGTCGGCAAATTCATAACCCAGAGCAACGACTACTTCTACCCCGCGGCTGCACCGATTATTTATGCTTTCTTCTTACTCGTGGTGTGGCTCTACCTGCACGTCAGGCGGCCACCGCCCCTCAGTATCCGCGAGGAGCTATATCGAGCGCTTGGCGAGATGGGGGAAGTTCTGGACCACGATCTCGAATCAGAGGAGCGTAAGGATCTCGAAGATCGTTTGGCAAGGATCGCACAGAATGCAGAGCACGCCGATTACCGACGCCTGGCGCGCCAATTACAGGAGTTTATCGATTCAGAATCGCTTCAGGTCGTTCCGGACAGGAAAGGTGCGTTCGAGAGGTTTATTGACTATGTACAGCAGTGGGAGCGCCGCTGGATCACACTGGGCAGACTGAAGGCGATTCTTATTGGCGCGCTGCTTGCATTAGGTATCGTAACGGTTGTGGACTTTGCCAGGCTTCTCTCAGGCATCAACAATCCAGAAATATTGGCAGCATGGATCGATGATTTGCTTTCACTTGGCCTGGTTACAAGCAAGTCGGGGCTCCTATGGTTTGCGACGCTCACGATTCTTGAAGGTCTGGTTGGTTCACTCCTGATCATCGCCGTCATTTTGCTTCTTGTGAAGCGCGAGGGGTTCGGCCTCACGCTTGCAGCCTCGGGCTTACTGCTTTCGTTAGTAGGTGTGAATCTGTTGGTTTTTTATTTTAAACAGTTTTCGACCATTATTACCGCGCTGATTCAGTTCTTGATTCTACTGCTGGTGTATCACTATCGCAGCCGGGCTCAAGCCGAGAAAGGATGAAATCGATCGTGAGGGTAAGAAGCTATTGAGCCTAAATGTATTTGGTTCTCATCCGAATTTTATCGAAGGAGCCGACACACGGGTCGGCCCCTCCTCCCATCTCAACTGGGTGAATTATTAACCCGCTAGAGACCCCTTCTGTCCGCACAAAGATGTGTCATCAGGCGTGGGCTCGATAAGGATCCCCATAATCAATCACCGACAGGGGTGAGCGCTGGCTGGGGTTCGGTATTTTTCATGGGTGTCGTCGCCCTGATGAATCCAGCGAATAACAAAATGGCGCCAAAAAGCTCTCCGTAATAGAGAGCACCAGGTATACCGAAACGACTGAAGGCGCCGCCAAAAGCAGGGGCGAGAGCTCCAACGGCGATCATAAGGTTCCCAAGAGTTCGATTTAGAAGGATCCGTTTGCGCCAGAAGATGTAGGCTGAATATACTGCTCCGCCGACAAGAGTTACGGTGCCGTAGAGATTAAAGATGGGGGTAAGAGTGCGGATGCCCGAAGTGACGATGGCATGGCCGCTGAGTTCACTGCCGGTGTGAACGCTGGAGGTCATCAGTGTAGGATCGAGTTCGGCGGTGAACACGCGAAATGCAGCGTAGACAGAACCGAGGATGAGCAGCGCCGTAAGCGCGTTAGCCCAATTGCGTTTTGCCAGCAGGTAGACTGTTCCTTGGCCAAGCCATGCAGCGACCAAAATGGCACCGAATAAATACCACATACGGAAGATCAAGGGATTCCAACCAAGGGCACCAAAATACGCCTCGCAGAAACCACCGATTCCATAGAAGACCATACCTATTCCCCAAATCAGGAGATGCGTTCCTCTGCGATCAGCGTAGCGTTTGAAGATGATTACAGCAAAGACGAAACTGACAATGCTTGAAATAAAAGGGATAATGGTATTTGTAAATGTCATTTCAACTCCTCATGAAAGATAATGTGATCGAACCCGCAAGAGCCCCGGTATGTTCTTCGCTGTATAGCTAACCGCTCCCCGGGAAAATTCCGAGTACGACGGCGGCAATTACTAGAAGCATAAAGACAGTAGCCAGGACGAGAATCACCAAGGCAATGGGGATGACCTTTTCGTAAACCCATGGATACTGTTTTTTTGAGGGTTTTGGATTGCTTGATTCGCTGTTTTTCATTTACATTTTCGTATTTAAGGTTATCTCCACCATATGAGAGGTATGTTAGCTGTAGGTGAGAGTTTTGTGAGAAGAATCTTGAAATCTATGTGTTAAAGCGAAGACAGCAAACTATTACGCATAAGCGACACCTTTGGCGGATCCTTACAATCCCGGGTGTCGCTTGAAGCGTTTAGTTTGAGACTCGCGTTTTTGTGGTTAGCCGTGCCTGATTAATGCAGCTCGAAAACCTTCTCCCCTGCCCTGATGGGCACACTCAACCTGTTCTCGGCCGGGGTGATGGGGCAGGACCAATTGGCGTTGTATGCGCAATAGGGGTTATAAGCCAGGTTGAAGTCGACAAGCAGTTGTCCGCCTGAGAGTAGTTCCGGCTCGAGATAGCGACCTGCTCCGTACGTTTCTTGACCAGCGAGCGAGTCCGCGAAGGGCAGGAAGAAACCATGCTCGTTCTGGAACACGGTGAGTTCAACACCCTCCCCATCAACCTCAAAGTGGAAACGGCCGAATCTGTCATAGTTCTGCACGTCTCCCGTGTTCGTCTGTATCGGGACCTGGTCACCTTCTGGAAAACGCTCGATTTCAACCTGAATACGCAAATCGGGATTCTCCGCGAAATATCTCAACCCACTGAAATCTCCCCTTTGTTCGTCATCTATTGGACTGTGATGGTCATGCAGAAAGAACTTATCTTTCTCTTCTCGGAATCGTTTCAATTCGCTCATGGAATCTCCGTTATGTTGTCTTTAGATTTTCACGATCTTCTCGGTGTTGATGAATAAATGCGCATGATCCATAGGGCGCCTAGATTGGGCGTCAATAAGATCTATACAAATAGACGCTGTAATTGCAGAACATCTTACGTGACCTGTTGCGAAGATCGCAACCCAGATGTTAAACAACCCGGTGGACAGCCCATTTTTAATGCTAGCTATAGAAAAATCGACAGGTCAGGAACATATCTAGCTCCTACGGGGCGTTAATAGTTCTCTAGCGTAATTCGCCTATGATAAAGCTATCAGATTATCATAAGAGGTGACTAACAATGGCGAAGATTATTGGTATTGACTTAGGAACGACGAACAGCGTCGTCGCGGTAATGGAAGGCGGCGATCCGACTGTCATCACCACCGCGGAGGGCGGACGTTTATGCCCCTCTGTGGTTGCGTTTACGAAAAATGGCGAACGCCTCGTCGGCCAGACGGCAAAACGACAGGCTGTTGTGAACTCCGAGAACACGGTTTACTCCATTAAGCGATTCATCGGACGGCATTTTGACGAGGTCGAGGGCGAACGCAAGATGGTTTCCTTCGATGTAATAAAGGGGCCTGCGGGTGGCGCGCAGGTGAAAATACCGGCAACCGGCCGCGAATATACTCCGCAAGAGATCTCGGCGATGGTTCTGGCAAAGTTAAAGAAAGACGCCGAGGCATATCTGGGCGAATCGGTGGTCAAAGCCGTGATCACAGTTCCGGCTTACTTCAACGATTCCCAGCGGCAAGCTACCAAGGACGCGGGAAAGATCGCCGGGTTGGAAGTGATGCGGATTATCAATGAGCCCACAGCGGCAGCCCTGGCCTACGGCCTAGACAAGAAGGAGAACGAGACTATCCTGGTTTTCGACCTGGGCGGCGGTACCTTCGATGTCAGCTTACTAGAAGTGGGCGAAGGCGTTGTCGAGGTGAAAGCAACGAACGGCGACACGCACCTCGGAGGCGATGACTGGGATCAACGGATCGTCGTCTACATCGCCGAAGAATACAAAAAAGAGCACGGGATCGATCTGCGTGAGGACCGGCAAGCTCTGCAGCGGTTACGTGAGGCGGCTGAGAAAGCCAAGGTTGAGCTCTCCTCGGTGACAGAGACGGATATCAACCTGCCTTTCGTCACCGCAGACGCATCCGGTCCGAAGCACTTAACAATGAAGCTGACACGATCGAAATTTGACCAGCTAACCGAAGACCTCGTCGATCGCATCAAGGAGCCTTTCAAGGCCGTGCTAAAAGATGCTAACGTCAAGATAGAGAACATAGATGAAGTTGTACTTGTCGGTGGGGCAACGCGAATGCCCATGGTGCAGGACCTTGTCCGTGAACTGACGGGAAAAGAACCCCATAAGGGCGTCAACCCGGATGAAGTTGTGGCCATTGGCGCTTCTATTCAAGGCGGCGTGCTCGCCGGTGAGGTCAAGGATGTTCTGCTGCTCGATGTTACACCCCTCTCGCTGGGTGTAGAAACGCTTGGCGGCGTGATGACGACTCTGATCGAACGCAACACCACAATCCCGATCAAGAAGTCCGAGATATTCTCCACGGCGGAGGACAATCAGACGGCAGTCGACATCCATGTCCTTCAGGGTGAGCGACCGATGGCACCTGACAACATGACGCTAGGGCGGTTTCGCCTTGAGGGTATTCCCCCCGCGCCGCGGGGCTTGCCTCAGGTTGAAGTGACGTTTGACATCGACGCGAACGGGATCATCAATGTGAAGGCTCAGGACAAAGCGACGGGAAAGGAACAGAAAGTTACCATCACGGCATCCACGAATCTGGATAAGGATGATGTAGAGCGGATGGTTCAGGAATCGAAATCCCACGCGGCTGATGACCGCAAACGGCGGGAGTTGGCGGACGCCCGGAATGAAGGCGATTCGCTCGCCTACCAGGCGGAAAAAGCCCTGCGAGATTTGGGCGAGAAAGTGCCGGCGAAGGATAGAGAGCAGATCGAAGAGAAAATCACTGAACTGCGCGAAGTAATTCAGGGCGAAGATTTGTCGGAAATAAAGCGACTGACCGAGGAAGTAAACCAAGCCAGTCATGCACTGAGCCAGCAGATGTACGCTCAGGAGGCTGAACCACAAGCTGAAGAAACTGACAGCCAGGGCAGCGCGGATGATGAAGAAGTCGTCGAAGGCGAATTCCGAGAGGCTTAATCTATCCCCCATTAGTGATTGAAAAGCAGTCCGCCCGAGTATTACGCTTGGGCGGACTTTATTGTTTTGGACCAGCGGAGTAGAAGGATACGCCGCGAATCATCGCTGAAAATCAGTGCTTACAACCAGCAAGTGCACCTCGCCGGGCAATGGAAAACAGCATGGTGTTGGGACTCCTATCGTGTGCGATCGGAAGTGCGCACTTTGGAAACCGACTCCACGTGCTTGATCGCCCGGACATGCGCGGTCTATAATGAGTCCGCAACCCGTAAAGAACATGGCAATAACGCGCCGCGAGCGAGAGTAGCAAAACCAAAGCTTTGAGAAATCATTGATGAGAAACAACGCCAGGTTTCATAAGAAGGTTCAAAGGTCATTGTCTGACCTGAGCAGTGGGGGGCCACGGACATGAATTTTCTCCCATCACGCTCGCGCGGGATGATCTTTGGCTTCGTAATCCTTCTGCTCCTCTTGGGAGCGGGTGTATTTGGCTTAATAATGCTGGCGACGGATTCGATCTCGGTTTGGATGGTGTTGTGGGTGCTTCTGCCTCTGCTCTCCATACCACTGTCTATGGTCGTGGGTTACCGGCTTTACGGTTTGATCGCGGCGCGATACTACCTCGATCGCGATGGGTTCTATCTCCAATGGGGGTCAGCTATTGAACAGATTCCAATCACGGCGATCAGGGGTGTGGAAACAGCAGAAGCGCTCGGCGTTGAACTAAAAGCGCATGGTGTCCTGGTTTGGCCGGGGCTTGTACTTGGCGAATGTGAAGATGAGGCAGTCGGTCGAGTGGAATTCTTCGCTTCAACCTCGCCTGACCGCCTGGTCGTGATACAAACGACTGCGCATTCATTTGCAATCTCGCCGCAGGACCGCGAGGGGTTCCTGAGCGCCTTCAATTCGGCTCTGAGGATGGGGCCATTGGAGACTATACCGGCGATATCAAAACGCCCGCAGTTCGTGCAGATGGTGTTCGATGTGGATCGGGCAGCGCGACTACTAATCGTGGTGGGAGTTCTTTTGCCATTGCTGCTGCTTGGATACCTCGGGCTTCGTGTAGCTGGTCTACCGCCTGAAGTGCCCTTTGGGTTTGACCCGGAGGGGTTTATTGACACCTTTGCCTCTCCAGGGCGGCTGCTCTTACTGCCGATGATCGGGGGACTTTGCTGGCTGATCGATCTAGTGGCCGGTTTCTGGCTGTACATTAGCAGGAAGAATCGACCCCTGGCGTATATGCTGTGGGTGACGCCGATTCTGGTCGGCGGACTGCTCTGGGGGGCGGCGCTGCGGCTTCTCTCGGTGATTTAATCGCCCGGTTTAATCAACAGGATTTCCGTGGTTATCCACAGGGAATCCGCAAGTTATCCACAGGCTGGGACAATTTGCTCGGAATCGAGGGTTTACAGCTTCTACTCGGGGGAATATTGGGAATTGCCGTTGCTGCGGCTGCCTACGCGGCGGGGGCGCTCACGCTCGATGGAGCTATCGGCGCGTTCCTGGTAGGCGGGTTGACCTTTGGTTTTGGCGGGATTCCACTCGCAGTTCTGTTAATCGCTTTCTTTCTATCCTCAAGTTTATTATCTGGCCTCGGTAGATCACGGAAACGCCGTTTCGCGGGGATGTTTTCCAAGAGCGGAAAACGAGATCTCGGCCAGGTTTTTGCCAATGGGGGAGCGGCCGTCTTGTTCGCAGTAGTGTACGGTTTGACACAGGATAACCTCTGGCTCGCCGGATTTGTGGGTGCGATTGCCGTCGCCACCGCGGATACGTGGGCGACAGAGATCGGTATTCTCTCTCGCCGGCGGCCACGCCTGATCACAACAGGAGAGCGTGTTGAGCGCGGCTCATCTGGCGCCGTGAGCCTTTTGGGGTATTTTGCGATCTTGAGTGGCTCTGGCCTGATCGGATCATTGGGATGGGCGCTGCTGCGCGATTGGCGCTTCTTGCCGATTGCACTCCTTGCCGGGACCATTGGATCAACAGTGGACAGTTTGCTTGGCGCTACGATTCAGGCGATCTTTCTCTGTCCGGACTGTAATAGAGAGACAGAGCAGAGCCCGGAACACGCTTGTGGAACAACAACTCAGCAAGTGAGAGGTTTGATCTGGCTGCAAAACGATCAGGTTAATTTCGCGGCAACCGTAGTGGGGGCGCTCGCAGCGCTCTTGATTTGGTTTATCGCCTGAGAAGTTATATATCCAAGGAAGGAGGCAGTGAAAATGGAGGACAATGGCAGGGATGATATCCGCAACTTGCTTAAAACGTTCGGTATCAAAGCCGATGAGATTGTGATCGCTCATCTAGCGCGCAACCCCGGTGAGTTGCCGCTGCAAATCCGGTTAATTCTCGAGGACCAGACGGATTACGGCGACCATGTTCCTGAGACCCCGCTCCATCTCGAGATCGAGGGTGAAATCAGGCGCTGATGGCGGGATAGAGACCTTGACGTCGGGGGGGGCTGTCTGTAAAAGAGCGAATTGAACCACTGAAACGCTGATCTGATGGAATCCCTGAAAAATCCTGGCTGCCGTTCAAGTGCTAAGTGATTTTGTTGATTGGGAGAATGGCAGCAGTTAAGATTTCCGGGTTCTTCTTCAAAAAGTGTGGGTGACTCAACGGATATTCGGTGCCCAGCCACAAACACGAATAAAAAGTAGGGACCGACCCATATATCAGCCCGCCGGGATCCCACAAACAACCTCCCACAGGTTTTAACCCTGCGGGAGGTTTACGCGCAGGCGCAGCCTGCGACAGGAAGCTATGCTTCCTGACTGCACATATTGTTGATTTCTGGTCAACCCTGCTGAACAGTTCCCTTCAATCGAATGCGGGTCATGGAGAAGGCTGCCAGCCCAAGGAAGACCGCGCTGAAGACCCAGAGCCAGCTATGGCTGGTTAGATCAATAAGCCATCCACCCAGGATGGGTCCGGTGATTGCCGCGGCGGAGGATGAGAAATAGTAAAGGCCGGTATAGGCGCCGATACTCTCCTCACCGCCGAGGTCATACACCATTGGCAATGAATTGATGTTAACGAATGCCCAGAAGATGCCCATAACCGCTAATAGGATCAGGAGCACGGTTGAGTCGCGGACGAAGAAACCAACCACCAGCCCGAGGAACATTCCTGAGAGCCCGATCAGGATTGTCGGTTTACGACCGATCCGTGTAGCTACTAACCCGCTGGGGATGGCGAAGAGGACCAGCGTGGCGGCGAAGGCTGTGAGCATCTGCGTGCCGGTCCCTACCTCGATTTCAAGGACCTGGCGGGCGTAGATGGTGAAGAACGCCTCCATCGCGTTCCACCCTACGAACCAGAAAAATATCGCGGCGAGAAGGTAAATGCCGTTTTTGTCCGGGCCGGATGCTACCTGGCGTATGTTATCCCACAGGCCAGGTGTGCTTTCTTGCTTGGGACCCTCTTCCTCAAGCTCTGGCTCGTGGACAAAGATCAGTACGACACCAATGGCGAGCAACATTACCCCCGAACCAACGATGAAGGGCAGTGGGACGCCAATCTTATACAACGCCCCGCCTCCGAAGAGCGCCGCCGCAGCGCCAAGGCCCCCCATTAGGTTGATAACGCCGTTGGCTTTGCTGCGGTCCTGCGGGCGGAAGAGATCCCCCAGGTAGGCTACGGTCGGTGTGCGGAAAATCGCCATACCAATGTTGGTGCAGAGGATGGCTGTACCGATCAAGATAAAATTTTCGCGGACGAAGGGGACTAGAATGAAAAACAGCGCGGCCATCGGGGCACCGAGGATGAGGAAGGGCTTTCTGCGTCCGATGCGCGTGCGCGTTCGGTCAGAAAGGCTCCCCACCCAGGGCTGGACGAACATATTGATGATATTGTCCCAGGTGAGAATGAATCCTACGACAACGGCCGAAAGACCGAGGTCTTCCAACATTGGCGGGATAAGGCTGTTGAACAGTGGCCAGATGATGCTGATGCCGAAGAAGCCGAACCCCAGAATGAATGTGCGGGCATAAGGGAAACGCTGCATGATTAGACCTCCAGAATGTTGTGAATCCTGATTTTATTGGGTATTGGAGAACATGCAAACAAAATGTGAACCCTTATTGACCCGAGAGTGTATGAGATATACAATG
>CBDTTY010000031.1:0-17957 GCA_965363875.1 uncultured Anaerolineales bacterium
AAACGAGCATAGAACTGGGAGGGGGACATCTCCGTTCCGTCGCGGTACATTTCCTTGCCACCATCCCAGATCGAATAGGATGATGCGACTTTTATGTCATATTGATCTATTAATTTTTGGGGTATATAAGCCGTGCTATCCGTAATAATGGCAATTTTCGACATCCGCTTCTCTCCTAGGTCTATGATTGCAGCAATTGCTGCTCTAAAGGTGGTTAACCCCGAAAGCATCGAGAGGTTGCGGTTGGCTGTAATCTATCCTCGGGATTTTAACCACACCTGGAGCCGATTCAGCGGCCATGTATTCACGATCGAGGGGGCTTCCGCCCAAGCGCACTGCGCTGTTCCCACGCCGGGGATTACCTCCAGATCGCCCTCCTCCCAGACAATGTTGACATCACGGCCAAGCGAACGCAGGGCTTCCCCTGCCCGGCGATAAGCGATGACACGGTAGACAGCATCTCCTTTGATCTCAAGCAGATCAGCGATCGTTTCAAAGATTTCTGCGATCTCACGATTCTTCAACCTGAATTCTCCGTTAAGGTGCGTATTCCGCGAGAACTTGCACGATTTTCCACGTCGTTCCATCGCCCATCATCCCAATCCCAATAAAATGGAAACCGGGATTGAGCAGCACAGAGCGCGTATCGGGATCGTCAAACCATTCATCGATGGCGATCTCACCCAGACGATCAAGCGGCTCGTTTGCAGCATAGACCAGTTCCGCCACGCGACCGTGATACCCCCTATCGATGAGCATGCTCTCAATGAGAATCTCCGCCGTCTTCGGGTCTTCATGGCTTAGATACGTATGTACCGCCATGTCGATGGCTCTATTGTTCGCAATTTCGGTGAGTGCAATCTGGCGGACAAGAGGTGGCCAGCCCTCCAGCGCTCGACGGACATTGATAGCTGAGAGAAGAGCATCCGTGGTTGACGAAATTGCGGTATCAAGATCCCCCGTCAGCGTAGGTCTTGCCGTGGATGGCGCGTCTTCACCCATGCCTTTGAGGGAGTCTGATGATTGACTATCTTGAGGGGCACTCAGGGTAGCTTGAAGCGGTCTGAAGGGGCGGTCAGGTGTTTGCTGAGTCGAAAATTGCTCTTCTTCAAAAGTTCGGTCCGTGAATTGACACGAATTGCCCAACAGCAAGAGCAACATAATTAGAAGAATAGATAAGGTCCTGGGCTTCATCGCCTCACCTCGAATTTGGTGATTATACTCTCCACGCTGGATCCCCATGTTAAGTATATTCAGCATCTATGTTAATGTAGATCAAGAACAAATATTCGGAGAAGCTGCAGCATACCGGGGTGTTGTGAATCGTTGCCTCCATGGCCTCCTTGTGCTAAGCTTTGATACACATAAGTAATCATTACGATAGCTGGAACGAACATTGTCTAATCTTAAACCGATCATTGTATATATCATCGACCGCCACCCCCTTGAAGTCTCTGAAACGGGACCATTTTTTCGCTGGCTTCATTTCGATAATGATTTTAAACAAGAACTAGAGGACCTAATCGGTCCATTCGATCCAGACAAACTCAGTGTTCTCATCGATGAAAAACCTGCGGGAAGCAGATGGCGCACGCTCCTTGACCACCTGCTTCGTGAACAGGTCGAGCTTGTTGTAACACACCTCGCTCCGCTCTCTCCTGCACAACGCCAACAACTCATCGGAGTTTGTGCCCAAGTCGGCGCGCAGTTGATCACTCCCAGCGACGCAGGACGCAACCGGGAAAACGGCAAAGAAAAGTAACGATCGTTCTCCAAAACGATAAGTCGATTCTAGGGACAGTTGTGGCACACGAATACGTTGGCAACTTGCATACACATACACGCTATTCTGATGGACATGGCAGCCATGAGAACATCGCCCGCGCGGCTATCGAGGCCGGCCTAGATTTTATCGTCGTCACGGACCACAATGTCTGGGTTGATGGGATGGATGGATACCGTTACCTCGACCGTCAGCGAGTTCTCCTATTGACGGGAGAGGAGATCCACGACCGGGCACGAGAACCTCAAAAGAACCACTTACTGGTCTACGAAACACTCTGTGAACTCGCTCCCCACGCTTCTGATCCACAGGGATTGGTAGACGCTGTCACCCAGGAGGGGGGGCTATCGTTTATTGCCCACCCAGCCGACCCTGCCGCGCCTGCATTCAATGAAGATGATCTCTCCTGGGTTGATTGGGACGTAACCGGTTTCACCGGATTAGAATTATGGAACTTCATGAGCGAATTCAAAGGGCTCCTGACCTCGCTGCCTCGCTCGATCTGGTATGCGTACAATCCTACGTTGATCGCCACCGGACCTTACCCGGACGTTCTCGAACGCTGGGATCGACTACTCGCCACTGGTAAGAAGGTCGTCGCCATTGGGGGAACAGACGCCCATGCCACTCCCGTAAGTCTAGGCCCACTCAAACGAACAATCTTCCCCTATGAATTCCTCTTCAGGACAGTTAATACGCACGTTCTCCTGCGGGAGCCCCTGACAGGAGATTTCGAGATCGACCGTAGACGTTTGTTTCACGCCATTCGCGAGGGTCATTGCTTCGTAGGATATGACCTCCCCTCCTCAACTCGTGGTTTTCGCTTCACTGCCCAAGGAGAAAAAGGCGAGTTCGAAATGGGCGACACAACTGAGATTCGCTTTGGTGTCACGCTGAAGATCAGCGTCCCGAAGCGGGCGGAGATCCGCTTGTTGCATGATGGCGAGGAAATTCACCGCTGGGACTACCAGGAGACCGCTGTGCACACTGTTAACCAGCCGGGGGTGTACCGCGCCGAAGCTTATCTTCCATACAAGGGCAAGTTGCGCGGCTGGATCTTCAGCAACCCTATCTACCTCACCTCCAAATAAACTCCGTTAAAGGGTTCACTTGAAATGACGAATCCCAACTTGATGTCATTCTGAGGCACGCAGTGCCGAAGAATCTCGTTCCTGGCAGTAAGAGCCCTTCAATACGAAGAACGAGATGCTTCGCTCCGCTCAGCATGACATTAGGCGGCGGACACCCGGTGGATAGGGATCTCTCGCTCGCATGATATAATTACCAGCACATATGTTCGATCCCCACGAGACCGCCGATGAATGAATTTCTGCTGCATGCACCCTATCAGCCGACCGGAGACCAGCCGGAGGCGATCGAGCAACTCCTGCATGGCTTGGAGCGCGGCGACAAGCATCAGGTGCTTCTCGGCGCGACAGGTACGGGAAAAACCTTCGCTATAGCCAATATTATTGCCAGAACACAGCGCCCTGCCCTGATCTTGGCCCATAATAAAACCCTGGCCGCCCAGCTGTATGCGGAGTTTAAATCGTTCTTTCCGGAGAATGCCGTCGAGTACTTCGTCTCCTACTACGACTACTACCAGCCCGAGGCGTATGTACCCAAGCATGACCTTTATATTGAAAAAGAAACACATATCAATGAGGAGATTGACCGCCTCAGGCTCAGCACAACGGCATCCGTTGTCTCGCGCCGAGACGTAATTGTTGTGGCTTCCGTTTCCTGTATATACGGCATCGGAAACCCGGAGGCATACGGTCAGATTGTCATCAATCTGGAAGTGGGATCTCGCTATCGCCGCGATGCACTCTTGCGCCAGCTTGTTGAAAGCCATTACGAACGCAATGATATGGAACTGAAACCTGGAGTGTTCCGGGTGCGGGGAGACACACTTGAGATCCTCCCAGCGTATGAGGAGCTGGGCTTGCGGCTGAGTTTTTTCGGAGACGAACTCGAGCGCATCACCCGCTTTGTCCCACTCACCGGTGAACTCCTGCGCGATCTCCCCAAAGCCAGCGTCTTTCCCGCAAAGCACTTCATTACAGATAGCGAGAAGTTAGAGGCTGCAATTAGAGACATTGAGGTCGAGCTACAAGATCAATTGGCTCATCTAAGATCAAACGAGAAACTGCTTGAAGCCCAGCGTCTCGAACAGCGCACTTTGTATGATCTCGAGATGCTGCGGGAGGTGGGTTACTGCTCCGGTATCGAAAACTACTCCCGCCATCTCGACCAACGCTCGGCTGGATCGCCGCCATGGACGCTGATTGATTATTTCCCCCCGGATTTTCTCCTCATCATCGATGAAGGCCATATGACCATCCCTCAGGTGCGGGGGATGTTCGCCGGTGACTTGTCACGTAAAGGCACATTGGTGGATTTCGGATTCCGATTGCCGTCAGCCCTCGATAATCGACCGCTCTCCTTCGATGAATTCGAGACCCGGATCGGCCAGGTTATTTACACATCCGCCACACCCGGTCCCTATGAACTCGGGAAGGCCACGCAGGTGGTCGAGCAGATCATCCGCCCCACGGGATTGGTCGATCCCGAAATCGAAATTCGCCCCATTGAGGGTCAAATAGACAATCTTGTGGGTGAAATACGCCGCCGTGTTGAGATTGGCGAGCGGGTCCTGGTAACTACATTGACGAAACGAATGGCGGAGGACCTCTCCGATTACATCCTCGAACTCGGCATCAAGGTCCACTATCTTCATTCAGAGGTCGACACCATCGAGCGCGTGGCGATCTTGCGTGATTTACGCCTGGGGGTTTTTGATGTTGTCGTGGGGATCAATCTTCTACGTGAGGGCTTGGATCTTCCAGAGGTTTCGCTGGTCGCCATCCTCGATGCCGACAAGGAAGGTTTCTTGAGGTCTGGCACTTCTCTTATACAAACGATCGGCCGTGCCGCCCGACACATCAATGGTCGCGTCATCATGTATGCCGACAGGATTACGAATTCGATGCGCTTTGCGATCGACGAGACAGAACGACGGCGAAAGAAGCAGACTGCTTATAACGAAGAACACGGCATAGAGCCCATGAGCATCATCAAAGAAATTCGCGATCTGACCGATCAAATCACATCAAGAGCAGTCGCCGAACAAGCCGGAGAATACAGGGCAGTGACTCCAGAGACACTTCCAAAAGATGAGCTCGTACGGCTCATTAATGAACTTGAAAAGCAAATGCATCATTCTGCGGAAGCACTTGAATTTGAAAAAGCTGCAGCGCTTCGCGACCAAATTTTCGAACTGCGCGAAGTGCTCGCCGAAAAAGAGGACCTGCCTCCCTGGCAGAGGGCACGCATCCTATCCGGTGAAATCCGCAATTAAAAGGACAACTCCGAATATATATGATCCGGAGCTGTTCCGATCGTCTTGTAAATTGGAACCAGCCAACTTCAATCCTGTAAGAGCTAGTCCTAAAAGGAAATGCTGGTTATTTTAATTACGTGCAATTTCGGCGTTATATACGCCCGAATCCTTGCAGAAGCTTGATGTAACTCGAGCGCTCGAAAGCTGCCGGCTCTACGTAGTTCTCAAGGCTGAGCGACCCCCGCAAATTCTCTAGCGAGTCTTCCCCGAACACCTCAACCAGCGCTTCAAAATCAGCGACGATCCCCTTTAGAGGCGCGATACCTTCCTCTTTCAAGAGAACCGAACAGACATTGGCAATATCAGCCCCGGCCAGGATTGCTTTCATCACACCCTTGCCGCTGTGCACACCGCTTGTCAACGCCAGCGAGCAATCAACCTGATCGTAGAGAATTGCGATCCAACGCAGTGGGAGAAGGATGTCCTCCGGTCTACTGAGGCTGAGATGCGGTTTGATATCTTTCTTATCGACGTCGATGTCCGGCTGATAAAACCGGTTGAATAGCACCAGTGCGTCTGCCCCTTCATCGGCTAGCCGGGAAGTAAAATTCGGTAAGGCGCTGAAGAACGGGCTCAGCTTGACCGCAACCGGGATGCTGACTTTCTCTTTCACCGCGCGGAGAATATCCAGATAGAGTGTCTCAATGTCGAGCCCGAAAAGCGTATCGGTTGTGGGGATGAAGTAGATGTTGAGTACCAATCCATCCGCCCCCGCCTGCTCGATTTTCTGCGCATAATCCAGCCATCCGCCCTTACTCGTGCCGTTCATGCTGGCGATGATGGGGATATCAACGGACTCTTTAGCTTTACGAACATGCTCAACATAGCTGTCTGGATCGCGCAGGTAATCCTGCTTATGCGGGAAGTAGGTGCTTGCATCAGCCAGGCTCAAAGAGCCATCGGAGAGCAGATGAGAAAGTTCGCCCGTTTCGAGCGCAATCTGCTCCTCGAAGAGTGAGTACATTACGACGGCGGAAGCGCCGGCGTCCTCCAGGGCTTTGATATCGTCGATCTCGCGGGATAACGGCGAAGCCGAGGGAACAATCGGGTTCTTCAGCTTCAAACCCATGTAGGTGGTTGTTAGGTCAGCCATGATGTCCTCTCCAAGAAATAGTGAGAGCCTGTAACGGCTCAAAGCGAAAGTTGTAATTATCCGTATCCTGGATGCTCAGGATCTTTCTCGACAAATTATAGACTTAACCCGGAGACACGGCAAGAACACTGCGTGCGGTAGTTGAGTTACAACCCACAATACATCATCCCGGCAGCTCAATTCTGAAGATAGCGCCGCCTTCAGATCGGTTTTCAGCGTGTATCGAGCCTTCATGCGCTTCCACCAGCTTGCGGGTGATGGCTAGTCCGAGACCAGATCCTCCAGCCTGACGTGAGCGCGAGGGATCGACACGATATAAACGCTCAAAAACTCGCTCAAGATCCGGCGCGGGTATCCCCTCTCCGGTATCGATCACTTCCAGGACGACTTTCGACCTATGCGAGTCGTACTGCAACCGGAGGGTCACATTACCCCCTTCGGGCATGTAGCGGAGGGCGTTCGTGATCAGATTCCCCAGAATTTGTTCGACCCGGATGGCATCCACCATCGCATAAATCGATGGTTCCGAGGGGATATCGGCGATCAGCGAAATCCCTATTGTTTGTGCTTCAGGGCGATACGTTTCTACTACTTTCTGGACGAGGAGCCCCAGATCCGTTCGCGAAAGCTCAAGTGAAAGCTGTCCAGCGTCTGCCAGGGCTAATGTACGCAGGTCTTCGACGAGGTGATTTAACAGCTCACTTTGCTCCAAAATGGGCTCGATGCTCTCAACTTCAAGAGGGTGAACACCATCAATAATCGCTTCTAAGCGTGCCTTGATAACCGCGAGAGGATTGCGAAGTTCGTGGGCGATGTCTGCAGTCATTTCTCTCCGGCGATCCTCGGAGAGTTCCAGGTTCTCAGCCATCTGGTTGAAAGCCATCGAGAGTTCGCCCACCTCATCACTAGTGCGGATTTCGACCCGCCGACTTAGTTCACCACCCGCCACAGCCCGTGCGGCGTCGGTTAGTTCATTCACTGGGCGAAGCAAGCCTTTAACAAACAATACGCCGAGGAGTATGGCAACGGCGCTAGCAATAAGAGATGCGACCCAGAAGGCGCGTTGAAGATCTTCGAATAACTGGGTTTCCGGACTGGAAAACCCTAATCCAATCGGCGCCAGATAACCAACAACCTCGTTACCAACGTCAATAGGGAATGCACTTGAACGCTCCGCCAGAGACAAGTTACTACCCTGTCTGTCGGGTGGACCGATGATGATTACTCCAGACCCATCAGCGAGCAGGGTATTGCGCCCCCCCTCAGCTCCCTGGCCCTGGCCGGATTGGCCTCTCTGCCCCGACCCCGGCAAGATGGTCTGCACGCCTTCCCAACCCTCATGATCTTGATAATACTCTCCAAGTTCTTTCAACATGACGGCGTATGTCGACTGCTCGCCATGGAGAACGAACCCGCGCACTTCCCGCGCTGTTGTTTGGCTTGAGATGATGGCGACGGTTCCAATGCTAACAAACGCAACCGTCAGGAAAGAAAAGAGCAGTTTCCAGGCGAGACTGAGACCCCTGGGTTGATTGGCGTCACTCATCACGGAAGCGATAACCTACACCGAATACGGTTTCGATGAGTACGGGTTTCTTTGGATCAGCTTCTATCTTCGCCCTCAAATTCTTGATGTGCGCATCAACCGTTCGCTCGTAGCCCTCAAAGGTTTCACCCTGTGTTGACTCGAGGAGCTGCATGCGACTGAACGCTCGGCCGGGTTGCGAAGCCATCACAACAAGGAGATCGAACTCTGTGGGGGTGAGTTCAACAGATTGACCGGCGACGTTCACCCTGTGCCGAAGAAGATCAATCATAATATCTCCACTTTCGATGATCTCCGGGGTTGTCACTGGCTTCTGTGTTCTGCGTAAAACAGCTCGCACCCTTGCCACAACCTCCCGTGGACTGAAGGGCTTGGTGATGTAGTCGTCGGCGCCCAGCTCCAAACCGATCAGTTTATCCGTCTCCTCAACCCGGGCTGTGACCATGATGATGGGAACGTCGTTTATTCGTCGTATCTCACGGGCCACATCGAGACCATCCATACCCGGCAGGTTGAGATCCAACAAGACCAGGTCTGGCGGATTATGCTGGAATGCAGAGACCGCAGCCGATCCGTTATCTACGGAATCGACACGAAATCCGGCCTTCTCCAGATAATCGCGGATAACTTTCACAAGTTCGATTTCATCTTCGACAATCAGTATTTTTTGAGACATACCAAGATTATAGTGCCTTTCGCAGAACGTTGGCCCACCTACCAGCGGCTGAAGAGAGAACGCGAGAAGCCTCCCGATTTGGATGCGGGAGGCTTCCCTGGTACAGAACGACCTATCTATCGGAGAAGCGACCTTCTGTTAAGCTGCCGCCCCGTCCACCCATACGTGCGGAACCTGCGTTCATCTCACCTTCTTCATCGCAGTCGAACGGCACGTTGTCTGGCATATTCTCTCGGAATGAGGGAATTTCAATCCCGCTTTCCAGAACTGCCGCACGAGCGTCTTCACGCACCGTCTGCATGATCTCCCACACCTGTTCCGATGAGAGGTCTTGAGCGAGGGCGATGTCCATCATATTCTCGCCAGATTCTAGCCTCGCCTCAAGATCTACTGGGTCAAGCCCGAGAGCATCAGCGAATGCCGCGATCATTGCGTCATGCATGACCTCTCCAAGCTCATCTGCCATCCAGCCATCTTCCCCTTCTGACATCCAACGCATGGAGCGTTGAGACATGAAAGGTTGATTTGCCGGATACGTCGGTGGATCCTCGGCCTGTGCGAAACCCACGCTTGTCGTGACCGCTGCAGCCGTGATGACCACTGCCAAACTCAGACCTAGAAGCACTTTCTTGTAACTCATTATCTTTACCTCCGAAGTTTATTGTGCAGACGGATAGTTCTGCACTTTCATAGGCAAAGGATATCGGGTAGAAATGAAGAAGCGATGAAGGGATGATCGGAAATATATGAAGGTTTTGGGGAGTCGCTAAATAAATAACGCACAAGGTCGTCTTTCGACGACCAGGGCGGAGGGATTACGGGCGGAGGTCGCCCGTGTTAAGGTACGCTCGCATTAAACCACGTTATCCGATCTTTGGGGAATGATTGAAAGGTATATGTAAGGTGGTGTTGATCTGTGTCTTTTTATGTGGTATTTAATGCCGCGGCACACCTGTGGTGCACACACGAATTTCTCTTGGTTGAAAGGAATGGTGCTCATAATAATTAAGTTGCTGGAACACCTGCCCACCCCAAACTTGCCGTCAACAGAATCCCTGATTCAGCACTATGCTTAGTCCCAAATTGACGCTGATCTGCGATGCAAATGCAGGGCAACAATCCTTCATCCTTTCAAGCAGCTGAACGATCTGATATACAATGTGCGTTACACAGATTGATAAGCCCGAGATGTGAGTGACCATGACAACTAGAAAAGAAGAAAAATCAAGAAACGCTAATCCGGAAATTTTTCCCCTTCTGACCACCAAGTTATATATCCCACCGGTCAGACCGAACATCGTTCAACGCACCAGATTAGTGCAGCAAATAGAAACGGGTATTACCTCAAACTATAAACTCACACTCGTCTCCGCTCCAGCCGGGTTCGGTAAAACCACCCTGATAAGCGATTGGGGCAATGAAACAAGAATACCTATCGCCTGGGTTTCATTAGATGATGGCGACAACGATCTAACCCAGTTCTTGGGATACTGCATAGCGGCGCTGCGGACGATCAAACCAAACATCGGCGATGCCTCGCTCGAGCTGCAGCAATCACCCCACCCACCGGCAGTTGAAATAGTCTTAACTGCGCTTATCAATGAGCTCGACGAAATCCGGGAGCGTTTCGCTCTGGTCCTCGATGATTATCATGTCATTGAATCACATCCTATTCACGAAGCTGTAAATTTCCTCATCAACCACTTGCCCCGGAGAATGCACCTGATCATCGCAACAAGAGCCGATCTTCCCTTGCCAATCGCCCGTCTAAGAACACGCGTACACCTGACTGAAATATCAGAATTCGATATGCGCTTCACGCTGGATGAAGCGGCGACCTATATGAACGATGTAATGCAATTGGATCTAGCTATGGAGGACATCGCTGCCCTTGAAAACCGAACGGAGGGATGGATCGCTGGCTTGCAGATGACCGCCCTATCTATTCAGGGGCGTGGGGACGCATCCGGTTTGGCCAGAGCTCTTTCAGGGAAACATCGATACATTTTCGACTACCTGATGGAAGAAGTCCTCAGTCAACAATCCGCAGAAGTCCAGGACTTCATGGTAAAAACGTCGATTTTGAATCAGTTATCCGCACCCCTCTGCGACGCTCTCATGGAATGGTCCAATGCAGCCGGGGATTCCACAAGGAAGAAACAGTCGACCAAACGCTTGGATACCGACCTTCCCTCCCAGGAAATCCTTGAGTACATGGACCGTGAAAATTTATTTCTCATCCCTTTGGACGACGAACGAAGGTGGTTCCGATATCACCGTCTATTCGCCGACCTCCTGGAAGAAAGATTAATTAGAGTCCACGGTGACCATATCCAAGATCTACACCGTCGCGCCGGTGATTGGTACGAGCAAAACGGGTTGATTGGGGAAGCCATAAATCATCTGCTTGAAGCCGGTGAGTTTGAGCGAGCAGCGGATTTTATTTCGAAGAACGCACTCACCTTTGTATATCACGGCAACCTTGGAACTCTCGCCCGCTGGCTGGAAGCTCTACCAAAAGATGTCAAGGAATCGCAGCCATGGTTGAGTATTACCCACGCCTGGGCACTTTCATTTGCCGGGCAGTTGGAGCCAGTTGCTTCGCTGTTGCAGGAGGCTGAGGGGTCTCTCACTTCGATCACAGACGAAATCGAACTTCAGCGTCTTTCCGGCATCATCGACGCTTTACGCGCATACTTGATCGCCATCCGTGGGTCTATGCCGCTTGCTGCGGATTTCGCGCGCGAAGCGCTCAAAGTTCTCCCGGACGAAGATCTCGTGCTGCGCGGTTTTACTGCCACGCTCTTGGCTACGGTTCTTCGATGGACAGGCGATCTGACAGAGGCTAAGAGTGCGTACCAGGAAGCCATTGCCATCAATCGAGCCGCTGGCGCTACAAACGTCCTTGTCGAATCGCTTTGCGACCTGGCTATATTGCAGTCCATCGAAGGGGAACTTCAACGATCTATTTCGACGTGTCATGAAGCGCTATCGTTAGCCGAAGAGTATTATGAACGATGCGGAAGAAGGTTGTCCGCGCATGGTCACGTATCGATACAACTTTGCAGAATTTTCCGTGAACGGAATGATCTAGATATGGCACGGCAATATGCCGAAGAAGGGCTGGCATTGTGCGAAGAGTGGGGTCAGGCTGAATCGCTCATGCGCGCTTATAGCGAACACGCCCATATACTCCAGGCTTATGGAGACGGCGATGGTTCAATCCGCTCTATCCAGAAAGCACGACAACTTGCCTCTGACCTTTCTCCCTGGTATGTAGTCAGATCCGCCGCATGGGAAGCTCACCTTCGATTAATGCAGGGAGATCTCACCTATGCCCTTCAGTGGCTCAATGACCAGGATCAGATTATTAACGACGAAGTTGAGTTTCAAGATTTCGAAACCCATTTAACTATCGTCCGAATACTTATTGTACATGGAAGGCAGCTCTCCAAATCAGAGTCTCTCCCGCCACTGAATCAGGCCATCGAGATCCTGGACCGGATGCGTTCAACTGCTGAGAGCTCTGGAGCAGGAAGGCACCTTATCGAAATCATGATTCTGGCATCCCTGGCTCTGGATGCTCTGGGTGAAACAGAGAGAGCATTTTCTATGTTGAATGAAGCATTGACCCTGGCGGAACCCGAAGCCTTTATCGGCGTATTTATCGATGGAGGAGAACCGGTACGGTCATTGCTTTATGCGCTAGAAAAGCGAAAGACTTCCGTACCGTACGCCAGGAAAGTAATCCAATCAATGGGCGATCAGGTAGAGGTCGGGACCACAGCCAGGGTTGGCAGCACCGAGAGCTTGATCGAACCCCTTACGGAGCGGGAGATGGAAGTGCTCCACCTTCTGGCGACACATCTTTCAAGCACTGAGATCGCAGATGAACTCGTCATTGCTTCGAGTACCGTTCGCTCACACATTAAAAACATTTACAGCAAGCTCAGAGTACACAGCAGGACAGAGGCTGTAGAAAAAGCACAGGAGATCGGGCTTCTATAAATCCACGTTCTAACGTGAAATCAACCTAAAGTTCGGACCACACAAGCGTTTCTGGAAATCCCCTACCCAATCCCCTTGTTTGGGGGATGACGTACACCATATTTACACGTATAAAGTAGCGACAACCGGACATCGTGCTTTGAGCACACAGTCCACTTTTCATGGACGGCGGGAGGGTAAAGAGATGCTCCCCACAGGTAGAGATATCGAGTACATGGCTGAAATTCGACGCACTCGACGCCGGGAGGCCGATCACTACCGCATGATGAAGTTAACAAAGAATTCTCCGCTTCAATTGAAATTGCAGGTCCTTATGGGTCGGTTAGGGCAGGATCTTCAAAAACGCTTGGAAGAAAAGAGTGAAACACCGATCAGCAGTCTGCCGGTAACTAAGTTGGGCGAAAGCTCATAACCGGCGCAAAGGACCGACGAGGAGTATTCACTCGGTTAGGCTGTACGCTACGCTTGATACCACAGTAGTGGTCTGTGGTTTTCAAAAAGGTGGCTGATGCGCTCCAGGTTACTAAAGATCGAGGTACGAAGTTGGCGTACTGGTAAATGGAGCGGATCATGCTCATCTTCTCCTTCAAAGGAGTGCAGGAGGACGTGATCCTCCTGCACTCCTTTAAGGTGATTGGCGGCCACCTGACCAACCCGGATTCCAGCTTTAGGTAATCTTTTTCTGTTCACCCAGGAGAGATTCGCGAGAACCTTGGAGGACAAAATTTGATTTGTCCTAATCGCCTTCTTGACGGTGATTGATTACAATCTAAATATCTTATGATTCTGGCATTTGGAGTACTCGACCATCGAAAGGTTCATCCTATGAAAAAACGAGCCCCCAATCATCGTTTCTTTTCAACAAAGCATGTGCTCACAGCCATGTTCCTTATCCTGGCAATCAGCGCGTGCAGCCCAGCGGGCGATGCGTCCCCGACCAGTGACGAATTATTCACCGGCGCTCAATCCCAAACCACCCAAGATTCGGACGGGAAGACGGACAATCTATCCGTAATTCGTCCGGGCTCAAGTGAGAAACCTGACCCAAATATTAATTTCTCCCGCATCTCCATCGAGCAGGGGCTATCCCAGAGTGTTGTGATTTGTATTCTACAAGACAGCCAGGGTTTCTTATGGTTCGGCACCCAGGATGGGCTAAATCGGTATGATGGATATGATTTCAAGATCTATAAAAACGACCCCGAAAACGTCCAAACCCTAAGTAATGACTGGGTAACAACAATCGTGGAAGATTCTGATGGCACACTCTGGGTCGGCACACTTGGCGGAGGGTTAAATAAATTTGATCGTGATACAGATCAATTCACGCGCTATATCCATAACCCGGACGACCCAAACAGCATAAGTCACAATGTCGTGACAGATGTACTTATCGACCCTGACGGCGCGATCTGGGTTGGGACCAACGGCGGGGGATTAAATCTATTCGATCGTAAATCAGGCAATTTTACGTCCTTTCTGTATGACTCAGCAAACCCAGATAGCATTTCGGATGATAGTATCTCATCCCTTCTTATCGATCGAACTAATGATTTTTGGGTTGGGACCAACGGCGGGGGATTAAACCTATTTGATCCTGAATCGGGCACTTTCACTTCATATAAGAATGACCCTGAGGATCCCTACAGCCTTAGTGGTGACAACATCAATTCTCTTTTCGAAGATCATGAAGGAATCCTATGGGTTGGTACCATGGGTGCCGGGCTCAACCGATTCGATCGAGATACAGAACGTTTCTATCCCGTCCAGCCAGATAAAGAGGATCCTGGCAAGATCAGCAGCGCAACGATCCAGGCGATCAATGAAGATCGGTCTGGGGTGCTCTGGGTAGGCATAGATGGCGGCGGTCTAATCGCCCTTGATCGGGCTACGGGCACATTCACACACTATGTCCACGATCCATCCAACCCGAACAGCCTTAGCAACAATCAGATCGTATCGATATTCGAAGATGATGCAGGCATTCTTTGGTTTGGAACATTTGGTGGAGGGGTAAACAAATACGATCCGAGTGCTGCGAAGTTCAACCTGATCCGGAGCAACCCCGATGAACCCAACGGCTTAAATGACAACAGCATATGGGGAATTTTCGAAGATAAATCTGGTGTGCTATGGATTGGTACGAGTTCAGGAGGGCTGAATCGCTACGATCGCAGGACGGGGCTATGGCGCCATTACATGTCCGATCCTGAGGACCCCGACAGCATTAGCAGCAATACGGTGATGATCATTACCGAGGACTCGGATGGAATTTTCTGGATAGGTACCTGGGGAGGCGGGTTAAATCGATTCAACCCTGTGTCTGGAAAGTTCACTCAGTACGATACGGCCCCACTGGTACTCGATTTACTCGAAGATCCATCTGGCATTCTGTGGATAGGGGGTGCTGGAGGACTTAGTATTCTGAACCGAGAGACTGGCGAGATCACCTCGTTCGAGGACAACCCTAAAGCGCCCGAGAGCCTGTCAAATACGATCTACACAGTCGACGAGGGTCAGAATGGGATTGTGTGGGTCGGGATGTTGAATGGAGGACTGGTCGGGATTGATCTTAAAAACGACACCTTCACGCAATACCTGCACGACCCCGAAGATCCCAGCAGTTTGAGTGACGATATTCTTTTGGATGTTCACCTAGATCAGAATGGTGTGCTTTGGGCTGCGACCGTCAGTGGTCTGGATCGTCTATTGCCCGAATCGGGAACCTTCCAGCATTTTCGCGAGAAAGATGGCTTGGCCAACAACACCATCTATGGGATCCTGGAGGATGATGAAGGAAACTTGTGGCTCAGCACAAACAATGGCTTATCCAAGTTCAATATACAGGATGAATCATTTACCAACTTCGATGCAAATGATGGACTGCAAAGTAACGAGTTCAACCAAAACTCATTCGCCAAGTCCAGCAGTGGGGAGATGTATTTTGGAGGGTTGTCTGGTGTTAATTCATTTTTCCCTGAACAGGTTGTTAACAACTCCTACATTCCTCCCATAGTGATAACGGACTTTAAACTATTCAATGAGTCGGTTGAAGTTGGAGAGGAATCCCCTCTTCTAAAACCTATCAATGTTACCGAAACGATCGAGCTCCCCTACACGGATGATTTCTTCTCTTTCGAATTCGCCTCCCTCCATTTTTCCGCGCCGGAGGAAAATCAGTACGCCTACATCATGGAAGGCCTGGATAAGGGATGGAATGACATCGGCTCCAGACGTTTCGCCGGCTACACAAATGTCCCTCCGGGCGAGTACACATTCAGAGTGCAGGGGACAAACCGAGATGGGGTTTGGAATGAGGACGGGGCAGCGATCAATATCATCATCCCCCCCCCATTCTGGCAGACATGGTGGTTCAGAATATTAGCGGTAACAATCGTTGCCGGAGGGATTATTGGTTTCTTCACGCTTCGGGTGCGGACGGTAGAGGCGCAGCGAAAGCAGCTTGCCCTCCAAGTGGAAGAAAAGACCAAAGACCTGAGAGATACCCTCGGTGAACTCAAGCAGTCGAAAGAGGCTGCAGAAGCCGCAAACCGGGCGAAGAGTTTGTTTTTAGCGAACATGAGTCACGAGTTGAGAACCCCCCTCAACGCGATCCTTGGTTTCAGTCAGCTCATGATCCGTCCACCCGCGCCGGATTCAGATCGGACAGAAACACTATCTGCTGATCAAATGGAGAACCTCGAAGTTATCGTCCGCAGCGGTGAACATCTCCTCGGTTTAATCAATGAAGTTCTGGAGATGTCAAAGATTGAAGCCGGTCGAGCCAAGCTTAACAAGCAAAATTTTGATCTCTACCGCATGCTTGAGGGCATGGAAGACATGTTCCGGCTACGGGCAGAGCAGAAAGGTCTTGAGCTGGTATTGAACCTTGAACCCAACGTTCCCCAGTATATTCACGCTGATGAAGGAAAATTGCGTCAGGTCCTGATGAATCTGCTCGGCAACGCGGTTAAATTTACAGAGCAAGGAAGCCTCGAGATTGGGGTCCACTGTGTTGACTGCAGCGAAGGTTCTCAATGCCAACAGCTTAGATTCGTTATCTCCGACACCGGGCTGGGGATCGCACCCGAAGAATTAGAAACAATCTTCGATCCTTTCATCCAAGCCGCCAATACCAACCAGGAACATGAAGGCACGGGGCTGGGCCTCTCCATCAGCCTGCAGTTCGCTCAACTTATGGGCGGTAATCTGACCGCTAAGAGTGAGCTAGGAGTGGGTAGTTCCTTCACACTGGAAATCCCCATAGAAGGGTCCGATGGGATTTCCTCAATTGAAGCACTTCCCCAGCGGAGGGTAGTCGGGCTGGAGGATGGACAACAAACCTACCGCATCCTTGCCGTCGACGATAAAGAAGTCAACCGCCAGCTCCTGGTGAAATACCTTCAACCCCTTGGGTTTGAAGTACGGGAAGCGAAGGACGGCAATGAGGCAATTGAAATCTGGGAAGCGTGGGATCCGCACCTGGTATTTATGGACATGCGGATGCCGGTTATGGATGGATACGAAGCCACCCGGCACATCAAATCGACGACGAAAGGACAAGCAACCGTAATCGTCGCCCTCACTGCGAGCGCTCTTGAAGAGGATCGTGAGGTAATCTTGTCGGAGGGTTGTGACGCATATATTCGTAAGCCATTCACGGAAATCGAGCTTTTTGAGGTTCTCTCAAAACACCTGGGCGTACGCTTCGTGTATGGCGAAGCTTTGAGTGAACCTTCTGGATTTGAAGGTGATTTGATCGATGGTGCTTTAAGTGAGGCTCAACGCAATGCGATAACGAAACGCTTGAAATCCCTTTCGCCTGAGCTGCTATCAGATCTTGAAGAAGCTGCGATCAGAGGAAGCCTTCATCGTATCGAGGCGACAATTTCTAAAATAGCAGAGGAAGATCTACAATTAGGTGAGACTCTCAGGGAACTCGCCCAGTGGTTCAACCACGAGGAGATAATAAGCCTGATCCATCAGGCTAGAGCCAAGCATGCCTAGCAATAAAGCTCAACCTGTTGAAGAAATACTCATCGTCGATGACAAACCGGCGAATCTCCGCCTGTTATCTCAGATGTTGGCGGATCGCGGCTACATCGTTCGAGCAGTAAAGAGTGGCACTAGAGCCCTCGAATCTATTCGCGCCACACCCCCGAACCTGATACTGCTCGATATCAAAATGCCGGGCATGGATGGCTATGAAGTTTGCCGTCAACTGAAAGAACTCCCTGAGGCACGCAGCATCCCGGTGATCTTCATCAGCGCACTGAATGAAATACAGAATAAGGTCCAGGGTTTCAATGTAGGCGGTGTTGACTACATCACGAAACCCTTCCAATATGAAGAGGTCATCGCTCGAGTTGAAACTCATCTGGCGCTGCGGAGATTCCAGAAACGTCTCCAGAAAGCGAATAAACGGTACGAGAAAGAATTGAAACTGGC
>CBDTTY010000032.1:0-17443 GCA_965363875.1 uncultured Anaerolineales bacterium
GCGCGAGACAAGCGTGTGGAAGTGGATTTTGCCGGTGAACGAGTCCTGGTTGAACGGATCGGCACTGGCGGGGACGCTAAGAAAGCTCGGGCACTCTTTAAAGAGCTGGATGGCAAGGTGGACGCGCTCGGTGTGGGAGGGATGGACATGTACGTCCGGCTGGGGAAAAGGGAGTACCCTATCCGGGCAGGGCTGAAGCTTGTCCAGGACGTGCGCGAAACCCCTGTCGTCGACGGCAGGGCGCTCAAGTATGTACTCGAGAGGCGTGTGTTCGAGTTGGCTGGAGACGCCCTGGAAGACATGCCGCGTTTCCGCCGAGCCTTTATGCCCTTCAGTATTGACCGCCTTGGTTTGGCCGAGGCGATATCCACCATTGCTGACGAGGTTATCTTCGGTGATCTGATGTTTGCTCTTGAAATCCCCATTCCCGTTCGGGGCCTCCCGAGCTTATATAACTGGGCCAGGGTTTTGCTGCCCATCGTAGGCTTTCTCCCGCTCTCGGCCATCATCCCGCCTGGCACCAAGGGGGAGGAGCGCAAACCCAAACATGTCCGATTTTGGCAGGATGCGGATCTCATTGTGGGCGATATGCATTACATCTACACATACGCGCCCGAGGACCTTCGTGGGAAGTGGGTGGTCACCAACACGACAACGCCTGAAAACATCGAGCTGCTTCGAGAGCGGGGAGTGCAGCGGGTCATCACGACGACGCCGCGCTACGGTGATCGGTCCTTTGGTGTGAATATGATGGAGGCAGCGCTCACAGCATACGCCGGGAAGGGTCGACCGTTAACCGATGCCGAACTTGGCGGGTTGATTGAGGAACTGGCGCTGCGTCCATCTATCGAAACCTTAAACGCCTGAGCGCAGCCTGCACACCGGTTTCCCTGCATATTCACCGCTCTTAACACAATCGCCACACCTTTTCTATATTGCGGTGGTTTATCAGAGATAAATCCAACAGTCTCCCCTGAGAACTCGCTTCTGATAAACCCATAAACATCTGGTCATTCCCCACTTATGGTTGCGAATTGAATCCGGATTCACCCCGAGACCACCGAGGAACGTTCACATTACGAGCTGGATAGTTCCGTTGTAGAATGAATGCGTGGATCAGCCGGCGACATCGAAGAAAGATCATCTTAGCCTGAGCGACTACGATCGCGAGTTGTTGACGGGCGAATGCGGTCCGGGGGCGCAAATGGCCATGCGCATCATCGTGCGCATGGCGGAGATTCTGGGCGTCGAGCGGTTGATCGATATCGACGCGGCGCATATCGACAGCTCACTTTACATGGGTGCGGCGACGCTTGAATTCGCAGAGAAATTGGTCGATCTTGGGGCGGTGGTATCCGTTCCAAGTACCCTGAATGTCAGCGGTGTCGATGAGCACGGTTGGATGCATTGGTCAGTCCCACCGGATTGGGCGGAGAACGCAAAGCGGCAAATGCGGGCGTATCAGGAGATGGGATGCATTCCGACGTGGACCTGCGCGCCCTATCAAACCGAGTTCAAACCGAAGTTCGGGCAGCAGATCGCCTGGGGGGAATCCAATGCCATCGTCTTTGCTAACTCCATCATCGGCGCACGCACAGAACGCTATCCCGACCTGCTGGACATCTGCGCGGCGATAACTGCGCGTGTTCCCGCCGCCGGGCTGCATCTGCAGGAGAACCGCGCCGGACAGGTCCTTCTCAGGCTGAAGGACGTGCCAGATCGAGTTCAAAAGCATGAGAGTTTCTATCCTGTGCTCGGTCACTTGATGGGCAAGGTCTCTGGCGAGAAAAACCCCGTTGTGGTCGGAATGGAAGTGGAACCTGAGTGGGATCAGCTTAAAGCGCTCGGCGCCGCTGCGGCTTCATCGGGAACGGTAGGGCTCTTTCATCTGGTGGGGATAACGCCAGAAGCGCGCACGCTGGAAGACGCGCTTCAAGGTAACGAACCAGAGCAGGAGATCGATGTCACTATGGATCACCTGCGTGAAGCATGGCGGGAACTCTCAACCGCGGGTGGTCGAGAGTTGGATTTGGTGGTGTTGGGTTGCCCGCACTTCTCGTTGACGGAATTCGAGCGATTGGTTCTCTTGATCGACGGGAAAGAGAAACACAAGGGTGTCAAGTTCCTCGTCAACTCGAATCGGGCGATGAGAGCGCTGGCGGATGAGGCAGGATATCTTCGATCTTTGGAAGCGTTCGGCGGTGTGGTGACCGTAGATACCTGCCCTCTGGCAACGCCGATGCTGTCCCCAGATATCGATGTGGTGATGACAAATTCGGCCAAATTTTCGTATTATGCGCCGGGTTTGCTCGATGAGCGGGTGGTATTTGGAGCGCTCGAGGACTGTGTGCTTTCCGCCATAGAAGGGCGTGTTGTTCGGGACGAATCCCTATGGCGTACGTGATTCAGAGCCGGCCGTTGGTGGCGGGCTGTGCTGAGGGGGAGGTCTTGTTGAGCGATAAACCACTCAGTTTCTGGGGCGGTTACGATGCGCTGACGGGAGAGATAATCGACCGGCGTCATCCGCTTTCGGGAGAATTCGCAGCGGGGAAGATCCTCGCGCTACCCTTCTCGCGCGGTTCAAGCACGACCACAGCCGTGCTGCTTGAATCCATGCGTGGGGGAACGGCGCCGGCCGCGATCCTGACGATAGGCGTTGATACATTTTACGCGCTCGCATCGATCGTGGCTGAGGAATTATTCAACGAGACCATCCCGATCCTGTCGCTCTCTCCGGCGAATTTCGAGAGACTGAAGAACGGGGATACGGCGAAGATCAGCCAATCCGGCGAGATCACGATATCCCCACAGGCAAAGAAGTAACCGGCCGCTCGGCGTTGACGGAAATGCGTACAGGGCATTAAGCTTGTCTAATAAGCTGCCGTAAGCATCAGGAAGGTGTATATGGAATTTTCTACGACTATCCCGATACTGGAGAACCGACGTATCCTGCTGGGCGTCACCGGATCGATCGCCGCCTACAAAGCCGCGGATTTAGCATCTAAGCTCACACAGGCTGGCATGCAGGTGGATGTGATCCTGAGCGCCGCGGCGCGTAAGTTTGTCACCCCGATCACCTTTCAATCGGTCACCGGCAGGAAGGCCTATACAGAGTCGGACCTCTGGGGCGAAGATGCACACGTATTGCATGTTGGTCTCGTGGAGGGGGCTGACGCTTTCATGATTGCGCCAGCAACGGCCAACACCATCGCTAAGCTGGCCACCGGTCAGGCGGAATCTCTGTTGATGCTCACGGCGCTTGCAGCCCGTTGTCCATTGATCGTGGCTCCGGCGATGGATGTTGGGATGTATGAAAACATCGCCACGCAGGAGAACGTGAAGATCCTGCAGGAGCGCGGCGTTATTTTTGCCGGTCCCGCCGAAGGCCGGATGGCATCCGGCTTGATTGGCAAGGGGCGAATGCTTGAACCGACAGCGTTGATTGGAACGATAAGGCAAGTTCTGGGTCAAGTAGGACCTCTCAATGGTCGCACGATCGTCGTAACGGCTGGAGGGACGCATGAGCCGGTCGACCCGGTGCGCGTGTTGGCAAATCGTTCTTCAGGGAAACAGGGCTTTTCCCTTGCCCAAGCGGCGATCGATCGCGGCGGAAGCGTGGTTTTGATTGCCGGTCCGGTGACGCTGCCGACACCTGTTGGTGCACGCCGGATCGATGTGACTACGGCCGCGGAGATGTTTGAGGCTACTCAAGAAAGCGTGGAGAACGCCGAAGTCCTGCTTATGGCTGCAGCAGTGGCCGATTTTCGACCAGGTGAGATCGCAAAGGAAAAAATCAAACGCAAGAAGGATGTCCCCGAGATCACATTGGAGCGGACGGATGATATTCTGGCGGCTGTGAGTAAACTCAAGGCAAAGAGCGGAAGGCCGCGCGTGATCGTGGGTTTCGCCGCCGAGAGCCAGAAGTTGATTGAAAACGCCCAGCGCAAGCTCGAAGAGAAAGGGCTGGACCTGATTGTAGCCAACGACATCACCGCGGTGGATGCGGGTTTCGCCGTCGACACCAACCGGGTCACTCTGCTCGATCGAGACGGCGACAGTGAAGAATTGCCGCTCATGACAAAAGCCGCGGTGGCAGAGGAAGTGCTCCAAAGGGTTGTTGAATTGCTGGGCGCTGCAGATGATCGGTCTTGAACGCTGAACGAAGCGGCAAAGTTTATTTAGGAACGCAGGGTTTTTCCTTTGACGATTGGGTTGGCCCTTTCTACCCCGCTGGCACATCGAAAACCGCATACCTGGAGCAATACGCTGAACGTCTTCCTGCCGTCGAGATCGATTCAACGTTCTACGGCGTTCCGAGGACGACAACGGTACAGAAGTGGAGGGAACGAACACCTCCTGGATTCCGCTTCGCGGCTAAGTTTCCCAAACTCATTACGCACGAGAAAAAACTCGACCGGGCGCTCGGCGATGCAGAGGCATTCATTGGAACCATGCAGGCGCTGGGTGACAAGCTGGCTGTTCTCGTCTTACAGTTCGCCTACGATTTCACGCCTGATCTCTACGATCGACTTGACTTATTCTTGGCGGCATTGCCTGGGGGGACGCGCTATGCCGTTGAAGTGCGTAATCGCGGCTGGTTGAAGCCGGAGCTCAGGGAGATGCTCTCACAACACAATGTTGCATTGGTGCTGCAGGATCTCCATACCATGCCCAGGCTGGATTGGATCACAGCGGATTTCACCGTCATCCGCTGGTTGGGGCGGCGCAAGGATATTGCCCGCTTCGACGAGATTCAGATCGATCGGTCAAAGGAGTTGGAAGAATGGGCGGGGAAGGTGCACCGCTTCCTCGCCGATGGCGTAAACGTGTATGGCTTTTTCAACAATCATTTCGCCGGCCATAGCCCGGAAAGCGTGCGTCAATTCGCGGCATTGCTTGGCATGGAACTGATGGATAATCCTAAAGAGTCGAATACGGGCACACAGATGGCGATGGGATTTGATAATGAGTGATCTTGTAGTACCGGAATGGACCCTGCCGGAGGAGCTGGATGTCGGTGATGTGCTTGAAATTGTAACTCGTACACTCGAGGGGCAGGAGCAAGATCCTACGTATCTCCAGGGGATGCAGATGGCTGTTCCGGGAGCAGGGAAACTCTATGGCGTCCGTGTACCACAACTGCGTACGATGGCGAAGCAGCTTACAAAGAAATACGGAGACCAGGAACAGGAGTTAGACCGGTTCGCGCAAGCGAGCTGGGTGCAAGGGAGCCGCGAGCACCGACTTATCGCGCTTTTTGTCCTTGCCGGGATGAAGAAACTGACCCCCGAACGCAGGTGGGAGCTGGGTGTGGAATTCTTGCCCGATGTCGAAGATTGGGAGACTTGTGACCAAATGTGCCACGCACTATTGGGTCAGGCGCTGGCGGAGGATCCGGACTACATGGACCAACTCGAAACCTGGATCGATGACGACAACTTCTGGGTCCGGCGAGCAGCGCTGGTCTCAACCGTGATTCTCCGCAGGGCAAAGTACTCCGAGGCTGTAGCCGAGGGGCTGGATCAACGAACGCTGAGAATGTGTACCATTCTCCTGGAAGATGGAGAGAAGTACATTCGTAAAGCGGTCGATTGGACGGTGCGGGCGGTGATCAAGCGTCACTACGCACTCGCATTTACATGGATGGTGGATCGGGTCGGAAGTGGGCTTGGCGCCGTCGGACGTTCGACGCTGAAACTATCCGCAAAGAAGCTCAATGAGGCCGACCAGCAGAGTTTTCTCGCCGCGCTCGAATAAGATCTTGCTGCTTCGGACTGCGTGAAACTGCTCGACTTCCCAGGTTAGATTCCCAATAGACAAACCATAGGATTTTGGTCCTCTGACCCATCGGTGGGATGGTCAGGGGTCCGGGTGAGTGTTAGATTAAAGGGACTACTTCTAATGTTTTCTTGAGGAGATTGAAATGTCATTGACTACCCGATATAAAAGAACCCTCTGTGTAATCTTATTTATTGTCCTGCTGCCTGCGTGCAGCATCCCGCTTTCAAACAACAGTAATACGGAATCCGCTCAGCCGGACGAACCGATAGTGGAAGTTGTCGTCGAAAAACCGACGGCGATATCACCATCGTCCGCGGCAGTACCCGAGGTTATTGAAGAAGAAATAATTGAGCCGTCTGCAGAGGCGACTGAGGTTGAGATACAGCCCACTCAAACTATCGAACCTGAACCCGAACAGCCGATAAACCCAATGACGGGCTTGCCCGTGGAGAACCCGGACGTTCTCCAGCGGCGACCCCTGCTCGTTTCGATTTCAAATTTCCCGCCATCGGCGAGGCCGCAGGCAGGGCTATCATTCGCATCGCATGTGTATTCCACGTTCATCGGGTTCGGTATGAACCGCTATGTTGCGGTTTTTTATGGTGACTATGCGGAGCACCTCCAGGAGATTCTTGCCAATCGGCTCGCGGAGGGCAATGACGATGATTTCGCGATCGGCCCTGTCCGCTCTGGGCGGGTGGCTTTTGAGGACATTAAGAATCAATATCCACACGCGCTCCTGATTACCGCTGGAGCCTCTCCGGAGGTGCTTTCACAGCTATCCAATCAGGTTTCGGTGTTTGGGTCGAGCGATGAAAGCGTCAACAGTACCGGTGTTGGGGCGGGTGCGCTCGGTCAGCTTGCGAGCGGCAACCCGGTCGATCCACTGAAGTATGAATCGTTGGTGTTTGACCCAGCCCCACCCGAGGGCGGGGAGTCGGCCGAGTTCGTACGCATCATTTACAACTACCTCAACCAGAATGGATGGGAATACGATCCCGGGAGCCGAACATACCTGCGATCGCAAGATCAGGCGGATGGCAGCGGAGAACTCTATCCGATGACCGATAAATTAACAGGGGAGCAGTTGGGGTATGAGAACGTGTTTGTGTTGTGGGCGAAGCATTCTTATCTCTCCCCGACAGTCGTTCAAATCAACCTCTCCTACGTATGGGATCAGTTCGGTTTACTTTTCCGCGATGGCCAGGTCTACGAGATCAAATGGTCAACGCGCAACGGTAAGTTGATGATCTACGACGGAGAGGGAGCGCCGGTGCCTTTGAAGCCGGGCAAGACCTGGTTTGAAGTGGTTAGCTTCCAAACTACCTGGGATCGTGACAAGAGCATCGTGCGCTTCCACGAGCCACCAGCCGATTTCTAGCTCGGCGTCTTTTCGCCAAATGTAGTTTACTAGGAATTGCAGGGTTGAATCTTGATTATTGGAAGCATGGCAGAGCAATAATGGCCATGCTTTCTTGATTTAGACAAGCCGGTTGTTCCAACCCCAAGGGCTGTGGGGTCAGATCGAACAATTGAATGGCCCAGTGCTCGAGCGGTAGAGTTTTTGGGCTACAATGGGTATGTTCCCGAGACGAGTCGTCTGTTGAGCGAAGCGGGCTTTCACTAACGACTTCGGTCGCCAAGTACAGGAGGTGTCCTGATGGAATTGCTCACGGTGAAGATTGAAAAACCGACTGAAGTAAATGTCATCTTCGGCCAGGCGCACTTCATCAAGACCGTGGAAGATATTCATGAGGCGCTTGTAGGGGCGGTGCCGGGGATCGAGTTTGGGCTGGCTTTCTGTGAAGCATCCGGCCCTGCGCTGGTACGGACGAGCGGCACATCGAAAGATATGATCGCTTTAGCGACATCCAACGCGCTGACCATCGCCGCCGGGCATACGTTCCTCATCTTCCTGGCGAACGTATTCCCGGTTAACGTTCTGAACGCCGTGAAGATGGTTCCAGAAGTTTGTCGCGTTTTTTGTGCGACCGCGAATCCGGTTGAGGTGGTATTGGCAAAGACTGATCAGGGGCGGGGCGTGCTTGGCGTGATTGACGGCGAGGCGCCCAGGGGTGTTGAAACCGAAGATGATGCCACTGAGCGCATCGCGCTTCTGCGCAAATTCGGTTATAAGCTGGGGTGAGGTCGGGACTGCAAGCTAAGGAGTAGAGCGCTATGGCGCTGCACAATACGATTACGGATGTGCCTGGCGTTCGCGTGGGGCACGCGCATGATGGTGAAGCAATTACGGGGTGTACCGTCGTGCTCTGTCCGCAGGGGGCGGTGGGCGGTGTGGATCAGCGGGGAGGCGCGCCCGGGACACGCGAGACAGATCTGCTAGGCCCGATGCACTTGGTGAATAAAGTGCACGGGGTCTTGCTGACGGGCGGTTCGGCGTTTGGTCTTGATGCGGCGACGGGCGTAATGCGTTTCCTCGAAGAACAGGGTGTGGGATTCGATGTGCATGTAGCGAAGGTTCCCATCGTGCCGGCGGCGGTACTCTTCGACTTAGAAATTGGCCGGGCGGATGTGCGACCTGACGCGGCGATGGGTTACCTGGCCTGTCAGAACGCATCAAAAGATCCTCCGCAGGAGGGGAACGCTGGCGCTGGGATGGGTGCGACAGTAGGGAAGATCCTTGGCATGGCCGGCGCAATGAAGTCTGGAATTGGGAGCGCAAGCAGAGATCTGGGCGGGGGAGCAGTTGTCGGTGCACTGATCGCCGTCAACGCTTTCGGGGATGTGATTGATCCTGCGAGTGGTGAGATTCTAGCCGGAACGCGTCCAGCCAAGCTGGGCCCCATGCGCTTTGGGGGTGACGGCCGATTCGCAGATACCATGACGGTGATGAAGGGAATGGCGGGCAAGATGGCGCTGCGGTTTGCCTCCCGGGGCAATACCGTAATTGGTATCGTTGCAACGAACGTCCAGTTAACTAAAGAGGAAGTCAACAAGGTCGCCCAAATGGCGCACGACGGCATCGCCCGCGCGATTCGCCCGGCGCACACCATGTTGGATGGCGACACCCTGTTTGCTTTATCAACCGGGGGGAAGAGTGTCGATGTTAATATCGTCGGCGCCTATGCGGCGGAAGTTGTAGCCGAGGCGATCGTGCGTGCGGTGCGAGCGGCAGAATCGCTGGGCGGCTTACCTGCAGCGGGCGATGTCAATCTAGAGGATTGACACGCGTGATCGCCGATGGTATCGTCTCGCGCCCTGGTGGAGGCGGCTGATGTTTCGAAAATCTACAGAGAAACCAATCGTGAGCGGGCAAACGCCGGAGCGCGTGGATTCGATTTTAGGTCCTGGCATTACCTGGCAGGGGCAGCTCAGCGGAGAAGGGGGAGTCCGCATCGATGGCGCGTTCGACGGTGAGATCGCGGTGCGTGGGATTGTTGTGATCGGAGAGCAAGGTCGGGTCACTTGTGAGCAGATCTGTGCCAATACCGTTGTCATCTCGGGTTCTCTCAAAGGAAATATCACCGCTCATCGAGTGGAGATAACCACCACGGGGCGAGTATGGGGGGATGTTGTCACGATCGCTTTCTCGACGGAGGAAGGCGCTTTTTTGCGGGGCAAAATCAGGATGGAGGAAAAGCTCGATCTGGGGTTCGCCCCTGAGCTGCCCGCCGATGAAGATCTTGAGTAAGAAGCCGCACAGCAGGATGGTGAAGAGGCGGAATAATAACGATCGTTAATCGAAATCGATCAGGGCTGTCTAAGATCTCTTAGTCAGCCCTTTGTATTATCCACATATTCTCAACTTGATTACGCGATTTGTATATGAGGTGTTTCTTATGGAGAGGTGGACTGCTGGTAGGTGAATAGCCATGAGCCAGCAAATGGTTCGCCGTCACCATCCGTGCAGGACTCGGCCGAAATGCCGGTTTCCAACCCATCGCCTTGAATCAACTGCAGAGAATAGATCACACCTTCTTGCATGGTGAAGTCTGCAAAACCAGGTCCGAGTTCGGGTTTGAGCCCGGTGAAGAAGGTACTCTGGCCGGTGTCCCAGACAACAAGCGCTTCAACTCCGGGCACCCCATGCCCGGCTGTATCGAGGACAAGGATCTGGATTTGGGCTTCTTGCAGCGCTGGGTCGCAAATCTCATCCTTGGCAGTAAGTGAAAAAGGTGCGCTCGCGGTCGCGGTGGGGGGTGATGTGGGACTGGGGGTTGCTGTTGGTGTGAAGGTGGGACTTGGCGGCAGTGGTGTTGTAGTGGCCGCTCCGTGGGGCGTCGGTGTCGCAATCAACGGCGAAGGACGCTCGCCAAGCATGGCTGCAAGCTGTGCGAGGGCGCGCGCTTCGGCCTCCGGTCGTCCAGCGGCTAACCTGCTCTGGGCCATCCGACCGAGTGTGCTGGCCGGATCGGTGATTTGGACCCAAGCGAGGCGGGCGCGAGCACGATCTGCATCTCCGGTGGCAACATAGGCGGAGGCGATCAGTGTCAAATAATCTGATTTAAAGTCATCGCGGAGCGAGTCCGGGGAAGAATCGATGTACTCAACGGGGTTGATAGTCCAGCTGTAAAATAACCCCGCGGCGAATCCGAGGAGTAAGCCGATTATTAATGAGAAATTGCCCATTCGACTCATTGTAAGCCTATCTCGGGCGCAGGCGGGATGGAGCGTAAGTCGACGGCGAGCAGGTTCAGAGTCTGAAGGTCGATTTTGTTGAAGCCGTTTTTCACCCCGAAGTCGATAGCATCGATGACGTAGTTTAGGGGCGGATGAGACCCTAACGAGGCGAGTTTGTACCTTGCCAGCTCCAAGTCGCGATCGACGATGTAGGCTTCGGCGACCATGAGAACGTAATCCGACCGGAAATCTTCGCGTAACGCTTCCGGAGCGGTGTCGATATATTCCACAGGGCGAATCACCCATCCAAAGAGCAGGCCAAGAAGCATGCCGATGAAGACCCCAAGCAATAAGCGTGATGTCGTTCTCATTCGATGGTTGCCCTCTGGCGAGCATTGTGCCATAGAGGCGGAATCGTTGCAACAAAGGCAACAGCCCCGACAGGACTTCAGAGATCCGGGGCTGCCTATGCTATAATCGCTGATGCCGAAGGTGGGAATCGAACCCACAATCCCGAAGGAACGCGAGTTTGAGTCGCGCGCGTCTGCCAGTTCCGCCACTTCGGCGCATGGACAGTATAGCCAAGTGTAAGATGATGGTCAAGATGGCCTCCCGGTCGTAGAGCCCGGGGGCTTACTTTATACCTTATGCGCTTAGGAATTATTGGCCTCGAGGCCTCTGGAAAAACTACGGTATTCAATGCCCTTACAGGAGCACAATTAGAGACGGGCACAATGGCCGGTCGTGGACGCGTTGATGTTCGCGAGGCCTCGGTAGACGTCCCAGACGCGCGCCTTGAAGCAGTTAGCGAAGTCTTCAGGCCGAAGAAAACAACCTGCGTTAAAGTGACGTACGCCGATATCGGCGGCATGAGTGTTGGCGCTGGTAGCGACGGACTTCCCGGTCCACTCGTCAACCAAATAGAGCAAATGGACGGTTTGCTGCTCGTCGTTCGGGGATTTCAAGACCCGAGCATTCCCTCTGCGTTGGGGGGTGTCGATCCCGCTCGAGATGCCGCCGCTCTTGATGGTGAGCTGCTCCTGAGTGACATGATCACAGTCGAACGGCGCCTGGATAAATTACAGGAAGAACGGCAGAAAGGGGGGCGCGATAAGGCGCAAATCGAGCGAGAGCAAGCCATCTTCCAGCGCGCCATGGAGCATTTGAATCAAGAGCAGCCACTTCGGCGCATGAAGCTCTCTACAGAGGATCTCGCCGCATTGACGGGATTTGGATTGCTCACCCTTATTCCGATACTTATTGTTGTTAACTTGGGAGAAGACCAGTCGCTCTCTACTATGGGTGAAACCATGGCGGGGGTATCGGCGCTTGGACTGCAAGGGAAGCTGGAGATGGAGATCGCTCAACTGCCCGTGGACGAGGCAGCCGAATTCTTGGTGGAATATGGCATCGAGGTGCCCGGCCGGGAGCGAGTGATCCGCGCCTCCTACGATACATTGGATCTGCTTTCTTTCTTCACCGGAAATGAAGATGAAGTTCGCGCGTGGACGCTGCCGCGCGGGGGTACCTGCCTGGACGCCGCTGCGACGGTCCATTCCGATATGGCGCGTGGATTTATTCGCGCCGAAGTAATCAATTGGGAGGCGTTGGTATCTCTGGGCGGGCTGGCAGAGGCGCGCGCTCAAGGCAGACTGCGCCTCGAAGGGAAGGATTCTATCGTCTCCGATGGGGATGTGATCTATATACGCTTTAACGTTTGATATGTTGAGGAATTCCTAGAACATACTTTCAATACACAGGAGTGAAATATGGCCGGCGTGACATACGAACAAAAAGGTTGGAGTCTTGACGAACTATTTCCTGGTCTAGGGACCCCCGAGATCGAGCAAGCGCTTGAGAAACTCGATACTTCAGTTGTGGCTTTTGAGAAGTATCGGGAGCAGCTCTTTGCCGATATCTCGGAGAATACATTCGTTGATATTCTTCAGAATTACGAAGGGATCACCCGCCAGATTTCCAGGGTAGGCGCCTTCGCCTTCCTGAGTTTTTCAGAGGACACGCAGGATCAAAAAGTTCAGGCTTTTATGGCTCAAATACAGCAGCTCGGCGCTCAGATCGATAACCGCACCATGTTCTTTAACCTTTGGTGGAAAAATCTGGATGATAAAGCGGCCGCCAGGTTGCTAGAGGTATCGGGCGACTACCGTTATTGGCTGGAAGCCCTCCGTCTGCAGAAGCCCTTCACGCTCTCAGAGCCCGAGGAGAAGGTCATCAATCTTAAGGACGTCAACGGCTTCCGCGCCTTGGTGACGCTGAACAATATCATCACCAATCGCTATAGCTTTAAGATTGAAGTAGATGGCGAGGAGAAGGAACTCTCTCGCGAGGAACTCCAGGTGTATTACCGCGATCCCGATCCAGCTCTGCGGGAAGCAGCATATAAAGAGCTCTATCGCGTTTATGAAGCGGATGGGCCCATCTTGGGGCAAATCTACCAATCCATTCTGCGTGATTGGCACAGCGAGGGCGTGGACTTGCGCGGGTATGCTGCGCCGATTGCTATCCGCAACCTGGCCAACGATATCCCCGATGATGTGGTGGAAACGCTTTTAGATGTCTGTCGAAAGAACGCGCCGCTGTTTCATCGCTTCTTCCAATTGAAGGCTCACTGGCTGGGCGTGGACCGCCTGCGCCGCTACGATATCTACGCCCCCGTAGCGCAGTCTGAAAAGACGTACCCCTATAATGATGCAGTGGCGATGGTGTTGGAAAGCTTCCGGCAGTTTGATCCGAGTATGGCCGATCTGGTGCAGCGTGTTTTTGACCAAGACCATATCGACAGTGAGGTGCGCAAGGGCAAGCGCTCCGGAGCCTCCTGCTCAACGGTCACACCTGATTTAACACCCTGGGTGCTCCAGTCGTACAATGGGACGCCGCGCAATGTGGCTACGATGGCGCACGAACTCGGCCATGCGGTTCACTCGATGCTGGCGGCGCACCACACCAAGCTGACCCAGCATTCTTCGCTGCCACTCGCGGAGACAGCCTCCACCTTCGCCGAGATGCTTCTGGTTGACCATCTGTTGGAGATCGAGGATGACCCCGACGTGCGGCGCGACATTCTCTTTGGGCAGATGGACGATGCCTACGCCACGATCATGCGTCAAGCCTACTTTGCCTTGTTCGAGCGCCAGGCGCATGAACGAGTGCAGGATGGCGCCTCGGTGGACGATCTCTCAGAAATCTACCTCGACAATCTGAAAGACCAGTTTGGAGATTCGCTGGACCTGAGCGAGGACTTCCGTTTTGAGTGGCTAGCGATCCCGCATTTCTATCACACGCCATTTTATGTCTACGCCTACAGCTTTGGCCAGCTGCTGGTGCTCTCCCTTTATAAACAGTACAAAGAGGAGGGAGCGAGCTTCATCCCCCGGTACATCGACATTTTAACGGCGGGAGGATCAGCCTCCCCCGATGATATCCTCACAAACGCGGGGATCGACATGCGCAAGGCTGCTTTCTGGCAGGGTGGTTTCGATGTCGTGAAAAAGTCCCTGGAGCAGTTAGAGGCGATCGAAATCCGGAAGTAAATCACCATTGGCAAGAATGGTATTGGGGCGATCTGCCGGGTCGCCCCTTTTCGTGTTTATCAGGTGATTGTGAAAGGTAAAAGTCCGGCTTTCACTTCACGTCTCGCCTCCTCATCATTCCTGATGATGCCTTATAGCGCATACGAACCTACATGCAAAACAATCCACAGAAATGGGAAAATGACGAATATTTCCTCTGAATCGATATCTCCTCGTGGGCAGTATTGGTGGATTGCTCTCGGGCGTCCTCTTCTTCATCCCTCTGACGTTTTCGGAGATCTGGCTTGCAATTGGCGCGATATGGACAACGATTTTGCTGATATCCGGTTTATATGCGCTGTGGAGAACCCGACTCTCCATGTTTGAGGTCAACCATGGCTGACTTCACGCTGCCGTCGAAGTTCGATCGCATGATCCACCAACCAGCCCGCCTGGCCATAATCGCCGTCTTGGCTGGATGTGAAAGCGCCGACTTCACCTTTCTGCTCAACGCAACCGAAATCAACAAAGGAACCCTATCGAAGAACCTCTCAGCGTTGGAAGATGTGGCGTTTGTCGAAATCACCAAAGGGTATAAAGGAAAAATCCCCAACACTTCGGTGAAGCTTACGGCGAAGGGCAGGCGGGCTTTCACAAAATATCGCCGCCAGTATCGCCGTTTCATCAACTCCGTTGGCTAAAAGTAGCAATTTCGATTTGCTCAAAAGCAATCGTGGTTTGCCCGGCTCGACGGATGCGGGTGTATGGGGGCCCCGGGTTGTTCACTCCATAGTCTTTTAGAGCCAGGAAGCTTTTCGCTGGGATTATTGAGGATGCATAAAGGGCGTCCAATATAAGGACGCCCTTTTCTGGCGGAGAGGGTGGGATTCGAACCCACGGTGGCCCAAAGGACCACAACGGTTTTCGAGACCGCCCCGTTCAACCACTCCGGCACCTCTCCACGGGGTGTCGACATTATAGCGCGCCGGTCGTCATATATCCACACTTTCCCCCAACTCGGGGTAGTGAACACCCTGCAAGCCAGCTTGCTCGAGTTTTTCCTTGAGCGCAAGCGCGGGGCCTTCTTCCCCATGGACCAGGAATACACCCTTTAGCGTATCCTTCGAGGCAAGCGCATATTCGATCAAATGGGGCTGGTCGGCGTGGGCCGAGAGGCCGTTGATAGAGGCAACCTCTGCCCTCACTTTGTGTTCTTCGCCGAAGATTTTAATCCGTTTCTTACCCTCCGAAAGCCGTCGACCGAGCGTGTGCGGGGCCATCCAGGAGGTGATCAAGACGGTGTTGCGTTCATCCTCGATGTTGTTACGCAGGTGATGCAGGATGCGACCGGTCTCGGCCATGCCTGAAGCCGAGATGATGATCACCGGTTCGTCTATGAAATTGATGGCCTTGCTCTCATCGACAGACCGCGTGTAGGTCAATAGGTCAAATCCGAGCGCCGAGCCATGCGGGTCGGCGAGCATGAAACTCGTTGCTTCTTCATCGAAACACTCGGGATGATCCCGAAAAATATCAGTGACATTCACGGCCAGGGGGCTGTCGACAAAGACCTTAATGCGCGGGATCTCGTGGCGATCGATCATCTGGTGCAGGTAATAAACAAGCGTCTGTGTACGGCCGACGGCAAACGATGGAATGATGACTTTCCCGCCCCGCTCGATCGTGCGGCTCAGGACAGCGTGAAGTTCGTCGTATGCCTGCCCAGAGCTGTCATGCGACCGGTCGCCATACGTTGATTCCATGATGAGGTAGTCGACATCTTTAGGTAGAACCGGATCGCGCACAATCGGCAAGTCGGCGCGACCGATATCGCCGGAGAACATCAGGCGCACCTTGCGCCCATTCTCTTCGAGGTCCAGGATCACGCCCGCTGAGCCGAGGATGTGTCCGGCCTCAACCAACGTAGCGATTGCGCCAGGAACGGCCTCAAACTTCGCTTCATAGGCGCGCTGGATGAACTGTTCTGCAGCGAGGGCAGCATCGGCTATTGTGTAAAGGGGTTCGATCGGCGCTTCGCCGCGCTTGGCGCGCCGCTTATTTACAAATTTGACATCCGACTCCTGTATATGCCCTGAATCACGCAGCATCACACCGGCGAGATGGGCCGTGGCGCTCGTGGCGTTGATGGAGCCAGGGTAGCCTTGCTTGACCAGATTGGGTAAGTTGCCCGAATGGTCGATATGTGCGTGGGAGAGAATTGCCGCGTCGAGACCGGTTACATCGAAGGGGAAGTTCAGGTTCCGTGCATAAGTGTCCTTGCGCCGACCTTGAAAGAGACCGCAATCGAGCAAAAGCTGATGGTCGTTCAGGATTAAAAGATGACGGGATCCCGTAACCGTTTGGGCTGCGCCATGGAAAGTGATATTCATGATGGTCCTCTTGATTACACCCTATGAATTATTTTAAGAATTTCCTCACCATACCTCTGGAAGCGGTATTCCAGTGGAGCCATGATCTTCCTCAGGGTCGCCAGGTCGCGTGGCGCTTGAGTAGCAATTTCGATGAGTGTATCTCTAGGCAGGATGATGTCGGACTCGAGATTTCTTTTTCTTGCCGCGTTTTTGCGCCATTCCCTTAAGTCTTCGTAGCGGGTACGGGTGGCTTCATCTTGCCCCCGGTTGCGCGGTTTCTGAGGTAATGGCGCCTTCAAGCCGCGATCAACGGCAGCAAGGATTTCAACGCCGTAATGCCGAACTTTATTGTTTGTCAATCCGGGCACAGCATTAAGTTCCGCGGAGGTGTGGGGTCCTTTCCTGGCGATTTCTAGGAGACTCTTGTCACCTAGGATCTTAAAGGGTGGGCGATTCTGTCGTCGGGCGTAACTGTCGCGCATGATGTAGAGCTCGCGCAGGATGGCTGCTTTGCGTGGGGAGAGTTCACGGGAGTGGGTAATCCGCCAGAAACCATCTGGGATGAAGCCGTTCTCTCGGAGGGGTGGATAGGTCATTAGCTCGCATAGCTCTTGGGCCTCTTTCAAACAGCCATTATTACGCAATAGTTGATGGAGGTGGTCCCGCAACTTGGGCAGGAAGTGTGTGTCTAGTCGAGCGTAGTCGAGCATCTCTGACGACAAGGGTCGCTTGCCCCAATTGGCTCGCTGGAAACGCTTATCGACGTTGACGGAGAAGACTTGCTCCAGAAGATCGCTCAGGCCGGTGCGTTTCCATCCCAGTGTCCGGCTGGCGACACGGGTTTCGAAGAGGTTGACGATTTGAAAGTTAAAGTCACGCGCAAGGCACATGACATCGTACTCGGCTCCATGTAAAACTTTTTCAATCTTCGGGTTTGAGAAAAGCGGCGATAGCGAGCTTAGATCGCGAACCGCGAGGGGATCGACGAGGTAATCAAATCCAGGGATCGAAAATTGGATCAGACAAACTTGTTCCCGATAAGCGTAGAGGCTGTTGGATTCAGTGTCCACGGCGAGAAGGGGTTCACGCGCGAGCCTGTCGGTCATCTCTTTCAGGCTCTCCCGGTTCTCGATAAGCAATGGGGCGGGGAGTAGGGGTGGATTCATGGGGCTATTATAC
>CBDTTY010000033.1:0-17419 GCA_965363875.1 uncultured Anaerolineales bacterium
GACCTGAGTAGTAACCCTTGATTTAATTAAGAATGGGCCGACCCAAGTGTCGGCCCCAATTATTTGGTGTCGTAGCGGGCTACCCCCGGTCTACGGCCAGCGTGGTGTCATCGGCGCGGACGACTGGCAGCTGAACAGTGAAGCGGCTGCCCCGCCCTGGTTCGCTCTGTGCGACCAGCCGTCCCTGGTGACTGCGTACAATCTCACGGGTGATAGCCAGACCAAGACCCACGCCTCGATCCATACCCCCCGGGCGAGCCTTATCCAATTGATAAAAGCGCTCGAAGATACGTGAGAGTTCTTCCTCTGGGATACCAGGTCCGGTGTCCTCAACATGGATCGAAATCCACCCCTCCGCATGCTCCCCCCACAGGGACACCTGCCCGCCTTCAGGAGTGTGTTTAATGGCGTTGTCGATTAAGTTCATGAAAACCTGCGCCAGGCGATCGCCATCACCGATCAAGATAGGAAGTTGACCGACCTTATTGATGACATCCACTCCCGCCTCAGCGGCTTTCACACTCAGGCGTTCAACAACGGCTGAAAGAAGGGCCGTGATTTCGACACGATCCTGGTGAAAATCGATCTGCCCAGCGTCCATGCGCGCAAGTTCGAGCAGGTCCTCCACCAGCCGGTGCAATCGTTGAGCTTCGTCATAGACGACCTGTGCCGCGTGTTGCTGCGATTCCTCGTCTTGCGCGGTGCCGTCAAGGATCGCTTGAGCGAAGCCCTGAATAGAGGTCAACGGAGTTTTGAGTTCGTGGGAGACGTTGGCGACGAAATCGCGCTGCGCTTTCCGCCCTGCCTGAACGCGCGCGACCATTTCATTGAAAGTGAGCGCAAGACCCCGCACTTCCTCTGGGCCACCCGGCTGCAAGCGTTGATCGTAATCACCAGCCGCCACAGCCCGGGAGACTTCAGCCATGCGGTCCAAAGGTGCAGCAACCCAACGCGACATCAGCCATGACAGGAAGATCGAGAGGATCAATGCAATCCCTGCAGCCTGAAGGATGGGTCGCAAGACGCTATCCCACCATAGACGTAGGTTCATCAATGTAGGGCGCGGTGAGGCAAGGATGATCCGGAAGTGTTGGACCAACGACTGGGAGATATACAGCCAGATCCCTTCGCCCGCTTTTCCGAAACGTCCCCGTACGATCTCTTGACCCGTTCCACTCTGCTGGAGCACTTCCTCGGGAACCGGACTCTCCGTTGGACGACTATCGGCCAGCACTTCACCTTGTGGATTGATGATAATGACGCGCGCACCGGACATCTGATCCATTCGCTCGATCGTCGAGTTTAGCTCCTCTCCCTCCAGCTCCAGGAGAAGCCTCCCCTGTCCACGGGCGATTGTTGGAAGACTCCGTTCCAGGCTGAGATACACACGTTGGTCTCCGGAAGGACTTCTTAACAATAAGAACAGCAGGCTGACTGCGACGAAGAGCAGAACCAGCCCTGCAACCAGGAGATAGGTCAAGAACAAACGGGATTGCAGCGAACGGAACACGGAAACCTCAATTTACGAGTTTGTAGCCTACGCCTGTCACCGTTTCGATCCGAACCTGGTCGCTTGCCGCAATGCGCTTTCGCAAGTGGGCAACATGGACATCTACGGTGCGTGTCTGACCATAGAAATCGTAGCCCCAAACCAGGTTCAACAGCTGTTCACGACTCAAAACGATCCCCTTATGCTCCACCAGAGTGAGCAGCAAATCGAATTCTTTCGTTCTCGTTTCAACCACCTGACCAGCTACACTGACCTCCCGGCGCGCTGGGTCGATCGTCAGGTCGCCAACGTGAAGTGGGCTGTCATCCCGCCGCGGTGCACGCTCCGCTCTCCGCAGGATAGCTTTCACCCGGGCGACCAACTCACGCGGGTTGAAGGGCTTGGTCACATAATCGTCTGCGCCTAGTTCCAGCCCGACGATTTTATCGACGTCATCATCGCGGGCGGTCAGCATGATAATTGGAACATCGCTCTCGGCGCGGACACGCCGGCAGACTTCGAAGCCATCGACTTCGGGCAGCATGATGTCTAAAATAACGAGCGCTGGCTCAAGCGAATCGATTTTCTCCAGAGCTTGCTGCCCATCCATAGCATCCTCAACGCGATAACCATCCCGCTCCAGGTAGAGCCGGGTGAGGTCCAGGATATTCGCCTCGTCATCGACAACGAGAATGAGTTCGCCCGTCATTGTGCCCTCTCCGATGCATCCATTGAGCGTCGCCTCTGCTCACGGTTAACGTGAAATATGCAGCAAAGCGGAAAATTTACTTGGTGCTGTGCCCGCCCAGTCCTACAGGACTCAAATCCGGTCTCAATCTGAGTCTATCTAGTCGACCAGCGCGATCGCTTCGATCTCAACGGCTGCCCCTTTCGGCAGCGCCGCAACCTCTACGGTTGAACGGGCTGGTGCTTCACGCGGGAAGAACTCCGCGTACACCGCGTTCATCAACGTAAACTCCGACATCTTCTGCAAGAAAACCGTCGTTTTGACGACTTGTTCGAGCGATGAACCGCCAGCTTTAAGCACCTCACCGAGATTCTTCAACGCCTGGCGTGTCTGTTCTTCAACACCGCCCGCCACGAATTCGCCGGTTGCAGGGTCCACACCTATCGTACCGGAGGCGAAAACTAAACCATCCGTTCGTATCGCGACCGAGTAAGGTCCAATGGCTTTCGGCGCTCCCTCGGCGACAACAACTTTACGCTTGCGTGACGACATTTTCAGCCTCCATTAGTAAGTCATAAGATCTCTCGAGATTGTACGCTTCAATACAGCCTCGGTCAAAAAAGTCTGAGGCGCAATAACGCCCCAGACTTATCATCAAGACATTAGCTATTTCGAGCGGCTTCGATTCGATGGATAACTTTATCTATCGAAACACCCGTCTTTCGTGGTGGCTAGACGACGATATTCACCAGACGCCCAGGGACGACAATCACTTCCCGGGGTTCCTTGCCTTCCATGAAGCGCTGCGCGGCTTCGCTGGCCAGCGCCGCGGTCCTTGCGTCTTCTTCGCTGATCCCTGCATCAACCATGATCCGATCGCGCACCTTTCCATTCACCTGGACGATCAGAGTTATTTGCTCTTCCTTCGCCAGTTCTGGGTCATAGTCAGGCCAGGGCTGATTGTGGATTGAGTATGGCTTGCCCAGTCGCGCCCACAGTTCCTCGGCGATGTGTGGAGTAGGTGGTGCCATGAGCAGCAACAGGGTCTCAACCGCCTTATTAAACGCGGGTGTCCCAGCCAATCCTGCATCCCGGGAAGCGCTCAATTCATTCGTCAGTTCCATGAGCGCCGAGATTACGGTGTTGAATTCGAAATTCTCGATATCGTGCGAGATCTGTTTTATAGTCTGGTGCATTTTTCGCTGCAGAGCCCTTTCCGCTTCTGGGTCGGATTTCCCCCCTTTAGCGTCCGCGGTATCGAGCACTACCATCCAGGCCCGGTTCAACCAGCGAATGACCCCCTGGATATTGTCGGGATTCCAGGGGCCTCCTTCCGACCAGCGGTAGCCGAACATCAGGTACGCTCGCACGGCGTCGGCACCGTACTTCTGCACCTGCTCATCCGGATCGACGACATTGCCGCGCGATTTGCTCATGCGTTGGCCGTCGGGTCCCAGAATCTGACCCTGATTGCGTTGTTGGAGCATGGGTTCATGCCCCTCCATGATGCCAATATCGCGGAACGCTTTATGGAAGAAGCGCGTGTAAATCAGATGCATCGTGGCGTGTTCCATGCCGCCCGTGTATGAGTCAACGGGCATCCAGTAGTCATACTCTTTCTGATCAAAAGGTCCCTTATCATAATCCGGGCTTAGATAGCGCAGATGGTACCAGGATGAGCACATAAAAGTGTCCATCGTATCCGTCTCTCGTTCCGCGGGGCCTCCACAATCGGGACAAGTCGTGTTCTTCCAGGTGGGGTGGAATTTCAACGGGCTTTCTCCCGTCGGCCGCCACTCGATGTCATCCGGGAGCACCACCGGCAGTTGGTCCTCTGGAACCGGGACGATGCCGCACTTGGTGCAGATGACCATCGGTATCGGTGCACCCCAATATCGCTGGCGTGAGATCAGCCAGTCATGCAGACGATAGTTGATGGCGAATTTTCCAGTGCCTTTCTCCTCTAAATAAGCGTTCGCTTTGTCAAAAGCTTCTTCTCCTGGCGTCCCCGTCAACGGGCCGGAGTTAATCATCGTGCCGTATGCTGGAATCGCTTCGGTCATCGTCTCGCCATCCAACGATTCCATACCCTCCGGCAGTATCACCGGTCGAATTTCTAAGTTGAATGTGCGGGCGAACTCGAAGTCTCGTTGGTCATGGGCCGGCACAGCCATGATCGCGCCTGTCCCGTAGGTCATGAGCACGTAGTCGGCGATCCATACCGGAATGCGTTCGTCGTTTACAGGATTGATGGCGAAGCCGCCGGTGAAGACTCCTGTCTTCTCCTTATCCAGCGCCTCGCGTTCAATATCGGTCTGGCGCACGGCTTCATGGATGTATTCATGAACAGCTTCGTGCTGTTCGGGGGTGGTGAGTTTGTCGACCAACGGGTGTTCAGGCGCTAAGACCATAAAAGTCGCCCCCCATAGCGTATCCGGTCGGGTCGTAAAGACCTCTATCGGATCGCCATCTTCGGTCTTGAAAACCACGCTTGCACCCTCGCTGCGCCCGATCCAGTTTGTCTGCAGCAGTTTGACCGCCTCGGGCCAATCCAGGGTGGAGAACTCAAGCAGCTCCTCGGCATAGTTCGTGATGCGGAAGAACCACTGGTCGAGATTTTTCTTGATCACGGGCGTATCGCAGCGCTCACAGACGCGTTTCTCTCCAACCACCTGTTCGCGTGCCAGGGTCGTATTGCATTGTGGGCACCAATCGACCGGCGACATCTTTTTGTAGGTCAGGTCGTTCTCAAACATCTTCAGGAAGAACCACTGAGTCCAATGGTAGTATTTCGGATCAGCGGAAATCGCCTCGCGCGACCAATCCCACACCGCGCCCATAGTGCGCAATTGCCGGCGCATATTCTCGATGTTCTTATAGGTCCATTCTTTGGGGTGGATGTCGCGGGCAATCGCCGCATTCTCCGCTGGCAGCCCGAAGGCGTCGAACCCGATTGGGAACATGACGTTATAGCCGCTCATGCGCAGGTAACGGGCGCGCGCATCGGAGGGTGTCATCGCGAACCAGTGCCCGATGTGCATATCCCCTGATGTGTAGGGAAGCATGGTCAGGAAGTAGAATTTTTTGCGCTGCGGATCAACCTCCGCTTTGTAGAGTTGATCAGCCTCCCAACGAGCCTGCCAACGCGGCTCGATTTCAACCGCTTGGTAGCGGTCGATCTCGTGGGCATTCGATCGGGTTTTCTGCCTTTTATTTGCTCCACTCATGGCAATCTACCTCCGCAAGGATTTCAACCCCTGTCAACAGAATAAAAATCTCAAAATGGTTCGATTTCGTAAACTCAATCGTTACCCCCTATCAATCCCATCGGTACTCAAGCAGTTAAACAAAACACCCCTCATCCATACAGGGACGAAGGGGTCTCCGTGGTACCACCCTGTTTGCCCAACGGTTGCTGAGCCACTTCACCGCTGTAACGGGCGAATCCCGCCCCCGGCTACTCATTTCACCGCGGGAGCCTGTCCTTAAGCAGGACGACAGGCGAGTTCAGCCTTCGCACTTACATCTGCTACAGCGCACCGTGGGCGCTGTGCCGGGCTCTCACCCTCCCCGACTCGCTGACGGTTGGCTTACTACTCCTGCCATGGCTGGATATTGAATTATCAGGTGGACCCAGTGGGATTCGAACCCACGACCTCCTCAATGCCATTGAGGCGCGCTCCCAGCTGCGCCATGGGCCCAAGCTCGAGTGGACCTGGCGGGATTCGAACCCGCGACCTCATCAGTGCGATTGATGCGCGCTCCCAGCTGCGCTACAGGCCCTTCTTGGGTGTTTGGATTGTACTTGAGAGGCAGATTCACTGTCAAGATAAACCCGTGCGGACAAATCCATCCATTGATTACTCGCGCCCCTCTCGGCGTTGTCCTTCTGAGAAACGGAAGCATAGTTGTGAAGGGGGGAAAGAATTGCTATGCTGAAGTGAGGGTGGCACTCATAATTGATTGCAGCGACTATATGGACGCGATATTTTAATATTGTTTTAGATAACATACACGGATTACCCTGGAGGAAAATTGATGATGAAAGTGATCGACCTTTGGAAGGCGGACCAAAAACAGACAATCTCCTTTGAACTATTCCCCGCCAGATCCGATAAGGCAGCGGAAACCCTGGAGAAAACAATCGAGCAATTGGCTGCCCTGGTTCCTGATTTCGTTTCGGTTACTTTCGGGGCTGGGGGATCAACGCGGGAGGGTTCTCGTCAACTTCTCCAGAAGCTGAAACACGAGAAAGGCCTGGATGTCCTCGCTTATTTCGCCTGCTTTGGGTTGGGACCGGAAGATATCGTTTCTGTTCTGGACAGCTATCAGGCGATAGGGGTTGAGAGCATCCTGGCTGTGCGCGGTGATGCACCCCGGGATGAAACGTTCGCGCCACATCCTGACAGTCTGCAATACGCATCTGAATTGGTCGCCTTCATCCGCCAACGCTACGATTTCTGCCTCGGGGTTGCTGCATACCCCGAGGGGCACATCGATGCTCCAGATCGAAAGAAGGATCTGGAGTATTTGAAACTGAAAGTGGATCAGGGGGCCGAGTACATCATCACCAATTATTTCTATGACACTAGATATTTCTTCGACTTCGTTGACCGCTGCCGGGGAATTGGCATAGAAATTCCCATCGTACCCGGTATTATGCCCATCTACAGCGTCAAGATGATGGAGATGCTAGCGGGAATGTGTGGAGCGACAATTACAGAAGATGTGCGTAAAGGGCTTGATTCTTTTAAGGAAGGTGACAAAGATGCCCTCATTGCATTCGGCATTGAGTTTGCATATCGTCAGTGTGCTGAACTGCTTCGAGCGGGTGTTCCCGGGCTGCACATTTACACCATGGATCGGAGTGTTTCGACAGTGGGTCTGGTCAACCGGCTGCGAGCCGAAGGTTTGTTGTGAGTGAGCCGTTAAGCGGCGAGGGAATGACATTGGCCGAGAGCCTGTCATTGTGAGAGAAGTAAATGTGCCGTCCATCGATCCCGGGATGAAGCGGAAGATCACAGATAGGTAAGGAGATGAAATGGAATGCAACCAGGAAAAGAACCTGGCGAATTGTAATTGCACCTATGAGCCATGCTCCAGAAAAGGCATTTGCTGTGAATGTGTCAGCTACCATCTACGCATGAGAGAATTGCCGGCTTGTTGTTTCCCCGATGATGTGGAGAGAACTTTTAATCGATCGTTTGAGCTTTTTGCTCAATTAGTCAGCGATGGAAGGGTTTAATCGACAACGTTCAAGTTTCTACTGGACCCTTACGATGTTTTGAAATCCATCGCATTAATCGGAACTATTTATTGGATAGTGCTTATGTCCGGAGAAACCAATCTTCAGAGTCTTCTTGCGAATATGCAGCCAGTCCTTTTCGAGGGGGAGTTCGTGTTTTGTTCCGTCTCGCCCAAAGCGTTTGATCAACTTCGTATTCGCCCGATCGGGTGGTTTCGCGAAGCGGAGGGAATCACCTTAATTATTGAAAGAAGCATCGCCGATGATGAGGGGCTGGACTATGAGTTTGTCTCGCGAATGATAACCCTCAATATCCATTCGAGCCTGGAAGCGATTGGTTTTCTCGCAGCCATAACCAGTAAACTTGCCGGAGCAGGGATTAGTGTGAATACCGTCTCGGCATATTATCACGATCATCTTTTTGTACCCACGGACAGGGCAAGAGCAGCGATGCTGCTTTTGGATGAACTAAAAATCGATTCAACCTAATCCATCGCTGCCTATCCCGTTTGCCTTGCCCCTGATTGGGGGACTCCGTTGCTGTGCGAATGGCACCCGCGCATTAGCTATCGAGAGACTTTCAACTTGGTCGCTTTCATGATGCTTGTCTAATGACCTTGCAGCATTCCTCATCCACTGAACGCTGCCCCATCAAAACTTTTGGGATGCATCCTTATGCAGGATAAACAACGCAGAAGAACCCTTCGAGATTTCCTTGCTTTGAAGCACAACATCGTCGTGCTACTAGGCGCGCTGCTGGTCATTGGAATGGGCGAGGAACTTTGGGTCCGCTTCATGCCCAAGTACCTCGAGGTCCTGGGGGCAAGCGCCCTGGCCATTGGCGCATATGGCTCCTTCAAACGCGTGGTCGACACTGTTTATCAATATCCAGGTGGTTGGTTAGCCGATCGGTTCGGCAGGAAACGCGCCCTCGTCTTTTTCAACCTTATCGCCGCCATGGGGTACCTCGTGTATCTCCTGACCCGGAGTTGGGAGATCGTGATCCTGGGCACATTGCTCGTCCTCGCCTGGAGCAGCATGTCTCAGCCGGCGATTTTCGCGCTCATCGGGGACAATCTCGGGCGAGATCAAAGGGCGATGGGTTTCAGCGTTCAATCCATCTGGAAACGTATCCCCATCGTATTAGCCCCCCCGCTTGGGGGCTATCTGTTAACCCGTTTTGGCGTGGTCTCCGGGATGCACATCGGCTTCCTCGTTTCGCTCCTTTTCGCACTCGCCGCGATCTACCTGCAATCTCGTTTCTACCGTGAAAAACCTCGCAGCCATACCGAGCAAAGAGAGGGCATCGTTACGATCTGGCGCAGGATGCCAGGAGCTCTTCGGCAGTTGCTCCTGGCGGATTGCTTTGCCCGATTCGGATCGAGCCTGACCGCTGTGTACGTCGTGCTCCTCGTCATCAACATTCGCGGGGTGTCCCTGGTGGCATTTGGCGCCCTCACCTCCGCTCAAATGCTTACAGCCATAGCTGGCTATATTCCAGCAGCCCACTATGCGGATCGTTTCGGACGCCGCCCTTTTATCCTCGTGACCTTCGCTCTGTTTGCCCTGTTCCCAATAATCCTGGTCGGTCTCCCTGCAGAATGGTTGATCGTGGCCTTCGTCGCCGCCGGGCTGCGTGAATTGGGAGAGCCGGCTCGCAAAGCGCTCATTGTCGACCTGGCAGACGCATCCCATCGTGGGCGCGTGATCGGTTTCTATTATCTCATTCGTGGCCTGGTCACCATACCCGCACCATTATTGGGGGGCTTGCTCTGGCAACGCGGTTACTCTTGGCCTTTCATCGTTGGCGGTGCCATCTCGGCCATAGGATTCGTCATTTACTATGTTATGAGCGCGCGCACCATCGAGGCCTCCAATGTGTGAGTATTCGCGAACGATACGGCCACAAGCATCCACATACGGAACGGGGATGGAAGCCGCTCGAGGTTCAGCTCTCATTTTCTTTCTTAGCGCCCTCATCCATTTGTCAAAAACACGATGACTTCGGCGGAACATCCCTGGGAAAAAATATATAAGAAAGACGGGCGTGTATTTCCCGAACCGTTCCCTCGATTCCATGAAGCAGTAGATCTATTCGTCGAGCATGGCTGCTCTGAAATTTTAGATCTGGGTTGCGGCAGTGGAAGGCATACCGTTCATCTCGCTATGGAAAACTTCAAGACCTTCGGTCTTGATATCTCTGCTACTGGCCTAGGTTTGACCCAAGATTGGCTTTTCGAGAAGGGGCTGGAAAGTCGCCTTGTGCTCTCCGATTTTCGGCATCCTCTCCCTTTTCGTGAGGGGAGTTTTTCGGGAGTGTTCTCGACTCAGGTGATCCATCATGCCCGCATAATCGCGGTTCGACTGGCTATACGAGAAATCTGGAGAGTCCTTTCGCCTGGAGGGGTGGCATTTATCTCGGTTGCCGCAGGAAAGGATGATGAGGAATTTGAGGAGATCGAGCCAGGCACAATTGTTCCCTTGACAGGGTCAGAGGCAGGATTGCCCCATCACATATTCTCTGAGGAAGAGCTGCGAATGGAATTTCGTGACTTCCAAGTTTGGGATGTATCCTTAAGAGCAGACGGGAAAGTCTGGGTTATCACCGCATGTAAACCTTGACCCGGTCACGCCTTCACTTACTGGAGCCCTTGACGGGCGGGGGCACTACCCGGAACGCGGGCGGCAAGATGCAGTCAAACCATCACCGGGGATCCCGGCAGCAAAAGATATCAAGCAGAGCCGCGTCAGCACAGCTCACCATGGATTTCCCGCTGTTTCAATAGGGAACCTGCTTTACAATGCCAGCGATATGCTGTTGAATGTAAATCATGGCTTTGAAGAATAGATTTTTTATCTGGCTTGCTTTGGGAATTCTGGCCCTTACTTTTTCATTGGTGTATTCGAATTTTATCCAAGATGATGCATATATCACCTACCGCTATGCCCGCAATCTCGCAACAGGGGCCGGGTTTGTTTACAATCCGGGAGAACCTGTTCTCGGCACAACTACTCCTCTCTACACTTCGCTATTAGCCTTCTTCTCCTTTCTAACCCACTTTTCGGTTGTACAAATCAGCAAGACAATCAATTTCCTGAGTCTATGGATAGGCGCAGGATTTCTATATGAAATCGGAAGAAAGGAAGGGCAGGCGATCGCGATAGCAACTTCCCTGCTGTACATAACCCATCCTCTCCTTCGTTACTCTGTGGGTATGGAAAGTCAATTTCTCGTCTGTTTACTCATCCTCACCGCTTTTACATATACCAAGCGGAAGTGGTCCTTAACCGCAATACTTCTAGGGTTACTCATAGTTACCCGTTATGAAACAGCGTTATTTGCCCTCATTCTTCTTGTTCACTCGTATGTTGGGAGGCGTCAACGACCTTATTGGATAATGCCGGCAATCGTGATTGTGGCCTGTTGGTTGATCTACTCTTTCGTCGTATTTGAAACACTGATTCCATTATCAATATCTGCAAAACTGGTCGCTATAAGGGTGCCTTTCCTGCTGGGTGGTGCGGTCTACTGGACTGCATTTGTCGGTGAAACGGCCTATTACAATCTTTTCCTGTTTTTTTTCCTTGTAGGGTTTGCCTTCCTATTAATTAAGAGATCGATGGAAGAGGGATACTTGCTTCTCCTCTACTGGAGCGCCATATACCTGCTTGCAGCCAGTTTCTTTGCCGGCTCTTTTCCCTGGTACTATGTTCCACTTCTCCCTGGTTTTGCCATAATCGTCGCGTACGGCATCCGCAGTATTGCTCAAATTCCGTTATTTCAAGGTAGACATCGTTCTACACAGGATGACACTCGCTCCCAGATTATTTTTTTGGTTATCGCCAGCAGCCTCTTATGCATCCAATCATTCTTCTGGATCAACGACTGGAAAATATATCGAGGAAGTGCTTTCGATCATAGGCTTACTCCCTACCTGCAAGTTTCTGATTGGCTAAACGATCATGCAGCGAAAGAGCAAAGTTTGGCCACGCGCGAGATTGGTTATCTTGGCTATTTCACCGATATGAAAATAATTGATCTATTCGGTCTGGTAACACCTGGGATATTCCCCTGGGTCAATGAAGGACCTGAGGCAACACTCCTCCACACAATGCAGATCTACGGCCCTGATTTTGTTCTGATTGATCCAAATGTATTACAGAAAGATGTCCTCACCGGCGATTCTTGTTACCAGATTGTCCAGGAGTTTGAACAAGGCTATTTGCTTTATCAAAGGGATCCTGAAAATATGACGCCCGGCTGCCAAACCACTGAGTGAGTTTATTCTTATGGAAGATAATTCCCGTGGGCCTTTATTAGGGGTATCTGCACTGTTGTTAACCCCCTTTTTTTTTAAACCTCATTAAGGCGGGCTCTGCCCATATAGGCCTATTCCAGGCTGTCCGCGAACCCCCGCCGCGTCGCTTCGATGACATTTTTTAGTCCTTTCCCTCGCAAGACAATCTGCGTTTAAACGCCTCGCTGGGCTCGAAACTGTTAGACCAGTTGGTCTCATTGCGGTGCAATAGGATCCCGGAAATGCGAAAGGTGCTGCTTCCTATCTGGAAGCAGCACCTTTTTTCTTCTCTCTTAGCCTTCACCAAATTAATGGGTGTTAGAATAATCTCCCGCTTAGGATTCGATTCACGCTTTGTCGAACAATCGCTCCTTGAACGCAGGGATCATCATGAATACGACCACAGCCAAACCCAGAGACCCACCCACGAGGTAGTCGCTGGTGGTGCCGCGCACGAAGTGAGTCCAGAAGTTCGCGATTGTAACTGTGATGCCGCCGATCAAACCCAGGTAGAAGCCAGCCTTCTTACGTAGACCTGTGTAGAAAATCGAGAACAGCAGGGCAATGGTCCCCAACCACATAAACTGGGTTGAGAGCCAGAGAACCCACGTCGTTGGCGGCCATAATGGGCGTTGAGGGAGCATCCATTGTAGACGGAAGGACGCATGACCATTAGTGAAACTGTGAGCGGCAGCAATTCCCAGAGCCATGAAGACCAGGAAGTAAGCCAGTTTGGTCGTCCCGTCAACTTTTTCTGCGAGCAATATCCAGAAGTAGGGGATCAATCCGAATAGAGCGATGAAAATCGGGTAAGGTAAGCCGTTGCCGAAGCCAACAAAGTTAATCCAGGGAATGAGCATATAGGCTCCGGCTATCGATGGCATTGTAAAGGCCAGCAGTGCCACCCCTTTTGCCCAGACTTCGCCTCTGTTGAAAGGTTTGGCTATCACCAGGGCTGTCACGCCGCCAAACATTGCCAGCGCCATCCAGAGTGGATAGAAGAAGCTGACAAGGTAGGGGGTATCGATGATCAGTGGTGCTTTTTTGACCATTTCGGGATCATCAGAGGTCGACATCTTCTCATATTTTACGAGTTGACCATCGATGACTTCGGGTAGGATCGTCTTGACAATCAAAGGTGTAGCAATTATGGTGACAAAGGCGAAAATAACCAGTACGATAGTAGCTGTAAGTCGAACCTTTTCTGACGGATGCTGCATGTTCTTCTCCTTTTGCTGGTGTTGGACAAGAGAGTACGAAAACAACCACCACTTGAGAGAACGCTACGGTCAATGTGGGTGACCTCATTATAGTGACAAATTTCTCAAAAGTATTTAATCATGGTTAAGTCCGAGTTGTTCTGTAAGGCGGCTAAAGTTTACCGAGCCCACGTCATTAACTCCAAACTGCCAATTCAGATTATGGTGAGGGATAAGAAATGGAAGCGTTATTGGCGGAATTAACCAAGAATGAAGTGTTCAGCAACATCAAACAAGCAGACCTGGAATTCCTCGCTCAAAGCTCAATTTCACGAACGCTGCGGGACGGGGAGTATGTATGCCACCAAGGCGATGATTGGCCAAAGGTTCTTTTCGTAGAACGCGGTGAAATTAGCTGGGCTCTGACATCGCCTGGGGGTAAAGAAAAAATCTTGTTTACGATCAAGCCAGGGGAAGATTTCTGGGCTCACTCCATTTTCGACGGTGGACCAATACCTGCCTCCCTCTACGCGATTGGAGATACTCAAATCCGTCTCTGGTCCAAGGACGATATTCTCACCGTGGTTCAAAGAAACCCGGAGGCGATCTGGGCAGTTACATGTAGATTAATTGGTATCATGCGCCATGCGCGAGAGATTATCTATGGACTGGCTTTCCAACCTGTTTCGGCCCGATTATCTCAGCTAATCCTGGATCGTTTTCACGACGAAGATGACCTTCTCGCAGAGCGGGATCTTACACTGGATCAAATCGCGTCGATGATCTCCTCAACACCGCAAGTGGTGTGCAGGGTAATGTATCAATTCCAGGAAGAAGGATTGATGGAGCTCTCTAGAGCGACAATAAAACTGCTCGATCCCAAGGGATTGGAAAAAATTGCTGAAGCGTATTAAGATGGTGTTTCGCTCCCCATTTCAGCAAGCGATTCTGCGTCATTTACATCCTCTCTACACCCATTGTGGCTGCCCACATCAATTACTACGCTGTTTGATCTCCTACTCACGCATGCCTATAATCGCATATCGTGCGGAGGGACGTGATGGCTATTGACCGATATTCCCATTTCCAAGAGGGCATGGAAGCACGTAATGTAGATCTGCTCGCCTTGATCCCAAGCCCTACCTTCTTCTATCTGTCAGGTCTAGACTTTCATCTCATGGAACGACCGATTGTGGGCTTCTTCTCACCCCGGCGTCAACCGCTGCTCGTCGTCCCGGAGCTGGAGCGTGAGCGCGCAGTAACATCCTCCTTCGAGTGCGAAGTACTTACCTACGGCGAAAGTGACGCCTCGCGTGAAGCTGCTTTCTCACAAGCCGTGGAGAAAGTGAAAGACCTCTCGACCAAGGTTAGCATCGAGCCTCTGCGGATGCGGGCTTTTGAAATGCAGCTATTAGAGCATGCAAACCCCGAATGGATTTTTACAAATGCTGAAGTCCTTCTGCGCGAACTGCGCATTCAGAAGGATGATGTCGAGATCGAATCAATGCGTCAGGCTGTGATTATTGCCGAAAATGCCCTGCGGCAGACACTCCCGCAGATACACTCCGGCATGTCGGAGCGCGAATTGGCCTCGGAACTGACCATCCAATTGCTGAAAGCCGGCTCGGAACCCGATCTACCCTTTAACCCCATCGTCGCCAGCGGCTCAAACAGCGCCTTGCCTCATGCAACGCCCACCGACCGGCTACTAGAAACCGGAGATTTGCTCATCCTCGACTGGGGTGCACGCCACAACGGCTATATCTCAGATATTACGCGCACATTCGCCATCGGCGAGATCGATCCCGAGTTGCTGCAGATCGTCGAGATCGTCGCCCTCGCCAATGACTCCGGAAGAGAAGTAGTCTCCCCGGGCACACCTTGCGGACTGGTCGATAAAGCCGCACGCGAGGTCATCGATGCAGCGGGTTTCGGTGAGTATTTCGTTCACCGCACAGGCCACGGCATTGGACTGGAAGCACACGAGCCCCCCAATATCCGCGCCGGTGAGGAGCTTATCCTATCGCCAGGTATGACCTTCACTGTGGAGCCTGGGATTTACCTGCCGGATCGCGGCGGCGTGCGCATCGAGGACGATGTCGTCGTCACGCAGTCTGGCGCCGAGAGCCTGACCACCTTGCCGCGCCAACTGGAGATCCTTGGATGAGCAGGATCCTCGAGCGAGGTGAACCTTTCTTCTACCCGGGCAATGATGTGGGCTGCCTGCTCGTCCACGGCTTTCCCGGCGCTCCAGAGGAGATGCGCTGGCTCGGGGAACACCTGACCAAGCAGGGATACACAACGCTCGGTATCCGCCTATTCGGTCACGCCACACACCCCGATGATCTGACGCGGGCACGCTGGCAAGATTGGATAGCAAACCTCGAGGATGGCTACCACTGGATCGATGGAGCCTGTTCCCAGGTTGTCGTAATCGGGCTCTCACTGGGCGCAATGCTCACCCTGACCTTCGCCTCACAGACACCTCTCGCCGGCGCTGTCGCCATGGCCACACTATGGGAACTCCCTCCGCTCGCCCGGCGGATGCGCCCAATAGTCCATCCGCTAAGCAAGGTCTGGCGCTTTCGCACGCCATCCGAACCGTCGGACTGGCGCGACAAAGAAGCGGAAAAGCTCCACCTTGGCTACCCCGTCCAACCGCTGAGAGGGCTCTCTGAGGTCTACGACCTCAACGCCAAGATGAGGTCCTCGCTGAAGCACATCGAATGCCCGGTAGCGTTGATCCACTCCACCGGCGATTTGACTGTATCCACAGACCACGCACAGCAGATCTATGCAGCGCTCGGTACGCAGGATAAGACGCTCTCCTGGGTTGAAAACAGCGGACATGTTCTCCCGCGCGACGCCGAACGCGAGAAGGTCTTTTCAACCATAACCGATTTCGTCCACCGCGTGACAGGAGATGCGCCGTGAACATGACCATGCCCGGGGCTGAAACCTTCTTCTTCCCTGGCGGGAAGGTCGGCTGCCTGCTCACACATGGCTTCACCGCTACGCCGCAGGAGATGCGCGAACTAGGGACGCGCCTGGCATCCCAGGGATATACGGTTCTCGGCGTTCGTTTATTCGGTCATGGAACCCGGCTGGAGGATATGGCCCGCTCCCGCTGGCCCGACTGGCTTGCCTCTGTAGAAGACGGATACCATTTATTGAGAGGGCGGTGCGATCGGATCGTGATGATCGGGTTTTCCACCGGTGGCTGCTTAAGCCTCATCATGGCCTCGGAGCAGCCGGTGGATGGAATCGTCACGCTTTCGACGCCTTACCAGCTTCCCCCCATCCCCTATCTGAAACAGCTCTATCCATTCCTGCCTGCGCTGGGCACCTTTCTCCCGCCCATCCCCAAGGGTCCGCCTGTCTGGTTTGATATGGAAGCTGCGAAATCCCGTGTTCAATATGACGCCTATCCGCTGCGTTCTGTCTATGAATTTGGCGCTATGGTCAAAGAGATGCAACCCAGGCTGAGCAAGGTTACCGCTCCAGCACTTCTGATCCATTCCCTCGATGATAACTTCATCCCACCATCCGATATGCAGCACATCCACGACTCGCTCGGCTCAACTGAGAAACGGATGGTTTATGTCCAAAATAGCAATCACATCATCACGTGCGACGCGGCACGAGAGGATGTGTTCCAAGAAACAGAATCCTTCGTCACCCAATTCGTCTAGCATGGAGCTTTAGAAAGGAGCCATCCATGATTCCGATACTCGAGTGGGGATACCCCATTATCTATTGGCTGCAAAGTCTGGGGGACTGGCTTTCACCCATCATGCAGTTCTTCACTTTTTTGGGCAACGAGGAGTTTTTCCTACTCGTCCTCCCCGCTCTCCTTTGGTGTGTCGACATTGGACTGGGAGTCCGAATTGGATTGATCCTCCTCACCAGCAACGGGGTCAATTCAGTGTTCAAGCTCGCGTTTGGGACACCGCGGCCATATTGGGTCAACCCTGAGGTTAAAGCCCTGAGCACGGGCACGAGCTTCGGCCTGCCTTCCGGCCACGCCCAAACAGCGCTCGCCGTGTGGGGACGCCTGGCTGCTTGGATCCACCGCACCTGGGCATACCTATTCTTCGGCGCCTTGATTCTGATAATCTCGATCTCGCGCCCATACCTCGGTGTCCATTACCCAACCGATACGCTTCTTGGCTGGCTCATCGGCGGAGTCATACTGGCGGCATTTCTCATCTTCGACAAGCCCGTCAGCAAGTGGCTTTCACGGCTTTCAGCGGGCCAGCAGAGCCTGCTATCTTTTGTGATCAGCATTGCCTTTATTTGCCTGGGGCTACTCGTATCCAAGGCTACGGCAAACCGCCCAGTCCCATTGGAGTGGATTGCCGGAGCTGCAGCCGCCGCCCCGGGAAGCGAAGCGATCGATCCTCTCAGCGTTAACGGGTTCTTCTCCACCGCGGGTGTATTTTTTGGCCTCGGCGCCGGCGCTGCGCTCCTCTATCAATGGGGTGGTTTCCATGTCCGCGG
>CBDTTY010000034.1:0-17326 GCA_965363875.1 uncultured Anaerolineales bacterium
GGTTTAGCTTGCGCGGCAGGTTGGGCAGCCGCCCGGGGAGATTTCTTCGCGGGTTCTGCAGTTGCCGCTGGTTGAGCAACCGTCGCCGCGGCCTCCGGTGCAGTCGCATCGAAGGTCATCGTTATAGTTTCCCCTAGTGCAATCAAATCGCCAGGGTTCAGCACACGCGGTGCCACTAGACGTTCGCCGTTGACAAACGTGCCATTGGTTGAACCAAGGTCCTCTAGAACATACCCGCTGGGTGTGCGCGTGAGGCGGGAATGCTGTCGCGAGACTTCCGCGTCCCCGACAACAACATCATTCGTTACATCCCGCCCAATGAGCGAGACCTCCTTGGTCAGCTCGAAGACTGTTCCAGGGTTCGGTCCAGTGCGAACGATCATGCGGAATTCTGATGATGACATCGCGCCTCCTCATTACGTACGCGATAGTGTACAAGCTGGTTAATGTCGAGTCAACTACCTTTCTTGTTCAATGGACGCACGCGCAACCGTATTCCCTCTACACCGACGATATCAACCCTCTCACCGTATGCAATTTCATCATCCTCGTTCTCAAGGACTGCGCTCCAGAGTTCTCCTCCAACCTGAACCGTCCCCCCAGGCGAGAGATCCGAACGTGCTTCGGCAGTGCGCCCCACCAATGACATGGCACCAACTTCAACCGGTTTAATTTGAGCGCGAATCACAAAGGACAGGATTATCAAGAATCCAATCGCGATTGCAATGCCAGTGCCAACTACAAGGGGGACAGAAACACGCCAAAAGGACGGCGTTGTAGGTGAATTAAACAGGACTAGAAAGCCGATGACAAACGAGGCTAAACCCGCCACCGTTAACGCTCCATGTGTGGGGGCTTTAATCTCTAAAATAAAGAGCACAAAGGAGGTGAGGACGAAAATCAATCCAAACCAGTTCACGGGCAGAACCCCGAGACCATAGGTTCCCAAAGCCAGGCACACGACACCGATAAAGCCGGCGATCCAACCGCCTGGATGAGAGATCTCGATCAAGATAGCCTGAACCCCGACGGAAAGCAGCAAGAAGACGATGTTTGGGTTGGTCAGGACTTGTAGAAATTGCTCAATGTAATTCTGGCGGATCTCCGTTACGATCGCATCTGCCGTATGCAGTACGCGCTCCCCGTGCGCATCAACCTTCCAGCCGTCAATTTGATCAAGGAGCATCTCAATATCGTCGGCGATGAAATCGATCAAACCAGCGTCAAGCGCCTCTTGAGCGGATACCGCCTTCGCAGAGTCAATCATCGCTTCAGCCAGGATCATGGCTTCTTCCCCCCGATTTGCGACCAAGCCCCTAATCGTAGCTTTTAGAATCTCCTTCTCCTTGGTTTCAATCGTATCGCCGAGTTCCTCTCCTTGCATCCCAACCGGGCTCGCTGCCCCGATTGCGGTCTCAGGCGCCATTGCGGCGAGATGTCCGGCTAATGTGATTATTGTGCCCGCACTCCCGGCAATCGCTCCTTGCGGGGCGACGTAAACCACTACCGGGATATGGCTACCGCGTATCGCTTGCACCATCCGGTTCATGAGATCAATGGACCCGCCAGGCGTGTCGATCTGGAAGATGAGCGCCTCGCCGTCTTCCTGCTCCGCCTGCTCAATCCCCCGTTCAAGGTACTCTACCATCGTGGGTGTTAAGGGTCCCGTTACCTCCAATAAAAATACACGACCACCACCCTGTGCATTTACGCCCATCGGCATGATGAGCGCAATAAAAAGCAGGGAGATAATCGTGATGACTATCCTTCGAGACACTGTGCACCTCGTAATTTGGATTATATCCTCAAAATAGCTCGATTTTCACAGCTTGTCATGGTTTCTGTCTGCTTTATAATCTCTATAGACATAAGAATGCGTTTAAAAAAACTAAACGCTCGGATTAAGGACTAATCATGAAACGCATAGAGTGTTCTGAATTCCGCGATGAGGAAGGCGTCATCAGCCTGGAAAGCCGTGTTAGGGGAACTTTGAAGCACGGTACCAAGTGGTATGCCGAACTAGAAGCTCAGAATGAAGCCTTTGAAAAGTTAAGTATTACACTCGGCCGAGAGCATTTGGCTATCTTTAATTTACCTCTCCCCGGCTCAGCGAACACAATTCCGATGCTGCTCCTCAGCCCGCAAGGTGTGCGCGTGATTTTACCGAGCCCACTCGTCGGTGTTTATCGAGCGAAGGGAGAGGCCTGGATGAAGTACGGCGGTGGACGATCACGCCGCTTCTCACCTGTCCGCCCGAATCTGCAATCTCGCGTTCTGGTGATGGCGCAGGAAGTTCACGACTACCTGCGGGAAAAGGGTTACGCTCTCCCAGAAGTCGAGGCGATCCTGCTCTTCACTAATCCCAAGACCCATGTCGACACCGCCGACCCGAAGGCGCGTATTGTCCAGGCTGACGCCATCGACCATTTCGCTGCAAATGTGAATCAATTTCAAGCCATAATGAACCAGGAGGACATCCTTGAGTTATCCGAAGCGCTGATAAAACCAACGAGACCTAAGCCAGAGCCCATTCCTGAGCCTGTTCCAGAGCCCGAGCCTGAACCTAGACCCGTCGACCCCATCCAACTGCCCGAGGATTCCCGTGTCGAATTGGATGCGGCTTTCGATATGGATGGTTCTGCACTCACCCCGCGGAATGAGCGCTCCTTGAAGCGCAGCCGCTTCCCGTTCTCGCGGCGCCAGCGGATCCTCCTTGGTGTTTTGGTGTTCTTCGAAGTGATGATCCTGAGCATCCTCACCATTTTGGTGATTTCCTACAGTTTTTACGGTTAGGTCCACCCTCGAAACAGGAGCCTAATTTGCCCCCTCTCCTCTCGATCATCGTGCCCGCCCACAATGAGGAAAATCGACTGCCACAGAGCGTAGAGGCGATCCTCGAATTCATCCATGCTCAGACCTACGAGTCTGAAATCATCATCATTGAAAACGGAAGCTCGGACAGCACAGCGCAGATCAGCCAGGATTTCGCAGCCCGCCATCCAGAGATTCAAGCACTTCAAGAACCTGTTGCCGGGAAAGGATTGGCTGTCCGTAGAGGTATGCTTGCAGCAAAAGGTGATTTTCGTTTTATCTGCGATGCCGATCTATCAATGCCAATCGATGAGGTGAGCCTCTTTCTCCCGCCCAAGGCCCCTCCCTTCGATGTCGCCATTGCCTCGCGCGAAATTCCCGGCGCAGTTCGTTACAACGAGCCCTATTACCGTCACCTGATCGGGCGAGCTTTTAATCTGCTCGTCCGAGTTGTCACCCTTCCCGGTCTGCAGGATACCCAGTGCGGCTTCAAATGTTTCCGGGCGGAGGCGGCCGAGGAGCTTTTTCCGCTGCAGACGATCGCCGGCTGGACATTCGATGTCGAGATCCTTTTCATCGCCAGGAAGCGTGGTATGCAAGTCATCGAGATCCCGATTAACTGGTATTTCAACTCAGGGAGCAGAGTGCGCATCCTGCGCGACTCGGCCACGATGTTCGCAGATCTCTTTCGTATTCGCCTTAACAATCTAAAAGGGATTTATGCCAAGGAATGACCGCGGCGGTGCCCCCGATCTTGTTCTCGAGCTCGCGCTTCATAATGACGGAATAGCAATAATCGCCGGCATTGATGAAGCTGGGCGAGGCGCCTGGGCAGGTCCCGTGGTTGCAGCAGCCGTCGTCCTCCCGCTTGAGAGATCCGACCTGAAATGCGAACTAGACGGCGTTCGTGACTCTAAACTTTTAAGCGCACATCAACGCAGCCATTGGGCTGGAAAAATACGGGAAATCGCATCCACGATCGGCGTCGGCCAGGCGACAGCCGAAGAGGTTGACACGCTTGGTTTGATCTCGGCCACGAGGACTGCGATGACCCGTGCCGTTCATGAACTCGATCCCTCACCGGATCATCTCCTGATCGACCACATCCTGCTGCCAGAGTCTGAACTCCCTCAGACAGCGCTGCCCAGAGGCGACGCGATTGTGCTCTCGATTGCAGCCGCATCAATCATCGCAAAAGTGACCCGCGACACGATAATGATTGAGCTTGATGAGCGCTATCCGGGCTATGGCTTCCCCCAACACAAGGGGTATGGCACGAGTGTTCATCGGCAGGCACTTGCAGCACTTGGACCAACGCCCGTCCACCGACGTTCCTTCACACCGATAGCGGCACTCCTCTCCAAGCCCGCGACACCAACCTAGAGGTTTGCCCGTCTCGATCGTCTCCTGTCCGGCGAGACAGGATAAACACAACTCACGACATTCGGCTTTCTTGATGGTTACCCTTCTCATTGATTCAAGAAACCAGAAGGATTACACTACACATAAATACGCTCGGAGCGTAAATCTTGTCCCTTGATGCTTTTTTCTCTCCTCAATCCATAGCAGTCATTGGCGCGTCGACCAATACATCGAAATTGGGATATGCCGTTCTCGATAATTTAGTAAACGGCGACTTCCTGAGGGATGGCCGCAAGGTCTACCCGATTAACCCCAGGGCCGACAAAATCCTTGGTCTTCCCGCATTTCCCTTTGTTTCAGATGTCCCGGGCCCAATCGATCTGGCCGTCATCGTGATCCCCTACCCCCTCGTGCCCGAGGCGATGCGTACTTGCGGCGAGAAAGGAATCCCGGCGGTAATCGTGATCAGCGCCGGTTTCCGTGAAGCGGGCATGGATGGACTCGAGCGGGAGCAAGAGCTTATTGAGATCACCAACGAATACAACATCCGCCTGATCGGCCCGAACTGCCTGGGTGTGATCAATACCGTAATCCCGATGAATGCCTCGTTCTCCGCCGGCATGCCTCCGAAGGGTCCAATGGACTTCATGTCCCAGTCCGGAGCGTTAGGAACTGCAATCCTCGATTGGGCGCAAGCCGGCAGGTTGGGCTTGAGTAAATTCGTCTCGTTGGGAAACAAGGCCGATGTTAGCGAGATTGATCTACTGCGCGCTTGGGCGAAAGATCCAACATCGAACGTCATCCTTTCCTACATGGAGGGTCTGCCCGATGGGCAGGAATTCATCAGTGTGGCGCGCGAGGTTTCGAAGATCAAACCGATCGTGGCGCTGAAATCCGGCGTTACCCAAGCCGGCTCCCGCGCTGTGAGTTCTCACACGGGCTCTCTGGCAGGGTCTGAACAAGCATACGAAGCCGCATTCCGACAGTCGGGCGTCCTTCGGGCTCATTCTCTGCAGGACTTATTCGACATGGCCCGGGCATTTGGCTATCTTAGTCCCCTTCAAGGCGATCATATTGCCATCGTGACAAACGCGGGCGGTCCTGGCATCCTGGCAACGGACGCGCTGGAACGAGCCGGATTAAAGCTCTCTCGGTTTAAACCAGAATGCATAAGGGCGCTCGAACAGTTTCTGCCCGACGCGGCCAGCGCGGCCAACCCCATTGACGTTCTAGGAGATGCGCGCGCCGACCGCTACCGCTTTGCCCTTGAGCAGGTCATTGAGAGCCCATCGGTCGACGGCATACTCGTCATCCTTACACCGCAAGCCATGACCGAGATCGTAGAAACCGCCGAGGTAATCGCCGAAATCAACGAGAAAGTCGACATCCCCATTTTGGCTTCCTTCATGGGCGAAGCTCGAGTCGAGGCCGGTATTGAATACTTGTCAAAACACAACGTTCCCAACTTCGCTTTCCCGGAGCGCGCGGCGATGGTACTCCAGGCGATGAGTCATTATCGGGAATACCGCGCAAGACCTTTGCCCATTTTCGAGAGTTTCGATGTCGATCAGAAGGCTGTGCGTGAGACGATTGACCGCGTCCTCGATGAGGGTAGGTTTTCAATCGGAGATGCGGAAGCGAAGTCGATCCTCACTGCCTACGGGCTTCAAGCGCCCCCTTCTGAAATTGCAGAAACAGCCGAAAAGGCGGTCGAGATCGCGGCGGAAATGGGCTATCCCGTCGTTTTGAAAATCGCCTCGCCTGATATTCTGCATAAAACCGACGTAGGCGGCGTAAAAGTCGGCCTTCAGAATCCAACGGATGTGCGCGACGCTTTCGACTTGATCACATATCGGTCGCAGCGCTACCTCCCGGAAGCACATCTATGGGGGTGTCAGGTTCAAAAGATGGTGCCCTCAGGATTAGAAATCCTCATCGGTATGAATCGCGATCCCCAATTCGGCCCTCTGGTTACATTCGGTCTTGGTGGTATCTATGTAGAGGCGCTTAAGGACGCTTCCTTCCGAATCGCACCCTTCTCGCGCGATGAAGCAGCGCATATGCTCACCGAGATCCGCGCTAAAGCCCTGCTCGACGGCGTCCGCGGCGAGCCGCCTGTTGATAAGGAAACATTGATCGATGCACTGCTCCGAATCGGCCAACTCGTCCTGGACTTCCCCGAGATCGCCGAACTCGATATCAACCCCTTTATTGTGTATGAAGAAGGCCGCGGAGGGGTTGCGCTCGATATGCGCCTGATCCTTCTTAAGGCTGAAAGCAAATCTTCCCCCGAGCAACTGGACACCCCAGGGAGTTTCAAATGAAATGTTTGTATATCACTTCCGTCGAGCCACACTCTGGCAAAACTGCCGTCTGTCTCGCTCTTGGACAAATGATGCAATCTGATGGATACAAGGTGGGGTACATGAAACCTGTGAGCACTCAGCCTTGGCGTACTCCCGACGGCAAATTGGCAGATGAAGATGCCGTCTTCGTTCACAGCTCATTGGGATTAGATGGCGATCCTTTAAAGGCTTCGACCATTATCATCACTGCATCGACGCTGCGAGAGCGCCTCAAAGATCTCGGCGAGCATGATCTCGTGGGCGAGATCCACGAAGCTGTAAAAACTGCGGGGAAAGGGAAAGATGTCTTGCTTCTCGAGGGCGGCGCCAGTCTACGCGAGGGCTATGCCATGGGACTTTCAAACTTATCCGTAGCGGAAGAGCTCGGCGCTCCGGCGTTGGTGATCGTTCCCTTTAGGGGTGATATGTGCCTCATAGACGATGTCCTCGCCGCACGGTTTCGCCTGGGCGAGCAGCTTCTGGGCGTGCTGATAAACCGGGTCCCTGAGAGTAACCGCTCATTTGTCGATGACTATGCTCTCCCCTATCTCCAGGCGAAGGGCATCTTCGTTGTTGGAGTCCTGCCGATCGTACCCCGACTCTCGGCACTCAGTGTTGGAGAACTCGTAGAATTGCTCTCCGCTGAAGTGCTTACAGAAGCGCTGGATCCGGATGCACTTGCGGAGACGATAACTGTCGGCGCGATGACGGCCGATGCTGCGCTCTCCCGCTTCCGCCGCTACAAGAACAAAGCCGTCATCACCGGCGGAGACCGGACGGATATTCAACTCGCTGCGCTTGAAACATCAACCGTCGTCCTCATTCTTACCGGCAATCTACGGCCCAGCCCGCTGATCATCCAACAGGCAGAGAGTCTCGGTGTTCCCATCCTGTTGGTTAGAGAAAACACCATGGAGACAATCCAGATCATTGAGGGGGCCTTAGGAAAGACTCGTCTTGGACAACCGGAGAAAATGGAGACCTTCGTAAACTTGATCGCTGAAAATGCCGATATCGCCAGTATTTATAAAGAACTTGGGCTTAAATGAATCTCAGATCATGATATCTACAGCGGTTTGAACCGGTTGTTGCACTGACGCAAAACTGAAAATTAGTGGACACGACAAGGGGCTGCCCAGATGTAACTTTTGGGACAGCCCTCCTCAATTTTAGCCGGACGATTTACTTTTTCGATGGTTTGCTTTCAATTTTTACACGAGCGACGCAAGCTCAACCTCAAGCCTTGCGATATCTGTCTGTATATCCGCTGCCATTTCAGCTAACAGATTTCTCCCATTGCTCTCGGCGATGCTAACCTCGAGCATCAATCGAACAGTATGAGAGTTGATTAATTCCTGCAGTTGTCTATCTATAGCCAAGATTACGCGATCGAGACGTACGATCTCCGCCTTTAGATCCACCATTATTTGCTCGCGCGTTTTGTCCGCGGGTACCTCAGGGCGATCTGGTTTCTGTGCCAGCTTTTTCATTGCCGATAGGTTTTGCGCAGCGTATGCTTCATTGACCTGTGCCATCACCTTCTCCCGCCGGCGTTTTTCTTCGGGGTCGGTGACCAAATCCGGATGAAAGCGTTTGGCAAGGGTGCGGAACAGCTGCTTGAGTTCCGCCTTCGTTTCCTCGGACACTGGCTCTGGCGGTTGGGGTTCGGACGGCTTCTCGCGCGGCGCCCAGGTCCGGCGAAATTGCTCAACGACATCGACGTTAAAATCGGGGGAGTCCTCACGATCTCCCCACTGCGCCCGATGTGCGGCGCGCAGGCGAGCTTGATCTACTTCCGCTTCCAAAGAAATCAACCGCAGTTGGAATGATCCAACCTGGGCCTCATACGCACGTTCGAAACGCTCTAAATCCGCTTGCATGTCGGAGAGTTCGAACTGAAGTTGAGCAATCCTCTCCTGCCTCTCGGCTACATCTGCTTCAATGCCGCGTAGATCGGAGTCACCCGCTCGATCAAGGGCTTGTTTGAGTGATCGCCTATTTCGCTTCTCGAACATTAACTGCCTCGCCAGATATGCTCACCGCTGCCTGCCAAGCCTAAAACGCTATTCGCACGTCAGACAACCATTCCAAGGATAATTATGCCCTATTTAATCACCATTTGCCGAGTTGAAAAATTCAGATGAGCCCACGAGATATTCAAATTACTTAAAAGCAACAGGACATTCGTTTTCACTTATGGCTTTGGATTTTGTTTCTAGGTTCTTTATCGCAAGGACCGCGGCGTTCGACGGGACATGCGTGAGGCGTAATATCCCAACGCTCCTGCGGAGAGGAGCAAAACCACACCAAGAATACCCAAAACTGTCGATCGACCCCCGTCATCTGTATTGAGCGAGCCGCCAATTGATGAGCTCGGTTGCGCACCAAATTGTAGATACTTGATATCTCCTGGTTTTACAGTTACAGGCACGTTTAAACCCGTCGTAGGGTTGTACTCTGGAGGAACCGCTGCGCTGACGTTGTAATCACCGTTAGTTAATTCCGGGAAACAATGGCCGACTGGATCTTCTTCGCTTAAATCCTCCGTTGTGACTTCGCCGGCTACGATACCATTGACATCAACAATGCTAATCTGTCCACCCGCGAGAGGCAATTCCCCCTCTTCGAGGCGCCCATTGCCGTTCTCATCCATGAAGAGCAGTATGCAAATTTCGGCGGTTCCAACGACCGGCGTCGGCGTCAAGAGTTCCTGTGTTGGCGTCGCCTGGGCGTCGCCGGGCGCAGGAGTCGCAAGCGCCGGTCCTCCTACACCCAATTCGAGTTCCATCCCTTCAGTTATGTAATCTCCCGGTTGTATGCCATTCATCGCCATGAGTTCCTCAAGTGTGATGCTGGCAATAGCGGCAATGCGCCAGAGCGAGTCTCCCACCTGGACAATATAAATGATCTTGCCATCCTGGCGCGGCGTGGGGGTGAGAAAAGGTGTGGGTTGGAGAACAGGTTTGGGACTGACCTCGGCGCGAACCGCTGCCATTGGATAAGCCATCCAAAGGAAGCCCGCCAAGATACTCGCAAAAAGAAGGGTGTGTTTTAACCGTCGTGTTATCACTTTATAGACCCTGTGCATCGATTATAGCCCCTTCGGGGTTCAACGAACAATAGCGATCGAGATTTACAATCCGATACTCGGAAGGTAACGACTGCAAGCTCTGCGTCGCTTTCGACGCCATGCTATACTGCCTCCGAGGTGGGGAATGCCGCTAGATATCGTTATCGGATCGCAATGGGGGGATGAGGGCAAGGGTCGGATTATCGACTTGCTCGCCGGGGATGCGGATATCGTCGCCCGCTTTAATGGCGGGGACAACGCCGGACATTCCGTTACGGTTGCCGATCAACTCTTTAAACTCCACCTGATCCCCTCGGGAATCATCCAACCCAATACAATTTGTGTAATGGGAGCAGGAATGGTTGTGAACCCTCAGATTCTTCTCGAAGAGGTTGATCATCTCACCCAACTCGGCATCGATGCCTCTCCCCAGCGTTTAAAACTCTCTTATGCAGCCCACCTGATCACACCTGCGCATACAGCTCTCGACGGCGCCGAGGAAAGTGAGAAGGGGCAGGGGCTGCTGGGCACAACCCGCCGCGGCATCGGGCCAACGTATGCAGACAAGGCTACGCGGATCGGTTTACGTGCCGAAGATCTACTCAACGAAGATTTGCTGCATCAGAAACTCGATAGAATTCTGGACCATGCCAATAGATTGCTAGAGCATGTGTATAACAAGCAGCCTCTCGACAAGGAGCCGATTCAGAATGGATTCCTTGCCTATGCCGATCGATTGCGGCCCTACATTGCCAATGTGGGTGCGCTTGTGCATGACAAACTTAATCGCCACGGAACCGTTCTCGCGGAGGGAGCCCAGGGCACCCTGCTCGACCTGGATCACGGGACGTATCCTTTTGTGACCAGTTCTCACCCTACCGCCCCTGGTGCGCTGCTCGGCCTCGGAATCGGTCCGCAACATATCCGTCGGATCATCGGCATCACTAAATCATTTCAGACCCGCGTTGGCGAAGGACCATTTCCGACAGAGGCGTCAGGTGATACGGCTGCACGATTGCGGGGCACGGGTGAACATCCATGGGATGAATTTGGAACGACGACGGGACGCCCCCGGCGCTGTGGATGGCTGGATACTGTGCTGCTCCGCTATACCGCTCGTATCAACGGCTTCACGGAAATCGCGCTCACCAAACTCGACATACTCTCCAACATTGACCCACTAAATATCTGTGTGTCCTACCAAAGAGGGGATCAACAATTCAAGGACCTCCCTCAGGGACCAGCGGATCTCTCCCCATTCAAGCCGGTTTTTGACCCCCTCCCCGGTTGGGAAACGGACCTCACTCAGATCAGATCATGGAATGATCTTCCCTCTCCTGCGCGGTCATACATCGAGCGAGTTGAAACCCTCACCGGGTTAAGTGTTCGCCTCATCTCGGTTGGCCCCGAGCGCGATCAGATCATCGACAGATCGCTGTCTGAGTAGAAACAGGCAATAACCCTTGGTACGTTTTCATTCGGACGCATACGATGATCGCAGCTAGATCTATAGGGGCGCTGGAATGTCGGTCCGTCCTCGTTTTTCCTGAATTCTTCAAGTTTCAATGCAGCGAAGCTTAGAATTGTCCGTCTTCGAAGACCCTCGTTCGAGCTTACCCTATATAAATTCCACCTTCGGTTATAATCCTCGCCATGCTTAGAAACCGGCGTAGACTCTTCTTGTGGGTGCTTTTACCCTTGGTTTCCTTCATCACCCTGGGCGTAATCGCTTACCAGCTGCCAGTCGTCCAGGAGAAAGTCGCCTGGCGTATCTCGGCGCTGCAGGCGAGCATTAAATATGCGATCTCGCCGCCAGAGGAAGCGGTCTTCACCCCAAACCCCACCGTAGTCGCCATGGTTCAGAGCACACTCGAGTCCTTCACGCCGACCGTGACGGTCACGCCAAACGCTGCCCCGACGGCGACAGTGACGCCCACTCCAACGCCGAGCCCCGTTCCAACCCCAATCCCCGGAAGCGTGCGGCTCACCGGTGTTCGCCACGAATACCAGAAGTGGAATAATTGCGGCCCGGCCAACCTCTCTATGGCGCTTTCCTTCTGGGGCTGGGATGGCGATCAACGACCCATTGCAGAATTTGTCAAACCCAATCCGCGCGACAAGAACGTCATGCCTTATGAGTTGGCGAACTTCGTCGAGGATGGGACGGGGTTAAAGGTGATCACCCGGGTTGGCGGAGATATCGAACTGCTGAAGAAATTCATCGCCGCCGGCTTTCCTGTGCTTGTCGAGAAAGGGTTTGAAGGACCTGGCTTTGATGGCTGGATGGGGCATTATGAGGTCCTCACTGGCTACGATGATGAAACCCGGCTTTTCACTGCCCAAGATTCCTACATCATGTCCGATCTTCCCGTCGACTACGACAAACTCGAACTCTATTGGCGACACTTCAATTACACCTACATCGTCATTTACCCCTCCGACCGAGAGGCAGAGGTTTTTGCATTACTCGGACCGCACGTGGATGAGACTTACAATTTCCAGCACGCTGCCCAACTTGCCTCCGACGAGATTTTCCAGCTCAGCGGGCGCCCACTATTTTTCGCCTGGTTCAACCGGGGCACAAATCTAAAAGCCCTGCAGGACTATGCGGGAGCCGCCGCTGCCTATGATGAAGCCTTCCAAATCGATGCTGAATTAGCCGTCAGCGACCCAGAACACCGAGCGTGGCGAATGCTTTGGTACCAGACCGGTCCATACTTTGCATACTATTACAGCGGTCGCTACTATGATGTAGTCAGCCTTGCGGACTTCACCATTTACAACATGAGCGAGCCATCGGTCGAAGAGAGCTTCTATTGGCGGGGTCTGGCGCGAGAGGCTCTTGGGGATGTTGCCGGTGCGATCGAAGATTTCGAGAGAGCTTTGAAATGGCATCCTGATTGGGAGCCGGCGCTTGCACAGCTCAGGCGTCTCGGTGTAATCTCCTAAAACAATACCCTATGATGACCCAAACAGCTGCACCTGAAGCGAACTCACGCTCGACGCGCATAGCCCGTTCTACCCTGGTTGTGATGGCTGGGCTGTCAGCCTCGATCGTGATTGGACTTATCCGCCAGCGTATTGTCGCCGGTAAATTTGGCACTTCCGCGGCCCTCGACGCATATTCGGCCGCGAATGGCATTCCAGAACTGCTCTTCACCATGCTCGCCGGTGGGGCGCTCGCCTTCGCCTTCATCCCTATTTACACTGAACTGCTCGGCAAAGAGCGGTCTGATGAGGCGAATAACCTGGTAGGTCAGGTTATCACTACGATCCTCCTCCTGACAGGGTTAGCAGCACTTCTGCTTGCGTTCTTTGCACAGACCCTCGTATCCGCCCCCTGGGGGATCGGACCCCACTTTCCCGCCGAGGTCCAGCTTCTAACCGCGCAGATCATGCGCATCCTACTCGTTTCTACACTCATCTTCGCGGTCAGCAGCATCCTCACCGGGGCGCTGCACGCCCATCAACACTTCTTGCTGCCCGCGCTAGCACCGTCGATGTACAGCCTGGGCATCATCTTCGGAGCGCTGGTCCTGGAACCTAGTCTGGGAATCTTCGGTCTGGCGTGGGGAGCAGTGATCGGCGCCACACTCCACCTGCTCGTCCAAGTTCCTGGTCTGGTCCGCAATCGAATACACCCGCGGTTGATGCTAGGATGGAACAACCCAGCACTGCAGCGCGTTGCCATTCTCATGGCGCCGCGCGTGATTGACTTGCTCATGGCCCGTGCCAGCATTGATTGGATCAATTCCAACCTGGGGTCAGGTCTTGGCGAAGGACGGGTTTCCTCCCTGCGCTACGCCTTTCAGTTGATGAACACACCATGGACTCTCATCGGTACGGCGATCGGCATAGCCGTCTTCCCCACGCTCGCCATCCTCGCTGCGAAAGGGGAATTCAAGGCTCAGCGAGCAGCTATCAGCGGAGCGTTACGCGCCATTCTCACACTCGCCATTCCGGCAGCTGTCGCCCTGATCGTCCTTGGTCGTCCGGTTATTCAGGTTCTATTCGAAGGGGGTGAATTCACAGCCGAAAGCACCAACCTGGTTTTCTTCGCTCTGCAGTTCTACGCGCTGGCACTCATCAGCCAATCCATGCTCGAAGTCGTCGTCCGTGCTTTTGCCGCCCAGAAGGATACGCTCACGCCGCTTCTGATCTCATTCTTCACGACCGCACTTAATATCGGCTTGGCGATCATCCTCTCGCGGCCGCTTACACAGGGCGGACTCGAACATGGCGGTCTGGCGCTTGCGAACGGCATCGCCGTCGGCATCGAAGCGCTGATCGGGTTAACGATTCTTCATCGCCGCTGGCGCATTGTAGATTCCCGCCGCATCCTTATCGATGCGGGAAAAGCTACCATCGCAGCGCTGGCGATGGGCGCCACCGTCTTACTTCTCGATCACTTTCTTCACCCGGGACCCTTGCTTCTGCTCCTAGGCGGCGGATTGCTCGGGGCGGTTGTTTATTTTGGAACGGCTCTTTTGCTCGGTATAAAAGAGATTCGCACATTACCTCTGGCTTTAGTCCAATTCCTGCGCCGCACCGAAGATGCCCCTGCAGCCTGATCTCCACAGCAACACAGGATATACTCTTCAACGTCTGTTTCTCATCCTTGACGACGAACACCGGCGTCCGTTCTATCTATCTTCGAACCTCAATAAATAGGTTCTCCTCCCGTTACTGAGAAATCAGGAAGCTCTGCTTCCAATCGCGGGCTACGCCTGTGTCTTGAGATCTGGACCTTAATACCTCCCGCGGGTTTAGAACCTGCGGGAGGTTGGGGTAGAGCTAATTGCTTGACGGCGATGGGCCGGCACGCGGGTCAGCCCCTACGATCTACTAATAAAGTGATCCTTGTAAGGCTTTTTGAAATGCCCCGGATTTATTTATGTGGGATGTTGTGCTTGGAAAATTGGAAAGCGCCGGGGGGGCCTGATGAACACACCATCAGATCACACTCGGCGCTAGAAGTTTCAGGAAGTTTCGCTTATTCGTAGCAGACCTCACGCCCCCGCAGATTAGGTCTTTTACTCCTTCACGTAAGGCTGCCCATCCGCCGCCGGCATTTGGCCTCGTCCGACCACGCCCGCGAGGACGATCATCGTCACCACATAGGGCGCCATCCCTAAGAGTTGAGAGGGAATTTGGACTCCGAGGATCGCCACTTTGGAGGCCAGCGAGTCGGAAAACCCAAATAACAAACCGGCGCCGAAGGAACCGAAGGGGGTCCAGTTGCCGAAGATCATCGCCGCCAGACCGATGAAACCACGCCCGGCAGTCATAAACTCATCAAAACGTCCAACCGAACCTAATGTGAAGTAGGCACCCGCGAATCCCGCCATCATCCCACCCAGGATGACCGCCATATAGCGCGTGCGGAAGACGTTGATCCCGAGCGTGTCCGCCGCCTTTGGATGCTCACCTACCGAACGTAGTCGCAGCCCCCAACGGGTGTAAAAAAGCCCAATATGGAGCACGACCATAAAAATGAACATGGCGTAAATGAAAATGTTGTTGTCAAATAGGATGGGTCCAAAGATCGGAATCTTCGAAAGCAGCGGGATTTCTATAGGTTTGAAGATCCCTGGATCATTTAAGGACTGATTGACCTGCATGAATTTTGACGAGATGAAGGCGGTCATGCCTCCGGCGAAGATGTTGATTACAGTGCCGGAGATAATCTGATCGGTGAGATACTTAATCGAGAGAACGGCATGAACAAGACCGAGCACAGCTCCCGTAAGTATGGCGGCGAACAAACCCACCCACAAACTCCCCGAGATACTTCCTACAAGCGCTCCGACCATCGCCGCCGCAAGCATCATGCCCTCAATGGCGATGTTGACTACGCCTGCTCGCTCACACAGAACACCAGACATCGCTCCAAGCGTAATTGGCACCGACATGCTTAGCGCCGTGTTGAGCAAACCCGTCAAGTTCATCGATTTGTCGGCTGCCGCCCAAACCAGAAAGCCAAATATGAACAAGGCGGAGACGATCGAAAGCACCAAATTTGTGCGTCTCCCAAAGCCACGAACAAGCTGTACTCCACCTAGAAACGCGCAGACGATTGCCAGAAGGTTGAGGGTCATCAGCGTCGGCATTTGCCAATCGGGAAGATTCGACTCAACACCTCCGGGAACGAGTTTGAAGGTGGTGATTAAACCCGCCTCGGTAGACCGACTGAAGATCAGCCAGATCGCCGCCGCGAGCCCCAGAAATATAAGGCCCATCACCCGCTGCCGAGTCGGTTTCACAAGCTTTATCTCACGCTGCACAGCTGTTGATGCCATTCTCAGTCGCCTCCCCAGCCGCGAATTGTTACGCCTTCTTCCTCAGCTTCCGGCTCTCGCAAACGGTAGATTGTACGGATGATCGCCGGCGCGGCGATAAAGACCAGAATCAAGGCTTGCAATACGGTGATAATGTCGATCGGGACCTGAGCGACGACTTGCATTCTCGTTGCGCCGTTACGCAGCGTTCCAAACAATAAAGACGCAAGGACTACACCCAGAGGGTGGCTCTTTCCGAGCAGGGCAAGAGCGATGCTGTCGAAACCATAGCCCGCGGAGAAGGCCATCGCTAAATTGTGGTTGAGCCCCAGGACCTCGTTCGTGCCGGCCAATCCTGCCAATGCTCCAGAAAGGGACATGGCCAGAACTGTGGTTCCCATGATGCTCATACCCGCATAGCGGGCAGCCTTCGGATTGGCACCCACCGAGCGTAGATCAAAGCCCCATTTTGTCTTAAAAAGGAGCCAATACACTAGCCATGCCGCAATGAGCGCTAAGAAGAAACCTAAATGAAACCGGATCGGTGATTCGAAGAAACGAGGGAGCATGGCGCTTTCCTGAATCGTCGGACTGACGGGGTTGAACGAATCAGGGCGCCTCATCGGACCGCTCAACAGCCAGTCACTTATGCGGAAAGCGATGAAATTCAGCATGATCGTATTAATCACTTCGTGCCCGCCGGTCTTCACCTTTAGCCAGCCGGGGATGAAGCCCCAGATGGCTCCCCCTAATGCTCCCGCGAGTATTGCCAGAGGGATGTGGATGATCGGGGGCAATCCTGTGATCGAATACCCCACGAAGGCCGCAAATATCGCGCCAATAAAGAGCTGTCCCTCTACTCCGATATTGAACAAACCAGAGCGGAAGCCAAGTGCAACCGCCAGGCTTCCAAAGATATATGGGGTGCTAGCGACGAGACTCTCTAGGAAGGGGTTGAACGCCCGTCGGATTTCAAGACTATCCCCGCTCTGGAAAGCAGCTATTATCCGAGCAGGAGATCCAATCGATCCTGAGAAGAGCGCAGTGTAGGCTAACCGGACTTCCTCCCATGCGGCTCCAAAAGCCGCAAGCGGCGATTGCGCCCAGGCCGTGTAGACGCTCTCGGAGGTCAATGCGATGATTACCGCCCCCAACACCAGACCGCTGAAGATTGCCAGCACGGGTATCGCCAGGGTTCGCCCAAGTTTACGCCAAGATGACCCCCTAGAGGGTTGGCTGTTGATCTCCTCTAACAGGATCTCGCCCGCACCTTTTTTCTTGGGTTCTTGTTTCTCGCTCAAGTGTGGACCTCGCTGCGATCTAGGTTTCTGAGCCGATTATTTCTTGGGAGCTGCTTCTTGATCCTGCGCAATACCCGCCATGAGCAATCCGATTTGCTCCTTGGTGGCCTTGCCTCCGGGCAGTGTATCCACAATTTTCCCCCTATACATGACCGCGAT
>CBDTTY010000035.1:0-17193 GCA_965363875.1 uncultured Anaerolineales bacterium
AAGTAATAATAGGAGATCGCATAGCCCGAGAGCCATGGATCGCTGGGCGGGAAGCTGTCTGACTGAAGAATCGCATTTAAAAACGCGAGCTCCATCGGTTTTTCTGTGTTTACGATCTCCGGGTTGTTCGCCCGCACAAACGCCCAGACTAAGAACGCGAGCAGGAAAAGGGTCTCCATGATAAGAACTGTGGAGCGGTGTTCTTTGAGCCAATCGAGCAAATCACGCCAGGTGCTGCGCCCAATCCATACACTCAGTCCCAGGAGCGCAAGAACCGCCATCACCGCTCCGCCAAGACTCGGTTGGAATATCCGCACCGTGGCTCCCATCCAGAAAAGATATCCGGCCAGGAGTAATCCGAGCGCCCTGGCGAAACCATAGCCGCGGTCCTCAAGACGTCCGAAGACCCGCCAGGCAACTGGCAGGGTTAGAGCACCCAGAAGCGTGCTTATCAACCACCAGATGAAGATGTCTTGAATCACCTTACAACCTCATAGATCACAGTATTCCCTACCTGGAAGACGGTCCGGAGGTTTCCTTCAGATTCCATAGCGGGGAACTTGTCCAAAGCGTGTGTAGGACAGCGCAGGCTCGAGTTTTCATCCTCGGGGTGTTCCAGTTCGCATTCATCAGGCGAGATCGGGAACGATGTCGGCATCCCCAGCGGCCAACCGCGTAGATCACAGGAGATGCCCTGTATACTCGCCTCCGGCCAGCACGGATAGACCTCGGCATAGTATGCGTGTTCGAGCCCGCCGACGATGACATACTTAACATTGTATTCATCGAGGAAGTCGTTTGCCTCCGCGATCGATCGCGTGAGATAGAATTTTGTTATCTGGAATAGCCGTTCGTCCACGCCATTATCTTCTGCGGCGACGCGCTGCTGGGTTTGATGCCAGCGCCATCCCAGGACGCCAGGGAGTCCGGTGTAGATCGAATAACGCGAACCCCAGCGATACTCGGGAATATTCGCTTCCACGATAACAGGGGAACCCTCAACATTTTCCTGCAGCCAACGAATCGCTTGATAATCCTCTCCCAATGGGAGCTTCTCGCCCAACTCAAAGCGATATGCGTAATCCATGTAGAGCATGCCGTCGAGCGTCCTCGGAGCCGTTACCGTCATGCGGTCCCGGACTTTCGCTAATGATCCCGTAAGGGGATACAGAGCGGCAGAGAACAAAAGCAAAACCGTTGCCACCAGCCAGATCCACCGCCAAACACGATTCCATTTGGGGAGAGATGCATACGTCCATGCGAGAGCTGCGGCTGCAGCCAGGCTGAAGAGCTCCCACACCTGGAGGTAGAATTTGAAGACCGTGTTCATGCGCCCGATATCCCCCTTGAGCACCACGACCTCCACGACAAACGTGAGGACCAACCCGGTTCCCACGAAGAAAAGCACAATCCGCTTGCCTATCGACAGACCAGGTCGCAGCAACAGAATCAGCGCCCAAACGCCGAGAGGGATGACGATCAGTGCAATCTGATATCCAACACCCGTCAGCCAGGCGGTACCCGCAACCACGAGAAAAGCCGCAGATCCAATCCACATCGCAATCGGCCGCAGCCGGTTCAGTTCGGAGATCGGAGTTTGAGCCATCCACTCGCGAGTTTCCCATGCCATCCAGGCTGCAAACAGGAAGAGAAAGACTCCATGCACCGTCAGGTAATCGATCAGGGGTGTCAGCGACCCCTTCCAGATCTCTGCGGACATATATCCCTGCCCGTACCACTGGTGGAATGGCTGATAGAGGAATTGGGAAAATGCTATAAGCAGGATGGAATAAAGCGCTGCTTCTGTGATCTGAGGTAGATTAACTTCTCGATCGCGCCACCATACAGCGAAAATGACGGCGAGCACTCCTAACACCCAATACACAGGGAAATCCCAGGTATTAACAAGTCGCAGCGCTCCAAGCGTTAAACCGCCGACAAACAAGGCCAAAGCGATGTCGATTTTTGCTCGACGGCGACGTTGGGTGACAGAAAGGATCCACGAAAGACCCCAGGCAAGACTCAGGATGGTGAGGGACCGGCTGATCATGTGAGCGTGTAGATCGGCGTATAGAAAAGTGAAGAAGGGGAATTCTGTGATCGGTCCTGGTTCACCCTCGCCGGGGGTTATCATCCGGCTCGGGTTCCAATACCACTGGTCCATCGGATAGGGAAGCGGAGACTTGTACGTCAGGTAACTTACAAATCCCTTGGCCGCTTGACCCGCTCCAACGAAGTACCTACCCTCTTCAACCCCTGCCGGAGTTCCAATCTGTTTAAACCCATCATAGAACATCCTGGCCGTGCCTAGATTTCCAAAAACCACAAGCAGGAGCGCGGCGATGAGACCCGCCAATTTGGGATTTGCCTTAGCGCGAAGAGACACATTCCGAGAGAAGGAACGTACCAGATGGTAGCCAACGCTGTACGCGCACAATGCCAGGATCGAGAAGAGCGTTGGGATAATGAGATTGTAGGCTGTCGCCGGGATAATACCCAGCAATTTTACCGGCATGCCGACGAGCACGAAACCGTAGTAATAGTAGTTGATATACCCGCCAGCGAACCAGGGATCATATGGGGGGAAGGTCGAACTTTTAATTACGGCGTTCAGATAGGAGAAGTCCATTGGCTTCTCCCCACCTTTTGCCGGGTGCCATAAATCAGGGTTCCCGAATCGAATCGCGAGATCCAGGAGGAAAAAGCTAAGCGCAAATACCTCCACCCAGAGAATATCCCGCCATTGCGTCCGGAAGAATGTGGAAAGTTCCTCGCGGTCACGCCAGGCAAGGGCGAAGGAAACACCCGCGAGCAGCAGCAGCACAATGAAGAGCGTCAAGCGGTTGACTGTAATCCCAAGACTCCCGAAGATCCAGGCGCCCCAAGAGAACAACAGCAGTCCGATCAGCCGCGAGAGCGCGTAGCCGCCATCATGAAACCTCCGGAAGACGACTCGCGTTATGGGATAAACCAGGAGGCCTAAAACCCCCAACGCTACCCACCAGACGATGGCGCTCAACAATCCCGAGCGGTTAACAATGCTCTCCGTGTTGAATAACTCTGACCAGGTGCCCTCGTCCTGCTGCCGCTGCCATTGATCCGTAGAGAGCAATAGTTCTTTCCCTGTAGTACTCCCGGCGTCCTTCGGCAGCACATGGACAACGCCGCTCACATCGACCTGCGAAAGAATGTCAAAAACTTTTTCGGCGCTGAAATCAGCATCCCGCTTAAAAATTAACACCTTCGGATGATCGTAAACAGTAAAAGCCTCTTCCGCGAACTGGTCGTTGATCTCCAGCGCCCCGATTGAGGGGTGGCTTTCAAAGACCTCAACGAGTGAATACCCTAAGCGGCCGGTATATAATCCCACTTCTGCGGTCGCGCCACATGTGGGGACATCCATTCCATCAGGGCAGCCGAAAAGTTCGCGGTAATAGACAGAAGTAAGTGGGTAGCGGATTGGAACGCGGGGGATCGTTCCATACTGACGGTTGGAGGAGATCATAAGATAATCCCCCTGCTCCAAATACTCCACGATTCTCTCTAACTTATCGGGGATTCCGTTGTCATCATCGTCCTGGTTATCGTGCCAATAGAGTTCGAGATTTTGCACCTCATATCGGCCGCCTAGCCCTCGTCCATCAACCCCCCACGGCAAGCCATCATCCCAGGTTGTCTCATGCACCAAGACAGTCGGGCGCATATATAGAGATGGTTCACCCGAATTTTCGAGAATCAGGAACAAACGAGTGTCTGGATCGATGCTAAAGGACCGATCGAGTTGGATTTCAACCCGGATCTCTTCACCTGCGCGCACTTCGCCCTGGTATTCCCCGCGCGCGTAAACATCCCCGGCATGAGGCTCATCTGCGAGCGTCACAGAAAGGTCCAGAACCCCGCCTTGACCATCGCCCGTCGAGACGTAGGGCATTAGAACACCGCTTATGACCGCGGATACGTCTGTGGAGATTTCCGTTGTATAGGTGTCCCCGGAGTTCAATTCAAAGGGTATGGGCATGGGTATTGTTTCGTAAAACGTCTCCCCATCTGCCTCACCCACCAGATTTACGACAGCCGGTATACTCCTGTAAATCCAACGCGATGCAGATACCCGGGTGAGTGGTTCCGAGTAGATCGAGTGGAAGGCAAAGGCCCACAAAGCCGTCCCCAGGACGGCGCCCAATCCAACCAATAGCACACCGACTCGAGCTGCCTTTTGCCATTGGGCTTTGAGCTTCGGGACACTCTCCCATGCATGCCAGAGCACCCAGGCGGCCAGCAACGCAAGTGTCGGATAGACCGGCAATTGGTAGCGCATCGCCTTGGTAAAATTGATCGACTGCCAGATGAACATGCCGGCTGTCCAGACCACCAGGATCAAATACCGCTCCCACCGCCCCCGAATCATCTCAATCAGGGCCCACCCCAAACCGATCCAGCCCAAGATCGCGAGTGGTATGCCCATTCCCCATAGGATCATATTTTTCAGTGAGAAGAAGATCGGGGCGCGGTCAGCCCACTGAAGCGCATAAGGAGCATCGGTGTTCCCTGCCTGCTGGCTTCGGACTTCCGCCATATTCGCCAGCCACTTCGGGTTGAACTTCACGTTAAGGAAACCCGGCCCTTCAAAAGCGTAGGGTTGGAAAACACGGAATACCAGGAGTGACAGGAGCGCTGCAGCGAATAAGAAAACGAGCGTGCGGGAGATAACAGCGGACCTTTGATCAGAGGGAGCATTGAGAATATTCGTGAGTCCAGCAAGCGCTACAGCAACCGCCAGAGGGGCTGCGCTGATCTTGGAGGCCACTGCCAGCCCCAGCATGACCCCAAAAAGCAGATAGTCACTGAGCTTTCCCTCACCGATAACTCGAACGGAGAAATACAGACCGGCAAGTATAAAAACATTGGCGAGCGGGTCGACGACGAAGAAATGTGCGTGTTGAATCAACAAAGCCGAAAGAGCTGTAAACAGCGCGGCCAGGATCCCCACCCGACGATTGAAGAGTCGCTCCCCAATCAGGTAAATTAGAAGGATGGATACGAGATCTGAGATTCCTGAAACAGCCCTCCCTAAGAGGTGGACCTCGTCATAACCTGACATCCCGGTCCATTCGGCCAGATAGCGGACGAGGAAGATCGGGAACGTACCATAGACGAAAAAACCATGCCCAGCGTTATGCGGGTTGAGAGGGGATGTTTCAGTGTTGAAATATTCTCCGATCGACTGTGGAGGTTGGATCGAGGTCTCAACCATCGTGAGAAAACGTTCGTCCGGGTGAAGATGGGTACCTGAATCCCAATTCAAACCGGTGAAGCGCAGGTACGCAGCCAGACCGAGAATCGCGACCAGGAGAATCCCAACCACAAGATCCGAAAGAACCCTGGTTCTTTCTTTTTCAGGCGGCTCGTGTTCTTGCTCTATGGGCGTTTCAACTTCAACCATAATCACTCGGTTTCCCGAACTGCTTCTAGATGAGTGTCAGGGACGGAAGGCACTGACAGAATAATAAAATTCTTCCCTTCGATATTGTTTGGATATTCTGTAACCCGCGCAAAGGGGTACAGCTCCTTGAGCTTCTGTAGGGACTCTTCGTCATCCGGATGGAGCAGGAAGAGTTGCGGCCGAGATTCGGAGGTTGTATTCGCGAATTCCTCAACGGAAATGGCGTAATCCCTTGTAGGTTGACCTGCATTTATCCCGACAAGCCGTGTGTCAACCCAATGAGGGTAGGCAACAACATGCGCGGTTTCATAATCGCCGATCGATTCAGCAAAATTCTGGATCACGGCGCCTGCTTCCGACGTGTTCCATGCAGAGCGGAGAAAAAGATCTTGATATTCTCTGAAAACGAGATGGAAATTCAATCGACTCGCTGTTAACAAGAGCAACCCTGTGAACACAAGGCTGATGCCGACCGTCCGGCGCCCTTTCCAATGGGTTTCGATCCAATCCGGAATTGCCGCAAATGCCAAACCAGCAAGGATGAAAACAGGCACAATCGCCCCCGCAGCCCGGTTTGTAGCAGGGTTCTCTGCTGGAAAGGCAAGCGATAGCGTGGAAGGAAGCTGGAGAATGGGGATCGAGACGAGAATGAACAAATCGATCCAGCGGCGGTAGCGCACAAAGCGGGTCAGAGCGATGACTACTCCAAGAGAAAACAGGGCGCCAGTGACCCAATCCAGCGCTGGACGGTGCGGGATGGAGTTTACCCATACTTCACCATTATCCCAGGTGAACATCTTCAAGCCGTTCCAGACGTTTGAGAAGAAAATCTGTAAAGCCGGCTCGGATAAAACCCTCTCGGTGCTCCCATAGCGCGTGGCCATCCTGTAGATCACCTCATCCGGACGATTTACGGCAATTCTCACCAGGGGCATGAGCACAATCAGAGCGACGAGACCTGTGACGACGAGCAGCGTAATCATCTCCCGGCGCTGCTCACGTGAATCCTTAAACAGGAGGTACAGGCCAACACCAACGGCGATGGCGATGGGGATAACTCGCGCCGGGCTGTACCCATGGAGCCCCATGCCGACGACTAACCCGCAAAGCAGGAAATCATTTCGGTTGCGAGTACGGATTCCCTTGGCCAGGTAATAAAAAGCTGGGGCGACGAATAACGGATAAAGTGGAAACCGAAGCCCCACCCGGCTGATCACATTAGGCCAGTAAGCGATCCCGGCCAGGACCATGGCCGCAAGAGCAACTCGCTTGCCCCCGACCTCTTTACCAAGGAGATAAATGAAGGGCAAGGTCAGAACCCCCGCCAGGGCTGTCCCGATTTTCAAGGTGAGGTGGGAAATCCCCGTGCCCAACAATTTGTGCGTCGCTGCAGCCATGTAAAACTGCAAAGCCTCACGCCCGGTGTTCCTCGAGAAAAAGATCGAGTATTTTCCATTGAGTACATCGACGACATCCAGCAGTTTCTCAGCGTGATCGCTGACCATCTCCGGTGGAATCGTATCGAGGAGGTAGAACCTGAAGTAGATTGAAAGGCCGAATCCTGCAAGAACCAAAAGCTCCCAGCCAGAGAACGATAGACGTAGATTTGGGTCAGCCAGCCAACTCGTAAATCTTCTCCACCAGCTCACCAGAGGGAATTCTCCCTCCCAGAAAGCCAGCAGGACGGCGATGACAGAAGCGATCCAGAAGACCACAGTCAGAAAATCGAAGAGGTTATTCCCAGAGGTGAGGAAAGTCAGCAGAGAAAGAATAAGTGCCGCAGATAGTAATGCGGGGCGATAGGTGACGGGATTGGCTTTCTCGTTTGAGGTGGGTAGTGTTTTATAGTGGAAATCTTCTGCCCAGGTCCCCCAAGCGATAACTACAGCAGCCAGAATGTACAATGCAATGCTGATCCAGATCGACTCACCCCGGCGTTCCAGGCCAAATTGCGCTGTAAGCGCAAGTAGCAGCGCAACCGGTAATCGAAATTGAGATGCCGTAAATTGAAAGGTTGAAAAGGTTGCCTCTCGCTGAGGCTCTTCGTCCAACGCTAACGGCAGGTCAACGATTGCGCTCTCTTCAGGTCCTTCTGGAATGTGGAGTGGACGCCCACGAACCAGCGATTTGAGCCAATCCAGGACGCTCGGCTCCCCCAGATCTTGCGGGTTGGGTTCAGGAATTGGGTTAGGTTCCGGGTCAGATGAGGTCATTGTTTGCGCACCAGATAGAAGCTATAGGTTCCATCCTCGGTCGGCGACGTATCATAGTATCGTCGCACCAGCCGATCCGTCAAACCGAGATTCCAACGGTATGGAGCGAGAATCCACTTGCCGAATAGCTTGTGCGGGAGTAAGCAGGGTCCACCGAGGTAATGCCCCCACTCCAGAACATGCAGGGAGGATGGAGGAAAGTAGCGGAAGGTCCTCTCGATCGTGAAACCGGCTGCTGATAATCGCCGTTCCCAACCTCCCTCATCGTCGAGATTAATCGTTCGCGACATGCGCATGAACCAACTTTCATACGACTTCCCCAGAGCCGAAAGACCTGCTTTTGAGAGCCGCCGGGGGAGGCTCAGCTGCGTGCGATAGCCCGGGTTGGGCACCGTGAACACAAATGGCGCTCCCGATTTTAACACTCGACCCACGTCTTGCAGAACCGCGTCAAGATGCGGTATGTGTTCAAGCACCGAGTTGCTGAAAGCCGAAGCGATTGAATTGTCCGGGAGCGGCATGCGCGCCCCATCTGCTTGCAAAAGGAGATCATACACATGGCGTGACTGGGTTTCACGCATGATCGGTAGATCAGGGTCGACCCCGATCTGAATCGGGCGGTCAAACGCGATCGTTGCAAAATGCCCATCACCACAACCTACATCGAGAGTCGGTGACGGGAGATCCAGGCCCTCGTAGTAGCTGGCTTCAATAGCACGCAGAAGTGCCCTGAAGTACGGTAAATCACGCAGATGCAGCCAAAAATAGTCTTTCGTCATGTACTTTTGAGTTTCACACTTTCGAAATTAATTCGGCAAAGATGGTTTCATACTTTGCCGACACAACTTCGCTTGAGTATTGTGCCATGACGCTGGGACGGTCGCGCCTGTATTCCGCAGGATTCCTGAGGACCTGGAGAAGGGCAGCGGCCAGCTCGTCCGCATCCCCAGGATGGAATGTTAACCCCATACCCGTTGCCTTAGTAGGCTGCCGGACCCCAGGGAGATCGCTGGCCACAACCGGGGTTCCCGAGAGCATCGATTCCACCTGAACCATCCCGAAACTCTCCGTGCTGTTTAAGCTGGGGAGCACCGTAACATCGCACATCTTAAAGAAAGCCGCAAACTCGCTCTGCTCGAGAATTCCTAAGAAAGCCCAATGGTCACCAAGCGTCTCGATCTGTGGGAGAAGGCGGCGACGGTATGCATCCTCGCCCATTACATTCTCAAACTGACCGACAAAAAGAACGCGGGCGCTCGGCATTTCTTTGAGAACGATCGGCATCGCCTGGGCAAGCACTTCAGCACCTTTCTCTGTCGCCAAACGCGCTACCATGCCAATTACAGGATGCCCGTGGACAATCTTGAAGCGCTCGCGCATAGATTGAACGACGAGCGGATCCGGTTCAGGCATTTCGATCGGAGGCGGAATGACTTCGACCTTTTCGAGCCTATTATTCAGAATCGACGATTCTTCCGCATAATCCCGCGAGTTAACAACGATGACATTCGCTGTTTTTGTCGAAATCCTATTCGCCAAATTTGAGACCTGGTTTGCGACCGCGTTCAGAGGTGAGGAAGGCAGTAGGAGATCGCAATGGTAAGTCATCACTACAGGCACACCAAAGGCGCGTCCAAGAAGCGCAAGAGGAGCGGCTTCGAGCTGCGGGACGTGCAAGTGAAGGACGTCATGCTTTGGGATCAAACGCGCAGCTCGGTAGAGGAAAGTTGGCATGATCGGACCCTTGCTCACACTAAACAAAACCGGCACTCGCCTTACATCCACACCATCCATTTTTTCAAGCGATTGAAGAGATCGGTCATATTGTGAAGTTAAAACCGTTACCTGGTGCCCGTGAGAAACAAGCATTCGCGCCAGGCGTTCCGTGTATACCGTCAGGCCGGAAAAATGAGGGCGATAGTAATAAAGCGTGTTTAGAATGCGCATATCAATCCGCTTGCTGATTCGAGACAGTGAGGAGCCCCTTGCGAATATCCCGGTACAACCCTGAGATAGTCTCTCCTTCATTCAATAAAGCTATGAAACCGAAGAGAGATCCTAATGAATAAACCATTCCATGAATGGTGAGCGAGATGGCCAGGGCCTCCGCTGTTGGAACATCAAACACAGAGAGCGCCAATACTCCTGCCGCCTCAAACACGCCGAAATAACCCGGCACTGAAGGGATGGCTCCACCAAGCAATGTTATCGTTAACATGAAGAACGCCCAGGTCCATTCCGCCTCGGGGATAAGGGCTTTCATAATCAACCAATACTCTACCCCGGCGAGAGTCCACGTGAGCACCATCCAACCAAGACTCGTGAAAAACAAGCGAGGATCTTGAAGCGCCTGCAAGCCTTGCCGTACGCGTTCCCAGGCGGGTATCCAACGCTTTTCGCCTCCGGGAAGACGGCTGACAATGCTTTCTATCCATTCAGGCTTGCGTATAAGAAGCCAAAGAACGGCAATAATGACAAAAAGGACAACGGCGATAGATAATCCAGTGCGTGGTACGTTGGGAATGCCGGCGACATGAGGAAGGAGTGCGAAAAGCAAACCTAAGGCTATCGCGAGATCAAACAACCGTTCAACAATGATTGAGGAAAGGACCGATAATATCGATCCGCCCGGATGCCGACCCAGTAGAACAGCCCGTCCCACCTCACCCAGGCGCCACGGGAGAACATTGTTTAGAAGATAGCCTTCATTCAGCGCGGCAAGTACACGACCGAATCCATACTTGTTATTCATCATTGTTTTCCATGCCGCTGTACGCGCCAGCATGGAAGCCAGATAAACAATGACCGCAAGAAGCAAGAAGCGCACGTCCATCCGCTTTAACGCGGCGAGAAGCGGTTCCCAGCCAGCCCAACGCAGGACCAGGTACAGTGCGACAGCGCTGATGAGTATTCCTAGCAGGAGGCTAAGAAATCTACGCGAGTTTCGTGACATTGCCATCAGGCGGGGATTATACCCCGTTGACGATGCAAGCACCGTTTTTCGTACACACAAACCACACTTGGGCCATTTCGTCCAAATTCAGTCATCCTCGCCTTCTAAATGATAGGAGAACGGCCTTCTCGTTATGATTCTCTGGCAGAATGCTATTCAAGACGTGAATACGGTCTCCAGCAAGTCGTCTGTGCTTCGTGCTTGAGCGTCTTTTCGCAGCCATGCTAAGAACTCGATATTCCCCTTCGGTCCACGCAAAGGCGAACAAATGAGCCCCTGAGGCGCAAGCGAGTGTTTGAGGGCAAAATCCAGGACTTGCTGGGTTACATCACGATGCACAGAGGGATCGCGAACAACCCCACCCTTGCCGACACGATCTGGCCCAGCTTCAAACTGCGGTTTGATTAAAGCGATCACATCTCCCCCCGGCTCCAACCATCCAACGACGACCGGCAGCAGCTTCCGGAGTGAGATAAAGGAGGCATCCATTGTTACAAGATGGACACACTCAGGAAGTGCCTCCAAATAACGAGCGTTCGTCTTCTCAATCACCACAACACGGGCGTCGTTTCGTAATTTCCAATGGAGCAGCCCCTTCCCCACGTCGATCGTATACACACGCGCAGCCCCATGTTGTAGGAGACAATCGGTGAACCCTCCGGTGGAAGCGCCGACATCGGCACACAGTCGACCCTCCACGGTCACCGCAAATGTCTCCATCGCTGCTTGTAATTTCTCTCCTCCGCGTGAGACAAATCGTGGTCCGGAGGCTACCTCGATCAACATCCCCGGTTCTGCTTTTTGAGATGCTTTGTGAATCAACTGTCCTTCCACTCGAACGAGTCCGGCCATGATCAATTTTTGAGCCGCAGAACGGCTTTCGGCGAGCCCGTGGTCAACGAGAAGAAGATCGATGCGTTTCTTGCTGGACATAATCCCGATTGTACTTCAATCCGCACATTCAACCCATTTTCAGGACGGGCATATCGTGATCGAGTCGCCCCATCTCTTGCCCCCGTCCGAGGTTCCTGCTATCATGCGGCCCATGCTCAAAAATCTACTGAAGGCTATGCGCCCCAAGCAATGGGTTAAGAACGGCATAATCTTCACAGCACTTGTATTCGACCAGCAATTATTAAATCTATCGTCATTCCTGAGAACCTTTGGAGGGTTCATAATATTCTGTTTGGGAGCAAGTGCGGTCTATCTCATCAATGACCTCGCTGACCTCGAACAAGACCGGCAGCACCCTGTGAAGCGAACGCGCCCGCTCGCCTCAGGAAAACTCTCAAAGAACGTCGCGACAGTTGCCGCGGTTCTCTTCTCGGTCACAGCCCTCGGCCTCGGATTCTGGCTCGAAGTAAAGTTCGGTCTCATCCTCCTTACCTATATGGTTTTGAACTTGTTATATTCGTTCTACCTCAAACACATCCCGATCATCGATGTCCTTGTCATCGCCGCCGGTTTTGTCCTCCGTGTAGCAGCAGGAGTAGTGCTCATCACGGTTCAGCGTTTTTCCCCTTGGATGTATGTATGCGTTACTTTAATCTCACTTTTCATGGGTTTGGGGAAGAGGCGTGCAGAGATGGTTCTATTAGCGGACGATGCGAATTCTCATCGACGCGTGTTGGATGGCTACACCCTCTCGTTCATAGATCACCTGCTTTCGATTGTCTCCAGCACAACGATTCTCGCGTATTGTCTCTATACATTCTCCGCAGAGAATCTCCCTGGTAATCACTTAATGATGTTGACGATCCCCTTTGTAATCTATGGGATCTTCCGCTATCTATTTCTTATCCACGTTAAAGCCGAAGGCGGCGCACCGGAAGAACTCCTTTTATCCGATAAACCGCTCATGGCCACGGTTGCACTCTGGGGCTTAACCGCCGTCGCCATCTTATATATCTCCATATGACCCTAGCCAGCGCTTCTGGCAAAGCTATACTCTTCGGTGAACATGCGGTCGTTTACGGTCAGCCCGCTATAGCCGTCCCACTTACCAACATCCGCGCGACTGCTCAAATTGAAAACCTCGATCCAGGAACGACTGGCGTGCTCATCAACGCACCCGACATCAGCCAGTCCTATTGGCTGCACAAAGCGGATGGGGATGATCCATTGGCATCCGCGGTGCGCCTCACACTTGACGCCCTCGGCGTGAAAGCGCCTTTAGATGTCCATTTGACCATCCACTCCCAGCTCCCCATCGCCTCGGGGCTCGGATCAAGTGCGGCCGTCTCGGTTGCCATCATCCGCGCTTTGAGCGCCCACCTGGCGAAACCACTCGAAGTTGAAACGGTCTCCAAGATCGCATACACAGTCGAGTGCATCCATCACGGCACACCATCCGGGATCGACAACACCGTAGTCGCCTACGAAAAACCGGTCTACTTCGTTCGCGAACAAAGACCAGAGCTCATACCTATTTCCACGCCGCTCAATCTAATTATTGGGGACACAGGCGTGGCGATGAGAACCACCATACCGGTGAGCCTGCTGCGTGAACGCTGGGAAAAAGACCCAGGGACATACGGGGGATGGTTCGAAGAGATTGGTGAAATCGTAATAAAAGCCCGGACTATGCTAGAAACGGGCTCTATCGAGTCTTTGGGCGCTCTGATGGATCAAAACCAGACGCTGCTGGAAGATATGGGTCTAAGTTCATTTGAACTTCAACATCTTGTCACAGCAGCTCGCAGAGCCGGCGCTTTAGGCGCCAAACTTTCGGGTGCAGGAATGGGCGGTATTATGCTCGCACTTGTTGAGCCGGACACCGCGCAAATCATTGAAACCGCGCTTCGAAAAGCCGGAGCAAAACAGGTTTTCATAACAGAGGTGGGCGAATGATTTTCCTCAAGCTTGGCGGCTCCCTAATCACAGAGAAATCACAGACCGAAACAGCTCGCCTGGAAGTGATCGATAGGTTGGCTACTGAGATCCAGGATGTGCGCAGGGAGAACCCAGAATTAACGATCCTTCTCGGGCACGGTTCGGGTTCTTTTGGCCACCATGCTGCCGCGAAATTCAGCACCCATTTAGGCGCATCGACAATTGAGGATTGGATAGGGGTCGCCGCGGTCTGGAAAGCGGCTAATAAGCTGCACCGGTTCGTAATGGACTCACTACTTGCGGCTGGTTTGCCGGTCATCTCTTTCCCTCCTTCTGCTTCTGCTCTCGCACAGGACGGTGAGTTGATAAGCCTCGCAATCCAACCTATTCAACTAGCGTTGTCAAAAGGTTTGATCCCCGTGACCCATGGCGACGTAGTGTTCGATGAAACCAGAGGAGCAACGATCGCTTCGACTGAAGCCATCTTCGCCTATTTAACCGAGACGATAAAACCCAGCCGCATCTTGCTTTCAGGCCTTACTCCAGGTGTATACGATCATTCCGGGGAGATCCTACCCTCAATCTCCCAGGCCGAATTTGCCGATCTCGTTTTCGCAGATGATGAGCCACTGGATGTTACCGGCGGCATGAAAATGAAAGTTAAATATGCGCTGGCATTCGCAAAACAATTGCCGGGGGTTGAAGTTCGCATCTTTTCGGGCGAGGTTCCCGGCCATTTACGAGAGGTACTCCTCGGTTCACCGAGGGGGACGCTGATCACGTAACAACGGTTTTTATCGTCTTCAGAGCATTCAGTCTCTTAGATTCAGGTGGGAAAACGCACCCACTTCAGGGAAGGACGTAACTTGATACCGATCAACGATTGCTCTAGACTCCAATTAATTACCAAAATATAAAATTTTTTCATTTAGGAGGTCGAGAATGAGTGATCGTAAAAAGGTCACGCTGCGAACATTGTTTAAAAAGGTTGAGGAAGGCGTGCCAATCACAATGCTGACGTGCTACGACTACCCGACCGCCCACTTCCAGGAGCAGGCAGAAGTCGACATGATTCTAGTTGGGGATAGCCTGGGCATGACGATGCTGGGCTATGATTCAACCCTGCCGGTGACCATGAACGACATGATTCGGCATACGCAGGCAGTCCGGCGAGGTTCACCTAATGCCTGGTTGATCGGCGATATGCCCTATATGAGCTACCAACCAAGTGTGGAAACAGCCATACGCAGCGCTGGTAGGTTCATGGCGGAAGCCTCTTGTGATGCCATTAAACTTGAGGGGGGAGCAGAGATCGTCCCACAGATAAAGGGCATACTGGCTGCAGGGATCCCGGTGATGGGACACCTGGGATTGACTCCACAGAGCGTGAGTGCTTTAGGCGGTTTCCGTGTCCAGGGGAAAGGCGCCGTACAGGCGAAGAAGATCATGGACGACGCCAAAGCACTTGAGGAAGCGGGCGTCTTTGCCATCCTATTTGAGATGATCCCGGATCGTCTCAGCACATTGATCACAGAGAGCATGGAGACATGCTTCAATATCAGCCTGGGCTCAGGTCCCGATGCTCATGGGCAGTTGCTTATTTACCATGATATGTTCGGTCTCTACCCAAAATTCAAGCCGCGGATGGCGAAGGTTTACGCTGATGTCGGGAAAACCATCACCGATGGCTTGAAAGAGTATGTTGACGAAGTGCAAAGTAAAACCTTCCCCCAGCCGGAAAATTGGTTTGAGATCTCCGACGAAGAGTATGACGAGTTGATGAAACTTATCAAGGGCTAATCTAGCGAATGTACGCTTAGAAAAGGAGCTAATTCTATGACCGAGGATATTCGTGCTCTCTTGCAGATACCCCCTTCGCGCCTGGAATCAATAAACCAAATACTTGCCGATCCCGGCATGAAGATCATCAATGATTTCTTAGATGTGGTTGCGAAATACGGCACCCCAGAAGAAATAAATGCAAAAGCCGAAGACGCAAGGCAAATGTCCGTCTTGCGCGAGAAGGTCGCAAAAATCAAACCCGATTACTTGAAAGATCTGGACTGGCTTCAAGAGCAGCGCGAAAAAGACGCTTTCATCAGCATCGACGAATATCGCAAGAAAGTTCTCGGCGAGCGTGCCGAGAAGATGTCATTCAATGATGATTTCGCCGTTACTCTCGAGATCAGCGCCTGTCAGTACTTCCCATATGTGATTCTAGCTGCGAAACGGGCGATCGCGGAGGGCCTATTGATGCCCAGCCGGTTCATCCGCGTGCGTCAAATGAAGGAGCAGGAAGAAGATGGTGATCTCCCGGCTTTCGCAGCCGCCATGCAGATCGTCGGCGCCAGCTATGTGGAGACCCTCGACACTAAGGGCACCGATGGATCTAATGTTCATCTAGGCGGTCCAGAGACCATCACGGGGTATTTCGGTGGAGTGGGTCAGCCGAATGAGTATGCTTTGAAATGGTTGGATGAATTCCTCTACTATTACACCAACTACGGCATCCGGCAGGTCTTGAACATAAATCCCGGAACGGTCCTTCTCGGGTACCTTCTCCATCGACTCGGTGTTGACAATGAGTTCAAGATCTCGGTCTATATGGGGAACGACAATCCGTACGCGGCGTTCTGGACCCTTATCGGCGCCAAGCTCTTCAGCCGGGAGGATGGGACCTCTCCGTTGATCGGTTTCAATTGGAGCAACTCCATCAACAATGAGACGATGGAGATCACAGCCCAATTCAGGAAGGACCTGGGATTTGAGGATGTGGTTCGATACGAACACCACATCGTTGAGACCTATAAAAGCATCGTCCGCCAGCCTTACAACCGGCGCGATGAGTTGATCGAGATTGCCGATCATGTCGCCAATATATCCGCTAAACATGAGGGGGCTGATCCCGAAATTGACGTCAATCGAGAACATCCAAGTGATATATTGGATTACTTCCGCGACAAAGAGGAAATCATCGAAACGGGCGATTGGGACCATCTGGCCTTGAATTTCAGCGACAAGCTCGACTCCCTAAACAAGACCGCCTGGGCATTGACGGAGAATGGACTTTCCTTCATCGCCGCTAAACATCTTCACGCTAAATAGCGATCCTTCATTGTCGGCAGGTGGAAACGCCAGCCCGGTAACTCGCTTATGGGTTAGAAAGAAAGGATCCAACAATAAGAAATTATGGATCCAACGGATAACCCCGTTACGAACAAAGATGTCTGGGGAAGCACCGCAGTTTTCGCCATCATCGGCATTCTGCTGCTGCTTCCCCTGCTTTTCGTTTACCCAGATGTGGATTTCTTACAATCGCCGCGGGCAATCATTGCCGCCTCTGGAATTTTTTGGGGTGTTTTGAGTGTATTTGCCTTCAGAGCATTCTGGGAGCTTTACTACCAGCACTTCTTCCCCGGTTGGATTCGTCCCCTCGCTCCAATGAACGTCTTCCTATACGCTGCATTCGGCTTGATCTTGTGGTTCCTGGCCGATAGGTTCAATACAATCCCTGTATTGGTATTCATTCTTCTTGGGGGGATCGAGGGTCTCTTGGAACACGTAATTGGGGTTTATGGCCTGCGAATCCTCGAAAAAGTACCCGTGTTCAATGCGGTTAATCCTGGTCCAGTGTTTATTTTCTCATTCTTCGAGTACATCGTGTATTGGTCAATCGTAGCCTGGCTTGCGGTTGCACTGACCAAATTCGTCCCCCAAGTTTTCTAACCTCGCAGAAAAGTGGCAGATAGCCT
>CBDTTY010000036.1:0-16852 GCA_965363875.1 uncultured Anaerolineales bacterium
CGGAAGCAGAGCTCACTGGTGAATGTCAAACAAAGCGAGCAGCTTAATCAGCGATCAATCGATGACGCTGATGGAATCCCCGAGCCACTTCACCCGAAGGATTTTTGCTGTTGCAAGATCTACTAGCGGCAGTATTGTGGTTAGAGACCGGGGATCAGCGCTGGTGTAGCACACTACTTCGCCGGCCTCGTTTTTCGAGGTGAGGAGATCGTTGTTGGTTAGGAGTCGCAGGGTCTGACGCGCGATGGCAGGGGAGGGGTTGATCACCTTTACACCTTCGCCTGCAAGCTCCTGCAAGATAGGGATGATGAAGGGATAATGTGTACAGCCCAACACCAGGGTGTCGGCGCCCGAATCCAGTAAAGGCTGTATGGCGCGGCTCAAAATATTCCGGGTCTCTGGAGTGTCTATCTCGCCGGCTTCAATCCGTTCTACCAGATCGGGGATCGTCTGTGGGAGAACGGTAACACCCTCTGCAAATCGTTCCACAACTGAGGCGAAAAGTTCCCCTTGAAACGTCGCCGGAGTGGCTAATACCCCCACAACGCCATTAAGTGTTAATTCCGCGGCGGGCTTTACAGCGGGTTCCATACCGACAAAGAGCAGATCTGGGAAGCGGTTTCGAAGGGTATATAAACTCGCAGCTGACGCGGTGTTACAGGCGACTACGATGAGTTTAGCACCTTGTCTGAGCAGGAAAGATGTGATTTCCTCGGAATAGCCCCGAACTTCTTCAAGAGAGCGCGCTCCGTAGGGAACGTGTGCCTGATCCGCGAAATAACGCAGATCCTCATGCGGCAGCAGGTTCCGGATTTCACGCAGGATTGACAAACCGCCGACCCCAGAATCGAAGATGCCGATAGGTTGGTTGTTCATTGATCCTCTTCCCGGTTGGGGGACACAGCGACGGACTTCCTGTTCAGCCTAGGTTTAACCGCAGGCTTCTTGTCTCAGTATAACGCATCGTGGTTCACGGTAATTGCTTAGGATGGGGAAAAGCTATCAACGGGGCTGAATGAATGTGCAGTTTTGGAAACGCGTTCGTGGGGATTACGACAGAGCGCAGCTGAGGATGGCAATAAAGAGCAAAACCTGCCAGAAATAATCTGCAGCATTGGAATAAAAAAAGTGCAGTTTTCACTGCACTCTCCTGTAAACGCTTAGTGACGCTTCTCTTTCAATCGAGCTCGTTTTCCGGTGCGATCTCGCAGATAATAAAGTTTCGATCTGCGAACATGTGCCCGGCGCTGAATTTCGATCTTGTCGATTCGGGGTGAGCGCAGAGGGAAGGTCCGTTCTACGCCTACTCCATGAGATGCTGTCCGGCGGACCGTGACATTGGCGTTATTTCCTCCCTTGCGGATACGGATCACAACACCTTTAAACTCCTGAACCCGCTCACGCTCCCCTTCGCGAATGCGGAAATGGACCGAGATCGAATCCCCAGGGTTCAGTTCAGGTAAGTTTGTGTTTTCAGGCGCCTCGACAGCCTTTATCAGGTCGCTCATCGCTTTCATCCATCCTTCATACTTAGCTTTTACACATGACCGACCGCCCGTTCAAGCTGGGCGGCGGAAACGAAAGTATACCACATCCCGTTTATCGCGGTCCAGGCAGCTCTGGTGATAGAGCGCTTATTTATTCGTTGTTCTCCAACCAGAGCCGGGCAAGCGTAAGGCCAGTGATGGTTTTAGCGTCGCGGATACTCCCATTGGCAATCAGATCCCAAAGCTTCTCCCAGGGGATCTTATCGAGGTGGAGAACTTCGCCAGGGTCGGGAGGAAGGGGGGCTGGGTATAGCTCTCGAGCGAGGAAGAAGTGCAGGAATTCAGTTGAATACCCGGGGGCAAGGAAGGTTCCACCGAGAGGGGTAAGTTCTCCTGGCGCCATGCCGATCTCTTCGCGGCTCTCACGAGCGGCGCAACCTTCGGCAGACTCACCTGGTTCTAATGTTCCTGCAGGCAATTCGAGGAGTTCTTCTCCAGCGGGATGGCGATATTGACGGACAAGCCACACTCGATTCTTTTCGTCGATGGGTATGAGTACGATTGCGCCAGGGTGTTCGACGATGTCGACGCGCGATGACGCGCCTGCCGGCCCATCCAGCAGGTCGACGCGAACATTGAATGCTTTTCCAGCGAAAGCTCGCCGGGATTCATGAACCTTGTATTGCATACTCGTATCTCCACATTAAAACGGGGCGACCTGACGGCCGCCCCGAACGGAACTTTGATCAGGAGGGAGTTAGGGGATGATGAGCTCATCTCCCGGGTAGATCGTGCCAGGTGATGCGAGGTTATTTGCATCGATGATTACCTGTGGGTCAATTCCGTATAAACGTGCGATCGACCAGATCCACTCGCCGGATTTCACAACGTGAATCGTTCCGCCTTCGATCGGAGTCTCCGTACCATCAGTTGGAGGTGCGGTATCTGACGTTGGGATCTTAAGCACCATCCCCACCACAAGCGCGCCTGAGTTAGCGAGTTCCTCATTGAGGTCGATGATGGCTTGTGGATCGACGTTGAATTCGCGGGCGATCTTGAAAATCCAATCTCCAGATACGACGACGTAGGTTGTGATTTGTACCTCGGGAGTAGCCGTTGGCTGATCCGGATCCGGTGTCGGGGATACGAGCGGATCGCTCACCGGCAAGGGTGTACTTGTTGAGATGGGGTCCCCGAGCGCCTGTGCGGTCTGCGTGAGGATCGCCGAGCGAACGGCGTCCATCGTCGCTTGAGTCTCCGATTGCGCATCTGCCGGCAATCCTTCATCCGTTTCCGGTGGAGGTGTAGATGCAGATCGTGTGCATGCGGTTAATACGACTGTGAGGATGGTTAGGACAACGATCGTCAATCTCATTCGGCTCATGTTAGTCATGGGCTCCTCCTACGGTGATCCGGGCGGGAATCCGCCTTCAGATGACCTTCAAGCGCGCATAGTAGCACAGGTGTTTGGGCGCGTCAAGCGGCTTCGCTAGATAAAATCCCTATCTACGGTTGGTAATCCCTTTATGTATTTTCCAGTCCTATGCTCCCATTTAAAGCAACGTGTAGACAAAATGTGGTCTATTTCCGACGACACCGAGAGCATCTCTCGATGCTGTATTTTGGTGCAAAAACGAAAGCCGTGCAACTTTACATAAAACAGACCCTGGCATAAGCCAGGGTCTGGTGATGTTTGTGAATGATAGGTAAGTCAGGCAGTCTCTAGGACTGGGCGGAATTTATAGCCATAAATCAGGATGCCTCGATCACCTTCCGAACCCAATTTGCGGGTGACCATTTCAACGGGCATACCCACTTCTGGTTCTTTCACATCGATGTCGGTGAGCTGAGCGGTGACGAGTGGACCTTCCTCAAGTTGAACCATGGCGACGGTGTAGGGGGCCTGTTCCTCATAACCAGCAGGGGCATTATAGAGGGTGGTATACGAGTAGACTTCGCCTCGTCCGCTGAACTGGTAGTGATCCTTCGCCTCGTCGCCGCACTCGGGGCAGATGTCCCGCGGCGGGAATATCTTCGCTGAGCAGTGTGGGCATACCTCGCCGACCAGTGCGTAGCGTTGTTTTTTAATTCTCCAATGACTGGTTATTTCCATATGCTTCACCTCTGGGGTTGATATCCAACCACGGTCCAGTGTATGCAATCAGGACTCTCAGGAACTATCAACTCGCTCTCAAAGGGTCTCGACGGCAGAAAGGATGTGTGTGGCGGCTGTCGAACCGATTCCGCCGAGGCTTTGAATCAGACCGATCCTGGCATCCGCGACCTGTATCTCGCCGGCTCGTCCCTGCAATTGCAGCGCAGCCTCGACGGCTTGGTAAACGCCGGTTGCGCCCCCTGTATCTCCACGGGCTTTCGAGCCGCCAAAAGTGCAGATCGGGATCTGTCCGTTTAGTGCGATCGCGCCGCTCTCAGCGAGTTTCCAGCCCTCCCCCGGCGCGGCAAACCCCGCAGCCTCTAGTGAGAGTGCGGCGAAGATAGAGTAACGATCATGAAGCTCAAAGAAGTCAATCTGATCCAGGTTGATTTCTGCTCGATCAAAGGCTGACCTGGCCGCTTTTTCGGCTGCAGCGAAGGATAAAGGGTTCGGACGGTCGTGAACCGCGACGGCAGATACAGCTGCGGCGGAGGCGTCAATCCGAACCGGCGGGAAAGGCAGGTTTGAGGGGAGAACATCACCGCGGGCCAGGAAGATAGCGGCAGCGCCGTCAGCCACTGGGGCGGCGTCGAACATATTTATCGGATCGCTGAGGATGGCCGCTCTTTGGTAAGTTTCCACCTTGATCGGTCGGCGAAACATCGCGTTGGGGTTCTTTGCGCCGTTAGCGTGTGCAGTGATGCTGAAGCCAGCAAAAGCATGCTCGGGGACGTTGAATTCGAACCCATAACGCCTCATGAGCATTGCCGCCAATGCGGTTTGTGTCAATCCGTGGATCGATTCGTAATCGGCATCGCTTGATGTAATCAGTGCAGCCTCAACCTCTGCAGTTACGCGTTCAGTGATCTTTTCCACACCCACCACCAAAGCGGTGTTGACCATGCCTGATGCAAGCGCTAAATAGGCCTGCCGCAGCGCCATACCGCCAGAAGCTCCGGCGGCTTCGATAGCGACTGCTTCAATCCCCCGCAGTCCTGAAAAATCCGCAAGAAGAGCTCCCAGGTGAGACTGGCGTGAAAGCGCTGGAGCGAGCATATTGGCAACATAAATTGCCTCGGGCCGCATTGCCCCGGTCTCCTCGCGCGCAGCAGTCATCGCCTCAAGCGCAAGTTCGCGCAGCGAGCGATCCCAGTGTTCTCCCACCGGCGTCATCCCGGTGCCGATGATAAATACATCGTTAATGGTTTTATGGTTTTTATTTGCCATCATCTTATTGACTCAGTTTTCCGCGAAAGCGGGCGTAGGTTGCATAATCGATCTCGGTTCGACGGTTGATGTAATCTTCGGTGCGCGGCGCGAGCTTACGGCATTCGAGCACTCGCTCGGTGACATGCAGGCTCATCGCATCTGAGCCGGCGCCTGAGCCGTAGGAGACGAGCAAAATCCGATCGTCTGGTTTGGCCACGTCCAGGACGGCTGTTAAACCAACCAGGGCGGAACCAGCGTAGACATTGCCGATGCGTGGCACAAGAAGTCCGGCTTCCAATTGCCCGGGCGTAAAACCCAGGTTTTTGGCGACCCTTTGAGGGAATTTCGTGTTGGGTTGATGGAAGACAACAAACGTGTAATCTGCCGGCTTGGTCCCCAGTGCCTTCATCAGCTCCTGAGCTGAAGAAGTAATGTGGTGGAAGTAAGCTGGCTCACCGGTGAAACGTTCACCATGTGAGGGGTATTTCTCATCTGCGCGGCGCCAGAAATCGGGAGTATCTGTGGTATAGGAATAAGACCCCTCAACCACGGCGAGAGACTCATCCGCTGGGCCGAGGATATAAGCCGCACCGCCTGCGCCTGCAGTGTATTCAAGAGGGTCTCCAGGTCGGCCCTGCGCGGTGTCCATCCCAATAGCCAGCGCATACCTTGCCATCCCTGAACCCGTAAACCCAATTGCGGCTTGAATCGCTTCCGTGCCAGCCTTACAGGCGAACTCCCAGTCCGCAGCGAGGGTGTGTGGTGTGGCACCGATTGCCTCTGCGACGACTGTTGATGTGGGTTTGACAGAATATGGATGTGATTCGGATCCCACCCAAACGGCGCGTAAGTCTGAGGGGTTGATCTGCGCTCGGGCAAGAGCATTGCGGGCTGCCTCGATCGACATTGTGATGACGTCTTCATCGAGTCCGGCAACAGCTTTTTCGTCGATGGGGGTTCCCGCTGCGCCACCTTTCCATATCCGAGCTACTTCTGTCGCTGGAAGCCTGTAGCGGGGGATATATGCGCCATACCCCACAAAGCCGATGGAGTTTTTTGGCTGCATTATCCTTTCGTCGCGTTCCTCAGTCATTGAATTCCTTTCTGATCCTTTTCTCTGTTTCGACGAGCAGGTATCCCCGCTTCGTCTCTTGGCAAGAAGGTTTACGATTGGTGAGGATCTTGATCCACTAACTCTCGGGCGTGTTTGATATGAATCGTTCCCTGGGCAATCATCTTAGCGGCAATGCGATCGATCTGATCACCCTCGGCGCCTGCGGCGATGGCGATTTGACGAGCGTGCAAGGACATATGACCTCGCTGAATTCCCTCGCTTGCTAGTGCACGCAGCGCAGCGAGATTTTGCGCTAATCCTACGGCTGCGATCACCTGTGCGAGTTCGCGTGAATTTTCGACTCCCATAAGGGCCAGGCAAGCTTTCGCAAGTGGATGCACGCGCGTTGCCCCACCGACAGTACCTACGGCAAGCGGGAGCTCGAGGGAGCCTTCCAAATCTCCAGCCTCGTCCGCACCCCACTTGCTCAAGGATGTGTACCGACCCGAGCGCGCTGCGTATGCATGTGCGCCAGCTTCCACCGCCCGCCAATCATTGCCTGTGGCGATGACTACCGCATCCACGCCGTTCATGATCCCTTTATTGTGGGTGGCAGCCCGATACGGATCGGCTTCAGCGAAAGCCCAGGCTTCGACGATTCCATCGCGAACGCTCGGACCAGAAAATGTTTCGAAAGCCAGAGCAGCGGTTGGGATAGTGCATGTGGCTTTCGCCAGACGACGGTCCGCCAGGTTAGACAAAATCTTTAAATGTACTCTTCCCTGGCTTAGCGATTCTAGCATTGGGCTGAGGCGTTCTGCGGCGGTGTTGATCGCATTCGCCCCCATTGCATCTCGAGTGTCGTAGATTAAATGAACGATCAACATCGGCCCTGCGGGTGTCTCAGAGAGGATACGGATTTCAAGGTCGCGAGCACCGCCGCCTAAGGAGAGGATCATTGGGTCAACTCGATCTACTTCGGCGAGAATCTCATCACGGTGTGCGAGTATCTTGGTCTTCGCCGCTTCGAGGTCAGGCACATCCATAATCTGTATCTGACCGATCATGAGCGGCTCTGTGGTTTCCGCGTGAAAACCACCACCAACCCTCGCGAGTTTGGCCATAAATGATGCTCCGGCAATGACCGAAGGCTCCTCGATCGCCATTGGAACGAGAATTTCCCGGTCATTGATCAGGAAGTTGGTCGCTACACCCAATGGGAGTCCGAATACACCGATCACGTTTTCGACCATATGATCAGCTTGATCCGCTTCCAACCCACCGAGCAGCTTAAAAGAGGCCCTGGTCTCTGCATCCAGACCCGCAACTGCAGCGGCGCGTTCTAACCGCTCATCGATCGTTAGTTTAAAAAAACCAGGGAGTCGTGAAGTATGAGTAGATGTCATCATTTTTAATTGTGTCGAATCGAACTGAGCGAGATTAATACACTCCGCGAGCTGGCAAAAACTATCAGATTCTTTTTTACAAGCAGGGAACTTGGATTTATTCCCGATTTGCCCTTCAGGATTGCCCGCAGAATGTAGTTATGTAAAATAAGCACCCGATCTAATCGTCATTTGTATCACCCTATGGATGGGTTTTACCTTGGTGTTGGTGTGGGGTACAATCCCGTAGAAGGATAATTATTCGTGAGTCACGAACAAAACATCCGCACAGTAGCTGAAGAATCCACCGACGAAGTCGCAGCCCCCGACTCGGAACTTCAAGCGCTTCACCGGGCAACGCTGAGCTTGGTCTCCGACCTCTCACTCGACGGGGTTCTTCGCCGCGTTATTCATGCAGCACGTGATCTCTCCAATGCAAAATATGCTGCTATTGGGATTCCTACCGGGGATGGCGGGTTAAGCACCTTCATCACGGAAGGGCTATCCACGGAGGAGTACGATCGCATTTCCCATCGACCGCAGGGGCATGGACTCATCGGGGAAATGCTGCGCACTGGGGAGAGCATCCGCTTAGCGAATATTGCCGACCATCCGAAATCAGTTGGTTTTCCGGAAGGTCACCCTGTGATGATCTCCTTCCTCGGTGTCCCAATCAAAGCTTACGGTCGCTCGATTGGACAGATCTATCTCACCGAAAAGATCGGCGAACCCGAATTTACCGCTGAGGATCAACGTTTGATTGAGATGCTTGCAGCGCATGCTGCTGCAGCAATCGAAAACGCACGCCTGTATCAACAAGTCCTCGGAAATGAAAGTCAGCTGGCGGAGAGGAATGAAGAATTAGGCCTGATGTATTCCATGGCTACGGCCGTCAGTTCTTCCATGGATTTGGACCGGCTGTTAGAAGTGATACTGGGCAGGGTGATGAACATTTTCCACGCGGATGCGGGCGAGATGTTTCTGCTGGAAGAATCTGAAGGTGTATACCGGAAGGCGATTCATCTAGGCGGGGCGTCAGACGCTTTTTGGGAGATCGATCGCTTTCGAATTGGCGAAGGGGTTATTGGACAAGTGGCGCTTACAGGTAGTCCGAAATGGACGGAAAATATTAGCGAGGATGATCACTTTCTGCGCAAGGCGGTAGTGGACAGCGGTTATGAAACGATGGTCTGTGCACCGTTGATGGCTCCTGGAAAAGTAACAGGTGTGCTCAGCCTGGCTTTCAAAGGCCCAAGGCCGGTTGAAGATCGCGAGATAGGTTTGCTTGGAGCGGTTGGCGCCGGCGTGGGAATCGCAGTCGAGAACGCCAGGCTATACCGAAGGGCACGCAGAGTTGCTGTGCTCGAGGAACGCGAGCGCTTTGGTATGGATCTGCATGATGGGATTATCCAATCGATCTATGCCATTGGTTTGGGTATGGAATACGCACGACTTACCTTTGAGGATAAGGCGCCAGAGGCTGCTGGCCGCATAGAGCAGGCGATCGATGGATTGAACAAGGTGATCAGGGACATTCGAACCTATATCCTCGATTTACAACCCAGCAGAATTCGCACCGACGATCTACCAGAAGCGCTCGGACGGCTGGTCCGGGAGTTCAAGGCAAACACGCTGGTAGATGTGGAGTTGAAGATTGATGAGGATGCACTTGAATATATCCAGGATCAGCCCGCCGAAGTGCTATTCCACATTGCACAGGAAGCGCTGGCTAATACGGCCAAACATGCGCGCGCCTCTAGGGTTTTGGTAAGCCTGCGTCAATCTTCAAATAGCGATTTGACCTTGCAGATTATTGATAATGGTTATGGCTTCGAAGTCGAATCTCAACCCGATCTTCTCGGTCACGGGCTGTCGAATATGCAGGAGCGGGCCAGGCAGCTCGGCGGTGAGCTTGATGTTGTCTCGAGTCTTGGAGAAGGAACCACCATTACCGTGCGAATTCCTCAAGACCGGCTCATCAGCACAACCACTCGCTCAACAACACAGTACGAGTGATTTGCTCCATCCTCTCAATAGACGACATTCCTCTTTTGCGTGACAGGTTACAAAATACATCAGGAAAGGTATCACTTATCGAGTCCTTGCTGCCGCTCTATACTAGCGCTTGAAGGGTGGTCTGAGGATCGAATTGTCTGAATCCAGGCTTTATATTATTGACGAACATGTCACAGTACGATCAGCGCTGGCAGAACGTTTAGACCAGGCGACGGACCTACACGTCATCGGCCACGCGGGGGATGTGGAAGAGGTAATGCGGGATGTCGGAGAGAAGAAGCCCGATATCGTCCTGCTCGAGGTCAAGCGCAAGGATGGGATGGGGTTGGAAATCCTCCGTTCGATTGTAGCGATGGATTGTTCCCCGCGATTAGCCGTTTTAACGAGCTACCCGACAAAATGGGAAGAGGATGCTGCACTGCGCGCTGGCGCGGTTTGCTACATGATGAAGGACATCGACTCGGAAGAATTAATCCGTATGATCGAGCGGTGTGCAAAAAAGTAAAATTTATATTGTTGAATTAATGAATGGGGCTGTCCAAACTTATATCAGCCCTTTTTTCTATTTAACAAGGGAAGGCGCTTTTACCTGGCTCAAATTGTGCGTCGCGATTGTTCATGGAGTACTCGCGGGGTTGGGTGAGGGGTTGAAAGATGCTCGCTTAGAGTCGGTGAAGAGATAGAGGCAAAAACGCACTCGAGATCAGTTTCGAGTGCAAGGAGTGATGCCTGGTGCCCCCACGGGGATTCGAACCCCGGTCTTAGCCTTGAAAGGGCTACGTCCTGGTCCCCTAGACGATGGGGGCATCGAGCCGCATTGTACCATTCGCGAGAGATAGCGGTCAACGCTTAGAACGTTTGCTGGTTGTTTTTCCCTTGAATGAGGGCATGGTGATACGAATTCCGGTCACCAACCGACGGTCACCCATTCGAGCACGAAGTCTGGGGTCAATCTCTTCAAGCGTGTCTGCAGTCGTAATGACTGTCGGAAGGTTCGCGTTGTACCGGTAATTAAAGAGTTGGTACAACTTCTCGCGCACCCAGGGCTTCATCGACTGCGTTCCCAGGTCGTCTAAGACGAGAAGATCCGCAGTTCGTATTTCATCGAATCGACGGTCGTACGAAATCATGCTGTCAGGGCTGAATGTCGCCCTAAGGTGGTCGAGCATATCGGGCACGACAACGAACATGACGGGAAACCCGTGGCTAGCGCGGTAGTTAGCGATAGATGCCGCCAGGTGGGTCTTACCGCATCCGAAAGTTCCCATGAGGACAAGCCAACCTTTGGGTTCTTCGGCGAATTTCTGTGCTGCTTTAAACGCTTGATCGAGGGTTTTTAAATCCTTCGCGGCGAGCTTTTCATCCTTCCTCAGATTGAAAGTGCCGAAGGTCTGATGGCCATGGATGGAGAGAGACGAGAGTTCGTGTTGACCCGTATCGTCGAATGGGCGGCGATGGTCTGGAGCGTAAATACGCACATAAGTGACAATCTCCGGGTCGGAGAGACGTGAGCGCATTCGACCCTCAATCTCCTCTATGGCGAGATTCGTCGTCACGACCAAGGGCAGTTGGTTGATATAGCGGAAGTTTAGAATTTGGAATAGCTTCTCTCGCGCCCATGGTGTTGCGCTTTGTGTCCCGAAATCATCCAGAATAAGAAGCGGAGCAGAGCGGATTTGCTCGAAACGGTCTTCAAATTTGACTTCTTCGTCCGAGTATGAATAACGAAGTTGATCGAGCAGGTCCGGTACCGTCAGGAAGAGCGTAGGAATGCCGTTCTCCACGGCATTGTTGGCGATCGCCGCGGCCAGATGTGTCTTTCCACATCCGAACCCGCCCTGGATCAGAACCCATCCTTCTACCTGTTCTGAGAATGTATGAGCCTGGTTGAATGCCCTCTCAAGCGATTCCTGCTGTTGAGGACCAAGCCCCACCCGACCATGTGGGTTGAAAGAATCGAAAGTGAGGTGCTGGAGTTCGTCGAGTTGACTCATGCGGAACAGACGTGCATGCATTCGCTCGTGCAAGTCTACCTGTCTGCAAGTGCAAATCTGGAGGCGGCCAAAATCCGGATGATCAATGGGGAGGTCTGCGCGTAAATAACCCTGACCCTGGCAGAGAGGGCAGTCCGGGTCGCCTATCAAGTATTTTGGCTGTGATGAATCCATGCTGTTACTCGTCCGTTGCTGTGTCCCAGAAGTCAGCGAATTTTCCTTCGACGTACCGGCGGCGAGCCTTTTCAGAATCTCCTCGATCTTTTCGCTCATCCTTGCCTCTATTCTGCCAATCCTCCAGGATAGCTTCGATATAACGCCACTTACGGACGTTATTCGTCACCGCGATAAGGACAGCCTCTTCAATCCAATCAGGCGGGTACTCGTTTTCCGCTTCGCGGAGCTGCTCGGCAATCATCGGTGTCAGCGGGCCGATGTTCTGTTCGTAGAGAGTATAGATGTTGGGCCGCTCGAGAGCTAGAGAGATAGGCGCTTCTGGATCCCCCGTAGGCTGCCAATCTCCTGCCTCGATTGAGGCGACTGCTGCCCGCCCTTTGGGGCTGTTGAGAAAGAAATAGTTGTCCTTTCCCTGATCGAATTCGACCTTCACCTTCAGGAAGGTTCCGCGAGCGACAGCCCGCTCCAGTGCATCGACCAACGTCTCCAGTGGTGTCATATTCTCGGGTTTTAACCCCTCCATCAGCAACCGGTCGGCAGCCATCTCCTCCAGGCTGATGTACCGAAAATGTCCTTCCTTCTGGGTCAGAGCCCAGAAAGCGTAAATGGTGACCTTGAACTCGCCGAGGTGATCGATCCTCGGGAGGAGTTCGCTAAAGAAGGCATTGGGAATTGGGGTCAGGGGGAGTTTCCCCTCTGGAAACCCAGCGAAACTTTCGGTTTTATTCATGGTTATCGTTTTTAGGACAAGGGATGACTCTGCCCACTCACGAGCCTGCGGCCAGATCGACTTGGCGTGTCGCCGCGTTCTCGAACTTCGCCAGCGATTGGCGGAATACGAGTTCCACACTGCCGACTGGTCCGTTACGATGCTTGGCAACGATAATCTCGGCGATGTTCTGTTTTAACGTATCTTCCTCGTATTGATCGGGACGGTAGATGAACATCACAACATCGGCGTCCTGTTCGAGGCTCCCGGATTCGCGTAGGTCGGAAAGGATCGGGCGAGGCGGACGCCGGGATTCCACAGCTCGTGATAATTGAGCGGCCGCTAGCACGGGAACGTTCAGCTCACGGGCCAGACCTTTCAGGCTCCGCGAGATGTAGGAGACTTCCTGAACGCGATTGTCAATCCTGGAATCTCCTGTCATCAACTGGAGGTAATCCACGATAATCAGGTCTAGCCCGATTTCCATATGCAACCTGCGGCACTTGGTCCTCAACTGCAGAGGAGTGATGGCCGGGGTATCGTCCAGATATATGTGCGTGTCGCTTAGCGCGCTTACGGCTTGCGTAAAGAGAGGCCATTCGTCATCACGCAGGTTTGCCAAGCGCAAGCGCTGTGAGTCGATCGAGGTTTCCTGAGAGAGCAGCCGCTGAACGAGCTGCTCGTTTGACATCTCCAATGAGAACAAAGCCACATGTTTCTTGTGGATCTGGCTGGCGTTCTTCGCAGCCGATATGCAGAAGCCTGATTTTCCTTGCCCCGGTCGGCCGGCGATGATCAACAAGTCGCTCGACTGCAAGCCGCCTAACAAACGATCCAGATCAATGAAACCGGTCGGCACACCTATGGTCTCATCCTGGTGGCGGGCGAGGTAATCGATACGGTCGTAATAAGAACTAAGAACGCGCTTGATCGGCTGCAAATGGTGCGTGAGGCGGCGTTCGCTTACTCCGAAAATTGATTGCTCTGATTCGTTCACGACATCATCAATAGTCGTCCCGCGTTGATATGCAAGACGCGCAATTTGAGCCGCGGCACCCAGGAGCCGGCGCCGGGTGGCGGTCTCTTCCACCACGCGTGCGTATGCCTCGGCGTGCAGGGAGGAGGGGACATTGTTAATGAGCGTTGTCAGGTATGCTGGACCCCCGACCTCGTCCAGGCGTCCCTGGCGTTCCAACTCCTCGGATGCTGTAAGGATGTCGACCGGGAGGCGCTGTTCTTGCAGGCTGGTGAACGCTTCCCATATCCACTGGTTGCGATGAAGGAAGAAATCTTCAACTGAAAGGAAGTGAGCGACGTCGAAATATGCCTCCGGGTTCACCAACACAGATCCGAGCACAGCTTCTTCTGCTTGGCGGTCGTGCGGCATCTCCTGAGTCGGACGACCATCACCGGATGGCGGGATGCTTTTAGGAGGTTGTGGTTGATCACTCATATGATTTGACTTTTTCTCGTGCACATCGTGGAGAGATTATGGTTACGCTCTGGCGCCGGATACGCAGTAGCGAAAAGTTGAATCGAGCGCACTTAAAATCGATGAATAGGTTTATTCCTTATCGTCATCTTCGGTAGTTTCGAGGTCATCGAGGTTAAGTGTATCTACGAAATCCTTAAATACATCCAGGCGTTCATCGGGTTCCCCCTCGATCTCTTCCCCTTCGATGTTTTCTTCAGGAATTGATGCGGCTTCGTTCATGACGTCTTCAGCGATGAAAACGGGAACGTGAGCGCGAACTGCGAGAGCGAGGGCGTCTGAAGGGCGTGAATCGATTGAGATTTCACGGCCATTAATGGTTACGATAATTCGGGCGTAAAAGACATCATCACGGAGAGCGGTGATATTAACTTGAATGATTTCTGCGCCAAGTTCTTGCAGGATGCTGCGAAGCAGATCATGCGTTAAGGGTCGGGTGACTTCTACTTCCTGCAGGCTGAGCGTGATTGCCTCAGCTTCGTAGGGGCCGATCCAGATGGGCAGGAATCGTTCGGAATTTCGCTCCTTCAGGATAACGATCCGCTGTTGAGACATCAAGCTAACCCGGATGCTGTCGATCTCGACTTCAACCATCCACCAAGCCTCCAAATCCACCATTTCTCATGAATGAAGCGATTATAACATGGGTAGATATTGAACACGTTCATTGCGAAGGTGTCTTTGTCGATGAGGTCTGCTAAGATTGTGTGTGGAATTCTATTACCAAGGATAAACGGAGTTAACTAATGTTTGAAGGTCTCTTATCTCCCCGAGGGGTCGCTGTTATCGGTGCCTCCCAGAATCCAAACAAATTGGGCTATGGAGTCGCTCGCAATCTGGTCGTTTCAGGATACCCCGGTGCGATTCACTTCGTGAACCCCGGCGGCGGATATCTTTTTGACCGACCGCTACACCCCGATGTAGGCAGCGTTCCTGATCCGGTGGATCTGGCTGTGATCATGATCCCCGCACGGTCGGTGCCTGGAGTATTGGAAGCCTGCGGTAAGCGGGGGATTGGCTTTGCGATCGTGGGATCAGGCGGATTTAGTGAAACTGGCGAGGAAGGAATTCGTCTCGAGCAACAGTGCCTAGAGATCGCCCAGTCCTACAGCATCCGTGTTTTAGGGCCGAACTGTATCGGCTATCTGGATACCCATCTTCCGATTGATACGAGTTTCCTGCCGCTTCCAGGACCGATTAAGGGCGATATCGCCTTTCTGTCCCACTCGGGAGCCATTTGCGAAGCAGTGATCGACTGGGCGCGTGGTCAAGGCTTTGGGTTGTCTCGATTATTGAGTTTGGGCAATCAGATGGATTTGAATGAGGGAGATCTCCTGCCGCCAACTGCAGCTGACCCGAACACACGCGTAGTCGCCATGTATCTTGAGGGGGTTGGGGACGGAGAGAACTTCATCGAGCAAGCGCGTAAGGTCACTTTGGATGTGCCGGTCGTGGCGATTAAAGTCGGACGCTCTGAGGGGGGACGGGCAGCGGTAGTGTCTCACACCGGCGCGCTTGCCGGGCGTGATGTCGCCTTCGATGCTGCTTTTCGTAAGGCAGGAGTGATCAGGGCCCGGCATAGTGAGGAGATGTTCGACTGGGCGAGAGCTCTGGCGTGGTGTCAGCCGCCTTCTGGTCCAAACATGGCTGTACTCACCAACGCTGGTGGACCGGGCGTTATCGCCGCCGATGCGCTGGATGATAATGGTTTAAGGCTGGCGAAACTGGCTGACCATACCAGGGGGGAATTGGGTGCGTTCCTTCCACGTGCGGCCAGTTTGAACAATCCCGTCGACATGCTGGCCGGGGCAGGGCCGCGCGAGTACGCCGACAGCTTGCGCCTATTGTTAGCGGATGATGGAGTAGATGGAATCATCGTGATCCTTCCGCCTCCACCGGTGACGACTGCAGCAGAAGTCGCAGGCGCAATCATCCCTGTGATCCAGACGGCGACGAAACCTGTGTTGATCGCGCTAATGGGCGAGGAACTTATCGCACATGCCGCCCGGCTCTTCAGGGGCGCGCGCATTCCCGATTATCGATTCCCAGAGCGTGCAGCCTCTGCATTGCGTGTGCTCTACGAACGCTCAACCCAGCTTATAAAGCCCCCCGAAAAAGTGGTCGTATTCGACGATGTCAAGCAGGTCGTAGTAGAGTCCACCTTGAAAGAAGCCAGTTCTGGAGCGGATGGGTTCGTGACTGCGGATGTCGCCGCGAGGATCGTCAGCGCTTATGGGATTCTTATCCCTAAACACCAAGAGGTAACCAGCGCTGAGGATGCCGTGAGTGCTGCCAAGGAGATCGGTTTCCCTGTGGCGCTCAAAGCTGATTCATACGACCTCACGCATAAATCCGATGCTGGAGCAGTCTCGCTGGATTTAGAAGATGTTCTAGAAGTGGAGGAAGCATATCGTTCCGTTTTGCGTCGTGTGCGCAGTTCGGTTCCGCGCGTAGAGGTGCAGGGAGTTATGGTGCAGGCTTATCTCCCGACGGGGCAGGATGTGATTGTTGGTTTTGTGCGCGACCTGCAATTTGGGCCTCTATTGATGTTCGGTGCCGGGGGGACGGAAGTTGAGGCGTTGAAAGATGTCTCTTTCGCCCTCGCTCCGCTGAGCCGTACCGAGGCGGAAGAAATGGTTGATCTCACCTGGGCTGGTCGACGCTTGCGAGGCTATCGAAACACTCCAGCCGTAGATCGAGAAGCGGTGATCGAAAGCCTTCTCCGAATCAGTCAACTAGCGTTAAATAACCCTCAAGTATTGGAGCTTGAAATTAACCCTCTTCGTGTGCACGAGGTGGGAAGTGGCGCGCAGGCGATCGATGTCCGCCTGCGTATAAGTGGATGATAACCCGTGCTTCCATTGCACCTCGGTAAAGCTATATCTAATGGAGCAAAACCAACAGATAGGCAATAAGTAGAATATTGGTCCTCCTGCAAATTACGTGGGAGACCAGGTGGATTTGAAGTGCATTGCACCGCCCGGAGCTGAACCTCCGGGCCCAGCTTTTTATTTAGCAATAAGCTAAAAAAGGCGGATCCTGGCGTATCGAGCTTTCAACCAGAAACCTCCCGCAGGTTGAAAATATGTGGGAGGTTGGTTTAACGAGTGGACCTTAAAGCGCAGGCTCTTTCTGATCCTGCAGGATTTCCTACGGATCATCCTGTTGAATCAA
>CBDTTY010000037.1:0-16673 GCA_965363875.1 uncultured Anaerolineales bacterium
GGATAACGGTTTTGCTTACGAAAAGTAGAGATAGCCCCACGAGATAATCTGGACGAGAAGGAATGCAACCATCGCAAACACGGAAGGAGCCGGATTGTGCTGTTTTGTAAAGCTGACAAACCCCCAGAGGCTCACGGGAAAGACGATAAAGCTGCTTAGCTTGACCAGCGGCGGATACTGGGAGTGCCAGTAAACCCACGTATATGCGCCCATCATCGTCAAGAGGTACAAGATTCGCAATTGGGGAATGGAAAGTTTTGTCACCAAGGTAAATTTACCGACAGATTGATCCGCTTCCCGGTCCGCCCAGTGAGTTGCCAGAAGGTTTACAAAAGCAAGCATCGCGAATGGAGCGGCTGCAGCCACGATAAAGGTGTCTACTCGGTGATGGATCACGGTATAACCGCAAATCGGTAGCAACCATGCGCCGAGCAACGCGTTATCGATCTCCCCCCACCCTCGCCACGCGAGCTTCAAGGGCTTGAGCGAATAGCCCCAACCAAAGAAAGCTGCCAATCCCAGGATGGTCAACACCTGCAAAGGAAGGTGCCCCATTAGGAAAGCAAGAAACGCAATCGTGAAACCAAAAATCACCGCCAGAATCGCGCCCCTGATAGCGAGATTCTTATCGAGACCCGAATCCTGGAGAGCGCCACTCCCACCCGAGTAAGGCGTCCTCTTGGTCAACTTATCCGTTTCGTAATCTGCATACTCGTTCACGAAGTGAATGGAGACAGAGATCGGGATCACAGCCCCTAATCCAAGCAGGTATGAAAGGGAAGACCACACAGATCCACGTACCAGAGCCATCAGAATCCCCCATGAGAAGACGAAGGCGATAAGCAGAATTTGATTGGGGCGAGCCATGCGAAAGAACAATTTCAAATAGCACATCATAGATTTCAACCGATCACGCTTTCCTCAAAGATGCCTATACGAAAATGAAGGCCGGAACGTTGAAGATATATTCATTCTGCCTGTAATTGATTGCGCCGTCAAAGACTTAACAAATGCAGGGGCGCATAAACTGCGCCCCTGCAAAGTCACACTCATATATTCGCAACTATCGCTATTTACCTAGTCGCTCCTTGAAGGCTGCAGTGAGCGCAGGGACAACATCAAACAGATCGCCGACAACACCAAAACGCGCTAACTTGAAGATTGGCGCTTCAGGATCTTTATTGACAGCAACGATCGTTTTAGATGTGCGCATCCCGGCAAGATGCTGGATGGCGCCGGATATCCCATTGGCGATGTACAGATCGGGTGAGACAACTTTCCCGGTTTGCCCTACTTGATTGGCATAAGGGATATAGCCCGCATCAACCGCCGCACGACTCGCCCCCATAGCTGCGTTGAGCACACCAGCAAGATCACCTACGAGCCCGAAACCCTGCTGAGCACGCCAGATTTCCTGTTCCTTTTCGTCCGTAAGCTCATCCGGGGGAGTCAGGCTGGGATTATTCGATACTCCACGACCGCCGGAGACGATTACTGCCGCATCCGTCAGACTCACTCCCCCTACCGCTTCTTTATAACCAAGAACCTCAGTGGAAACATCTCCGACCTCGAACTCGAGGTTTGTGATTTCCCCGCTGCGGCTTGCATCCGGCTCTGGTTTTGGGAATGCTCGGCTTCGTGTTGTGAGAATCTGCGGTTTGCGTTCTTTGGTAACCACTTTCGAGAGCAGCTTTCCAGCGTAAATCGGTCGAGTGGCGAGCACCAATCCGCCCTCAACTTCGACTTCGATCACATCTGGCGAAAGCCCTGTCTCGAGATCCACAGCGGTCATTGCCGCTAGCTCGCGCGTCCGTCCCGAGGTGGGCAGGAGAAGCACATCCGCTTCAGCAGCTGCTTTTGAGAGCACATCTGCATAGGGTTCCGGCTGGAAATCCGCCAGCGCGGCGTTTTCTGCAACGATTGCGTCGTCTGCACCGTACTCGATCGCCTGCTTGGCGAGCGGCTTAACATCCTGTCCAACGATGATCGCCGTGACTCCCGCACCTAGGGATTCGGCAATCTTTCGGGCGGCTCCAATCGCTTCCCAGGAAGCAGGCAAAGCCTCGCCGTTGAAGTGATCTATGTAAACGAGAACTTTATTAGCCATCAGACCACCTTCTCTTCTATTAGGCGATCAACTAACTTCGCAGCGATCTCCTCAGGGGTTTCCCCCTCAACGAACTCACATTCAGTCTCGATCTTCGGTGGAGCCCAAACCTCAGGCCAGGTAACCGCCGACTTCAAGTCACCTTCGAGACTTAACTCTGCAGCGGACCAGATTGGAATCTCCGCCTTCGATGCCTTACGAATCCCCATAAAAGATGGATATCGGGGTTCGTTGATCTCCTTAACGACGGAGACCACGGCAGGGAATGAAGCCGCGACCTGCTGCCGGCCTTCATCCAACATCCTCTCGACTTCCAGTCGTTTACTTTCAGGATCCAGAGAATTTATCACCGCAACGAGCGATAACGACGGCCAGCCCAATCGACGTGCAACTTGCGAACCTGTTATGCCCGTTTCGGTGTCTACCGAGGATCTGCCGAAGAAGACGAGGTCCACCTCGCCAACTTTCTCAATTGCCGCCGCAAGGACCTTGGAGATCTGCAGCGAATCGAGACCAGCAAATGAAGGATCGCTCACGAGGATTGCGTTCTCACATCCCATCGCTAGCGATTGTTTAAGAGCTTCCTTGGCATCTTCAGGGCCAAGGCTGATCGCCGTAACTTCACCACCATGCGCTTCCTTCAAGCGCAGAGCCTCTTCGACGGCAAATTCATCCCAGGGATTTAACACCAAGGGCGCATCCCCCCAGGAGATTTTCCCGTCTTCAACGGTGACCGTTGCGGCTGTATCGGGAGTTTGTTTTACACAGACAACGATATTCAAGGGTTCCTCCTTATCTTAGATAATGTTTTTCCACGATCTCACGCCTTAACAGCAGCTTGTTGATTGCCTATGACTGCCACACTTGTGAGGCATAAGCTGGAAGCTCACAGCGGACCGCTTTATCTTTGCGATACCCAAGCGCATAATCCGCCTGGATTAAAGACTGGATCTCGCTGCTGCCCTCATAAATCATAGCCCCGCGCGCATTGCGCATGAATCGCTCCACATCATATTCATCACTGAATCCATAAGCCCCATGGATCTGAATGGCTTCAGATGCGGCATGAAAGGATGCCTCCGTTGCGAAGTGTTTTGCGATGGAGGTCTCAAAGGTATTACGCTTACCCTCGTTCTTCATCCAGCCGGCTTTCAAATAAAGCAAACGCGCGATCTCATAGTCGCGCGCCATGCCTGCGATCTTCTCCTGGATGAGTTGATGGTGAGCGATCGGTTTTCCAAAGGATTTTCGCTCTCTCGCGTATTCCACGCTGGCTTCAAGTGAGGCGCGGATTAATCCTGTCGCGCCTGCGGCGACCGTGTACCGACCATGGTCGAAAGCAGTCATCGTGACCTTGAATCCCTCGCCCTCTTCCCCAATTCGATTCTCAAGCGGCACACGCACATCCTGGAATGAAATCCATCCTGTAGACCCGGCACGCACGCCTAGCTTCCCGTGGATATCCCCGCGCGTAACCCCAGGCCGATCCAACTCAACAATAAATGCAGTAAGCCCCTCGCTGGGCTTCGCCACATCGGACTTGGTTCGAACCGTTACGACTGCAAAATCCGCTTTGGTTGCGAGTGAGATCCACATCTTTTCGCCGTTCAGGATGTACTCATCTCCGTCCCGCTTGCCCGTCATCAGTATATTCGCAAAATCCGAACCAGCGCCGGGCTCTGAGAACGCCCCACAGCCAATCTTCTCCCCACGGGCGAGAGGGACGAGGTACTTCATTTTTTGTTCTTCAGTTCCCCACTGGAAGAGAGTCATGCTAGCTAAACCGTTGTGAACAGACATCACCACCCGTAAAGTGGTATCAATCACTTCAAGTTCTTCGCTTGCCAAACCTAAAGAGATATAGTCCATCCCTTGCCCACCGTAACGCACCGGGATGCAGATGCCAAGAATGCCCAACTCCCCCATCCTGGGCAGGACGTGAGCGGCCATCTCTTGCTCCCGATCGGCTTCTTTGATTATGGGAGCGACCTCCTTGCGAGCGAAATCGCGCACCATTTTCTGTACCATCTCATGTTCCGTCGTGAGACGAAAATCCATCCACGCTACCTCCGGAAAAACGTGTCTCGATTATAGACGCTCAAACTGGGCGAGACAACCTATCTTGTAGATTCGAAGTGTTTTAGTGCCCATTATCACCCAACAACGGGAGGTTCTTCCCATTTAGGCTTCACTTCATTTGTTTCGACCCTTAACGGTAAACGGAAGAAATATCCGCTCTCCTTATCTCGGTCTATAATTCACCAGTAATACTCTGGGATAATCATGCTTGAAAAACTCCGCCGGCATTGGCAAACGCTGACCATCACGATCCTTTTTCTCCTTGTGCTCTCGCCGTCACCGATAGCGCAACCCTTGCTCCATCCCCTGCAAACAGCACAGGCAAACCTTAAAGCTGGGAATCTCGAGATCGCTATCGAGCAGCTCGAAGAGGCAATAGGGTTTGAAAAAGCACTTGCGGGGTTGCACCTGAAAGTTGCCGAGCTGGCTTTAGATATTGGTGATATGGATACAGCCAGCGCTCATTTAGACGCGCTGGAAATTCACAATTTGCAGAGCCACGAAGCCTATTGCCTCCGTCAAAGAGTAAACATCCGCGCCGGAGAGACAGCTGGGTTAGACAGCGCCTGGAACAGCCTGATCATAGATTGCCCGGAATCAATATCGGAGATCGAGCAGCTTGCACTAGAACGGCATGCTTCCTACGATCTCGACGAGGCGCTTCCAATCTTCGAGGCGCTGGCCAAGACGACATCGCTCAACCCTGAGACGGAGGAAGCCTACGCATATGCTAAAGCGGCTTTGGCGCCTGTGGATTCGCTGCCGCTCCTTCATGCGCTCGCCCAGAGAGGAGATCAAACGCCGCAGCTTGCACTCGATCTAATTCTTGCCATCGAGAGTTCTGACGACGAACCATCTCCCACTTACCCTCTGGCACAGGTGGGGCAAATCTTCGCCCGACACGGCAGATGGATATTGGCGATGTCCTCTCTTGAAAGATTGCTGGAAATAGATCCCGATATCCATGAGGCTCGTGCTTATCTAGGTTTATCAAAAGACCAAATAGGGCAAAACGGGTTGGATGATCTGCTTGCCGCTGTCGACTCCCTGCCTGACCAATCCCTACCGCATGTCTTTCTGGCCCTTCATTGGCTCAATGCAGGCGAGGAGGAACAGGCGAGAGATGCCTTGACCGTTGCTGCTCAACTCGACCCACTCAACCCGGCTATTGCTGCACAATTAGGTGAGGTATATATTGGGCTTGGAGATCTCGTGGCCGCATCCGCTGCCTACCGCCGTGCTGCAGACCTCGATCCAAAGAATCCCGCCTTCTGGCTGTTGCTGGCGAGATTCTCCAATCTATATGAAGCAGATATCCAAACACTTGCGCTTCCTGCGGCTCGAAATGCAGTTGCATTAAGCACAAGAGAATCAGCCCCTCTTGCGGAGCTGGCCTATACCCATTTTCTGCTCGGCAACCACATTCTTGCAGAACGCCTTCTCTGGCGAGCCGTAACATTGGATCCATCTAACGCACAAACTCAGTACTATCTGGGTTTGTTATTCGACGCTCAGGGGAACCGGAGTGGGGCATGGGCTGCCATGCAGCTGGCCTCCTCTCTGAACGCACCTGAACAATATCAAGCACTCGCAAAACGCTGGCTCGAATTGGCTGTTCGTTAAAATTGTCGTTCGTTGCCGGATTCAAGGCTGCTGGGATCCTCTATCTAACCTCGTTGCGATCGGATAGGCTGTGCTAGAATGCGGCTGGGTGAAAGAAACGTGACAATAAAGCGCAGAATCTCCTTCACCGCGAGCCTGATCGCGGTTTTCTCAATCTACCTTGGAGGATGCAATTGGCTGTATCCTCCAGCTGGTCCGGGCGAAGTTCTATTCCAGGACGACTTCTCTCGTACTTCAAGCGGCTGGGATCGATACCAGGATGATATCTATCGAGCAGATTACCAGGATGGCAAATATCACATTGAGATTTTTACTCCGGAGACCGTCGCCTGGAGCCTGCCCAAATTATCTTTCCAAGATGTTTGGATAAGCGTAGAGGCCGAAAGAGTTAAGGGACCGGAAGATAATGCCTTCGGCGTGATCTGTAGATATGAGAATCCAAGTAATTTCATCTTCTTCCTCATCTCAAGCGATGGTTTCGCCGGCATAGGGCAATATATTGATGGCGAGAAAACACTCTTAAGCGATGAATCCTTGCTCCCGACAGATGCCGTACACAAGGGGGATGAGGGGAATTTCATCCAGGCAGAGTGTGTCGGGGATCGCCTGACCTTATATGTGAACAATTCACGTGTGGCTGAGGCCATCATTGAAGACGTACGCTCTGGTGACGTGGGGTTGATCGCCGGCACTTACGCAGACCCCGGCGTCGAGATTCGTTTTGATAATTTCTCTACAGTACAACCCTGAGGTTGCATAAAGCCATCCATGAAAGTGTTTCTCGACAGCGTTGGCTGCCGTCTAAATCAAAGCGAGATAGAGCGCATCGGTCGCGATTTCCGGCTGGCAGGTTGTGAACTCGTAGGCGATCCGGCTCAGGCCGATCTGGCTGTGATCAATACCTGTACAGTTACTCGGCGAGCGGACGCGGATTCAAGACAGAAAACGCGGCAGGCAGCGAGAGCAGGAGTCGATCAAATCATCCTCACAGGATGCTGGGCTACACTGGAAGAACATAACGCTCTCGAGCTTCCAAAAGTCACTCGCGTTGTAAAAAACGAGGACAAGGGGCGTCTCGTTGGAGACCTCCTTGGTCAGCCGCCCGAGCTATTTATTCGCGAGCCGCTTCAACGCGAACCACTTCCCGGATCGAGAATGCGCACGCGGGCGTTCATTAAGGTCCAGGATGGCTGCAATAATCGCTGTGCATTCTGCGTGACGACTGTAGCGCGCGGCTCGGCAGTAAGTATCCCAACGGCAACGGTATTAAGAGAGGTCCACGCCGCTCTCCGAGGTGGGAGCCAAGAGATTGTGCTCTGCGGCGTCCATCTTGGATCCTGGGGAAAAGACCTGGACCAAGGCAATAGTTTACGAGACCTGATCCAACTCATATTAGAAAAGACGAACATACCACGCTTGCGGCTGTCCTCTCTTGAGCCCTGGAACTTAGACGCAAACTTCTTCTCACTCTGGCAAGACTCCAGGCTTTGCCGTCACCTGCACCTTCCTCTGCAATCCGGTTCTGATGCCACACTTCGCCGCATGGCAAGGAAAACGTCGCAGGATGATTTCTCGAAACTAATCACAGCAGCCCGGGGAGCGATCCCAGATGTTGCGATCACAACAGATATCATCGTCGGTTTCCCTGGTGAAACGGAGGATGAGTTCGATAATAGTCTTGCCTTCGTTGAGGCGATGAATTTTGCTGGTGGTCATGTATTCACTTACTCCGAACGTGAGGGCACTCCAGCTGCTGGGTTCAATCATGTCATCCCAAGTTCTGTACGCCGTGATCGCAGCGCGGTTATGAGGGCGGCATTCGCACGATCTACAGAGCACTATAGCCACTTATTTATCGGGCAAATCTTGCCCGTTCTCTGGGAGAGCACCACCGACCTCGGAGAGGATGGCTGGCAGCTTTCTGGACTGACAGGTAATTACCTGCGTATAAAAGCGAGCGACGACGATGACCGCTGGAATCAGATCTCAGATGTGGAAATCATCAGTTCTGTTAATGGAGAGCTGCGGGGGCGAATCATCACGAACCACAGCACGTGATTTGGCCTCCGCGGAATATTTCCAACTTGATTGGATTTTATACCCGGATTAACCTGCACTTTTTCCGCGGCGTTCACGCTCTTTCTGAATCTTATGGCTAGACCGTTTCTTGATGGCCTCTCCTTGAACATCAATACGTCAACTACGCTATTATCGGCTGCAAACGAGCCTGCAAAACAGCGCTCTGTAATCCTAAGAAACCCGTATGTGGCTATGCGCAAAGAAATAAAAAATCCGCACAAGCCTTCACAATGATGAAAAACCATAGGTATAATGGATGCATGATGAATAAAGAGACACTCGAAGCAGACCTCCAAGAAGCGATGCGCTCAAAGGATGATGTGCGGAAACGGTCTTTGCGCATGGTCCTTTCCGCGATTAAACTCGTCGAGATCGAACGTCAAGACAACCTCGATGAAGCGACCATCCTGGGAATCATCCAGCGGGAAGTGAAATCCCGTCAGGAGACCATTGAAGAAGCCAAGCAAGCAGGGCGAGATGATCTCCTCGCCTCCACGCTTGCAGAGATCGAAGTTCTACAGGTTTATCTTCCCCAACCTCTCGGGGAGGATGAGCTCAGAGAGATCGTTCAACGAGCAATCGAGGAAGTTGGCGCGTCCGATCCTCAGGAGATGGGCAAAGTCATGAAAGTCCTTATGCCTCAGATACAAGGACGGGCTGATGGAAAAATAGCCAGCGACCTCGTCCGTGAGCTTCTCTCACCCCCACAGAAGGATTGATGGACGATACGGCACGCACGGACCTGACCACGCTAGAACGTTTACGGAGTGCTTTAGCGGCAGCCCGTCTTTGGTTCATTCTACTTTTTGTAATCATTGGGACGATCGCTGCGCTCTCTATTCCCGTTAACAACAGCGCTCAAACTTACGGTTTGCAGGTTAGCGACGTCGCCCCCCAAGATATTCATGCTCTCTATGATTTGTCATATGTCAGCGATGTCTTAACTGAACGAGAACAAACCGCAGCCAGCGAGAGCGTGGCACAGGTGTATGACCAACCAGACACAAATATCACGAGGCGGCAGGTAGAACGACTTCAGGCTACGCTAACATTCATTGATTCGGTCCGTAGTGATCCTTACTCCACAAATGAGGAAAAGCTATCCGACTTGAGCTCAATGTCTGATATCCGTCTGGATACCGGCACTTCACTTTCGATCTTAGAGTTGTCAGACTTGCACTGGCAAACCGTAAAATCTGAAACGCTCACCGTCGTTGAGCAAGTCATGCGCAATGAAATTCGCGAGGGTCGTATCGAGGAAGCAAGAAGAACCATACCGGCATTAGTGAGCATTTCCCTTCCAGAAAATCAGGCAACGATCGTTGAGACTCTCGCCCCCGCGTTCGTTGCACCTAACGCTATTCTTAACGTTGAGGCCACGGAAGCTGCCCGATCTGAGGCCAGAGAATCCGTCGAGCCGGTCATTAAAACCTATGTCGAAGGGGAGACGATCATCAGCCGGGGAGAAGTCGTCGGAGCGCTTGAAATCGAAGCACTAGTGGAATACGACCTTCTCAAGCCCCCTAACCCCTGGCTTGAAATCGCTATTCGGTCTCTATTGGTCATCCTTCTGATCGGTATCTTTACGATCTTCGCCTACCGCATACATCCCAAGGAAATAACCAAGGCTAATCTCGCTTTTACGCTTAGCCTGCTCTTCATTATCATCACCCTAAGCATGCAGGCCCTGATACCTGGTCGAACCGTGTTTCCCTATATCTTCCCGTATGCCGCTCTACCGATTCTGGTCACAGTCTTTTTTAGCCCCAGCCTGGGGGTGATGACCTCACTCCTCATCGGGATCGTAGCAGGTTTTCTGGCGCCCCGTGGTCTCGAACTCGCGCTTTATGCCATCATCAGCGGAATCCTTGCCTCGTTGATGATAAAGCGAGCCGAACGATTGAGTTCGTTCACCAGCGCCGGGTTTGCTGCCGCGATGGGTTCCGCCCTTGTAATTGTTATCTTCCGCCTGCCAGATCCCGCCATGGACATCATTGGCAAGACGACCATCTTAGTGGCTTCGCTCGCCAGCGGCTTGCTTTCTGCCAGCCTTGGCTTTGGTTTACTCCTTATCATTGGCAATCTTTTAGGCATAACGACGAATCTGCAGCTGCTTGAACTCTCCAGACCGGACCATCCGCTTCTACAACAACTCCTGCGCGACGCTCCTGGCACCTACCAACATAGTCTTCAAGTGGCAAACCTGGCGGAACAAGCCGCACGCGAGATTGGGGTGAACACCCTGCTCACCAGGGTTGGCGCTCAATATCATGACGTAGGGAAATCCCTTCATCCACAATTCTTCATTGAGAATCAAGTGCCCGGACAGAACATCCACGAGCAGCTAGACCCGAAAACGAGCGCCAACATCATCCTTTCCCACGTCCCCGAAGGCTTGTCTTTGGCGCGCAAACATCGTATCCCGCAGAGCATCCAAGCCTTCATCGCTGAACATCATGGAACACTGAAAGTCTCCTTCCAGTATCGCGAAGCACTCGAAGCTATCGGTGGAGATACTGAAAAAGTGGATAAGCGAGACTACACCTACAAAGGACCTGTTCCACGCTCTCGAGAGACAGCGTTGCTTATGCTCGCCGATGGCGCGGAAGCTACCGTTCGGGCCAAGAAACCCCAAAGTGAAGAAGAGATCAATGAAATTGTTCAGTGGATAATTCGCAACCGCATGGAAGAAAAACAACTCGACAAGACGGATCTCACTTTACGGGATCTAGCTATCATTCGGCGATCCTTCGTTAAAACACTTACAAACATCTATCACCCGCGAATCCAGTACCCAAAATCACCAGCGGAGGACAATCAAAGCCAGGAAGATACGCAGCCTGTGCAATCCACATAGATGGAACCCTCATGACCCATCTAGCTCATGTTAAGTCCAACACTGAATACAGCGAATATTCATCTGATGTAGAACGTGCAGCGCTAGCCGCGTTGGATGCAGAGAAGGCTGAGAGCGGCGCTCTCACAATCGTCCTAACCGATAGAGAGCAGATGCAGACGTTAAACCGAGAATTCTCCGGCAAAGACATCCCCACAGACGTGCTCTCCTTCCCCGACGGCACCGTTGACCCGGATCTTAACCTGCTGTATTTCGGTGACATCATCATTGCCGTGCCGATAGCGCAAAAACAGGCCGAGCGCGCAGAACACTCAACAAACGACGAGCTGATGTTGCTAACCATACATGGCACATTGCATTTGCTAGGATTTGACCACATTCTCCCCCAGGACAAGGATCGGATGTGGGCTCATCAAGAACGAATTCTGGACCAATTAGGAATCACGATCCAATCATTGGAATGAAACAGATGACATCTCCCAAGAGAGCTCAATCCCGCCTTGCCTCCTTCCATCACGCATTTTCAGGCTGGCTGCACGTTGTTCGCACTCAGCGAAATGCCTGGATTCACGCCGTGGCGACAATACTTGTTTTTACAGTCGCAATATGGGTGGGTATCGACAGGCAATCTGGAGCGATACTCCTTGTTACGATTGGATTAGTCTGGGTCTCGGAATTTCTAAATACAGCTCTCGAAGCCATCGTCGATCTGGCAAGCCCCGAGATTCACCCGCTTGCTCGAGTCGGAAAAGACGTCGGTGCAGCAGCAGTCTTGATTTCCTCACTCGTCGCCATTCTCGTGGGGCTTCTCATTCTTGGTCCCCCGCTAATTATAAAAATCACCTCGCTCCTTTAGTCCGAACCCGTCTCAACAGTGATACGCTGCCACCGCCCATAGAACTTTGTATTCATTGCAGGGTGGGTTGATCTATGCCATAATTCGTGACGTCGAGTCATTCAAACCTTAATATACTTCTCAGGGTGCCAACACATGGAATCAACGGAACTGCGCGGAAATCTTTATCAAGCAGCTACGAGTTCTTTCGACATCAACAACCCGATGCAGGCTCTGACCAGCCTGCTTCTCCTTACGTGCGAATTAGTCTCTGCAGACCGAGCCGCACTTTATGATGTTGATAAAACGGAAGCGGGATATACCCCTCGCATTGCTCATGGTCTGCCGCTGCGCGACATCGGTCGGGTTGCACTCGGTTCCGACCACCCTCTCTTACTGGAAGTCTTCTCCTCGAAGCGCGCAATTAGCACGAATGGCGAGAGCGGATCACTCGGCTTACCCCTTGCACCCGGCACTGTCGCATGTGCGCCTTGCTTGAGCGACGACAAAATCATCGGTTTGCTTTTTACAGCAAAAGATCAACCCGATCCGTATGGCGAAAAAGAATTAGAAACACTGGAAGTCCTGGCTTCGCGGGCAGCAGAGATTTTTATCTTAGCCCAACAAACCACAAGCCAGAGCTACCTGCTGCATAAGCTTTCTCTGCTCTACCAAGCCAGTCATGCCATCACTGGCACACTGGATCGGCAAGAAGCCATCAAGCAGACGGCAGCTCATCTGTTAAAAGCCACATCAGCTGATACCTGTGAAATATTCGCCTTCGATGAAGGCAAGGGAGAGACGTACCGTTTCCGGCAACAGCTAGGGAAATCAATGCAGCAAACTGTAGTTTCTCTTGTGGCTGATAAAATGCCGGATTACCCAGTCCATCAGAAGGTGCAAAAAGGACTCAAACCCGAGATCATAAGCCTCACTCCACCTTCGGGATCCGCGAAAGATATCGCAATGCTGGAAGCGGAAGGGATCTCCACAGCAGCGATTTTTCCACTAGCCACGCGAAAAGAAACCCTGGGGTTGGTCCGCCTTCTCTACAACAAGGGAGGGCATGATTTAGATGAGCAGGAGCTGGAACTCGCTCAGGCGATAATCAATATCGGGACTGTCGGAATCCAGGATGCGATTCACTTCGAAACAGCAGAAGCCCGAGCCAGTCAGTTACAAGAATTAAGTATAATCGGCAAGGAGATGACCTCCACTCTTGACTTGGAAGTCGCTCTCCAAAAAGCGATGGAGCAATCTCAGAATCTCTTAAAAGCAGAAGCGGTCGTTCTCTTCCTGCTCGACGACGACAAAGAGAGATTGATGTTAAAAGCCAGTGGCGGCGCACGGATGAGAATTCGAGATGTGGCCATTCGACTGGAAGAGGGAATCGCTGGATGGGTCACTCGCAATAATAGCCCTTTAATTGTGAATGATGTTCGTACAAACCCCCTATATCAAAGCGCGATCGACGGGCAAACTGGCATTCTGACCACATCTGTACTTTGCGTTCCACTTCAACAGCGAGGCGAGGTCATGGGGGCGATCCAAGCCATCAATCACCCTCGCGGTGCATTTACAGAAACTGACCAGCAACTACTAACTTCGGTTTCTTCCTGGGCTGCTGTATCCCTCGAAAATGCCGGCTTGTTCCGGGGTGTGGCGGATGAGCGCTCGCGCCTTGAAGCCACATTGGTGGAAACAGCGGATGCTGTAGTTCTGACGGATATCAGCGGTCGTATCATTCTGGTAAATCAAACTGCAGGACAAGTCTTTCGAATTAACCCTGACCTGGCAAAAGATCGCTTCGCATCTGAGATTTTCGTCGATCACCCGCTTGGTGAACTTCTAATGGAAGATGAGATCACCTTTCCAACGAGTATCGAAGTGACGACCCCCACCGAACGAGTTCTATATGCGACGATCAGCGAAATCAAAGATGTCGGACGGGTTGCGGTTATGCAGGATATCACAGCACTTAAGCAGATCGATCGAATGCGCTCTCAACTTCTTGGCACCGCCGCCCATGATTTGAAGAACCCGCTCAACGCAATCCGTCTGGGGGCAGATTTGCTCAATGATGCCGAATTGAGCGACCAGCAGCGCAAGGCGCTTAACATGATGCAGCGCGCAACTGACAGCATGACAAACCTCATAAGCGGTCTGCTCGAAACGATCCGCGTGGAGTCAACATCTAACATAGCCTATGAGCCCTTTCAGATTAATGATTTAATCCGTAACACAATCAAAGATTTGCAGCCTCTCTTCGATGAAAATAAACAAACGGTAATTTACGAACCGCCCGACGAATCGCTGTTGATCGTGGGCCACGCTAACCGCTTGAGCTCAGTCATGTCGAATCTCCTGAGCAACTCGATAAAATACTGTGGGGATGAAGCACGGATCGAGATAAAGGTTCGCTGGGATGGGGATGAGGTAATTATCAGCGTAATCGATGACGGGCCGGGCATCCCCGAGGACGAAATACCCCGCGTATTCGATCACCTCTTCCGTGGGCGGGTTACGGTAATGGATCCAAATAATCCAATCGATGGTACGGGGCTCGGTCTTGCTCTCGCTAAAACAGTCGTCGAGCAGCACGGGGGTCGGATTTGGGTTACAAGCAAGGAGGATGAGGGGAGCACATTCAGTTTCTCCATACCGCGCGAGCAAACTCCGAAAACCGGATCACTCCGTAAAGAAAGCGAGTAATTTACCCCTCAAGCGGAAGGACATCCTTCCCGTAAAAGAAACTTCCTGGTTTCCATGCATCCAATTGGAACCATAATCACCCACTGTCTGCCGACTCACTTAAGATCAATTAAGGATGGATAACTTGGCATTTACAGATTTTGTATTTGGAACCGTCGGAACGCCCCGCTCTACTCCCAAGAAACCTGGAGGAACCATCGGCACGATCCGTCATCTAGCTACGCTTGGACTCCTTGCGTTCGAAATTGGATGGGTCCGCTCTGTGAGAGTTTCTGAGAAAACTTGCGCGGCAATTAAAAAAACCGCTGACGAATTAGGAATGCACCTCAGCGTACACGCGCCATACTACATTAACTTAAATGCCGATAAGGAGGAGTGGCCAAAGGGTCGGAAGCGTCTGATGGATGCCGCCTTCTATGGGAACCTCGCTGGAGCGACGGATATCGTTTTTCACCCCGGCTCCTACTTCGGTCAACCTCCCGAGGATGTCTTGCCCCTAGCAATCCAGAGGCTGCGGGATTGTGTAGATGAACTGCGCAATCAGGGGAATCTGGTTGTGCTGCGGCCTGAGACGATGGGTAAGGGCGCCCTGTTAGGGTCACTCGATGACACGCTCGTGTTATCGAAAGAGATCGAAGGCGTCGAGCCCTGTCTTGATTTTGCTCACCTGCACGCACGTGCAGGTGACGGCTCTATCAATTCATACGCTGAATGGGTAGAAATTCTTGAGCGCTATGAGGACTACCTTGGGAAGCAGGCTCTCACACACCTCCACTGCCACCTTTCTGGTATCGAGTTCGGGCCAAAGGGTGAAAAAAATCACCTGATGCTAAAAGATTCGGATTTCAATCTCGATGCTCTACTCCGGGCGCTCAACGCATTTAATTGCGGGGGGCGGGTCCTGTGCGAAAGCCCACAAGATATGGATGTTGACGCACTGCATATCATGGAGGTCTGGAAGAAGGTCTAGGGGAAACCCTTTCCCCCGACCCTGGTTTTTATTCGTGATGCCATAAACAAGCCCAATGGTTCATGCATCTGAATCCATAGTTTTTTACAGCACATCTCTCACCCTAAAAAGAAGATCCTGTGGGTCTGCACCCACAGGATCCTCGCAATAACAAGGTGCGCAAAGCCGGACTAGGGTTTTAGCACTAACCCGTCTGCGAGACCGGGGGACGATCCCGCAGCGCCTCCGGGTGAACATCGCCCATCCGCTCAGGCCTCTCTGCCGGAATATTGCCCGCGCCCACAGCTACGGCGAGCAATTCGCCATTGCCGAGATCCCTTCCCACGACGATTGCGGCCATTCCCACCTCAAGATCACCGAAGCTACTTACACTTCCATCTCGAGATTTGTATTTGGTCGAACCATCCACGGAAAAACTCTTCTGCTCTCCGGAACGGGTCTCGATCGTAAGGGAGTTTCCCCCAAGCGAGATAATCTTCCCGGAAGCGCTGACGACATTGGGGCGCTCTGGGCGGTCGTCAGGATTTCCGGCCAGCACGAGCAGAGCTTGATTGGTGCCATCTTCCAACTTAATCGCGCCCACCATGCTGAGCATCCCCCGCTTAAGATCATGGATCCCGGTTACCGACCCATCACGGCTCCTGAATTTCGTCCGCTCACCGGTGACGAACGTGATGCTTTCGCCTTCATTTGATTGAACGGTGAAGGTCTCCTGTCCAGGGACAACCCCCGTGATCTCACCTGTGGTGCGGAAAATGCGATCGCGGATATCTCCACCGGGAGTCCCTGCCGCCACAACGAGGGCGACTATGCCGTTATCTTCCGTATCCACGGCAGCTACGAGGGCAGTCATATCAGGCTTGAGATCGCCCAGTGTAGCCACTTCCCCATTACGGCTGCGGAAGCGGGTGCGCTCATTGACGTTGATTGTCAGACTGCGCCCATCCTCCGCGAGGAGTGTAAAGTAGCTATCACCTACATCGCTAACCTCGCCCTTCAAGCGCATAACGTCGGGCAACTCTTCGGGAGTGGTCGCGAATACTACTGAGGCGTTTATCGTCCCATCACCACGCTCCTGGCCTACGACGATGGTGCGCATGTCAACAACCAAATCTTCAAACTCTTGAACAGCGCCGTCGCGGCTGCGATACTCGGTACTACCCGTGACATGCACATGCACATCGGTTCCGCTGAGCGTGCGCACAGCGAACGTATTTCCAGGGAAATCCACGTTGAGAATTACCCCTGCAACTCGGGTCTGGCTGTCCGGTGTATCACCTTCGGCATAGGCAACTCCTACTAATCCCAAAGTAAGAGCAGCGGTCACCAGAATGATCCTCGTCCATTTTGTAAACATCGCTAACCTCCTTCAAATTTGAATACACACATAGTTTCAAGGAAGTGCGCGAAA